>JANLTC010000132.1:0-5275 GCA_031362725.1 Deltaproteobacteria bacterium | reverse complement strand
CGTAGCCGCCGGTCTGCAGGTACTCGATGTTGAACGCGCAGGCCATCGCCCTTTCGGGCATCACGTGCGAGAACAGCTCGAAGATCGCGTTCATGATCTTCTCGAAGCACATCACGAATCCGGACACCGCGACCGGCCAGCGCGCGCTGACGATGGTGTCGTCGGGTACGGTCACCGTGACGGTACGATACAGCCCCGCATTCAGCGGCACGTCCGGGAAGAACGTCTTCATGCCTGCGACGATCGCGGCGAACGTGCCGCCAAACGCGCAGTTGTATATCGAGCCAATGGTCGGGTGGGAGCCGCTCAGGTCGAACTCGACCGCGTCGCCCGAAATCGTCATTCTGACTCGGATGGGGATCAGTCCCTCATCGCCCGTCGGGTCTTGGTCGACGAAGTCGACGGTCTCCCAGCTGCCGTCCGGCAGTTCGGACAGGCGCAGCCGCACGGCACGCTCGACGTAGTCCTGCACCTCGGCGAACGCCGTCACGATCGTGTCCACGCCGTACTTCTCGCACAGGCGCTTCAGCTCGCGCTCGGCGATGCGCGTCGCCTGCGTCTGGGCGTCCATGTCGCCGATGATGGCGTCGGGGTCGCGCGTATTCTTGGCGACGAGGCGCGCGACGTCGTAGCAATACTCGCCCTTGCGCCAGATCTTGATCGGCGGGATGCGGATACCTTCCTTGAACATATCTTTCGCCGTCACGTCGAACGAGCCCGGCACGCTGCCGCCCATGTCCGCCCAATGGCCGTTCGCCTGGCTCCAGGCGACGAGGCGGCCGTCGACGAAGATCGGCAGCAGCACGCGCGTGTCGCTGAAGTGTGTGCCGCCGACATAGGGGTCATTGATCAGGAATACGTCGCCGGGGTGAATGTCCGCGCCGAACTCCTTGATGACCGCCTTGCAAGTGTAGTGGAGCGTGCCGACGTGGGCGGCGAGGTCCTGGTTGCCCTGCGCGACCGTGTTGCCCTCCGCGTCGCATAGCGCATTGGAAAAATCACGGTTATACACGACGAAGGAGTAGCAGGTGCGGCGCACCTGCTCGGCCATCTGGTCGACGATGTTGACGAAGGCGTTGCGCAGAACCTCGAACGTGACGGGGTCGAGCAACCTGGCGGCGGTAACTGGCTTGTCCATATCGGGCCTCCTCAAACCGTGATGACGATGTTAAGCCACACGTCGACCTCGGCCCGGGCGCCGGGCGGCACGAGCGTGGTCGCGTCGAACTGTTCGACGACTGCGGGACCGGCGAATGCCACACCGGCGGGCAGGTCCTCGCGCCAGAAGATCGGGGTCTCGTGGATGCCCTCGTCGAACGTCACGCTCCGCATCGACCGCGGCGCGGGCATCGCGCCACCTGGCGCGTGCCGCGCGAACTCGGCCTTCGGCGTGATGCCGATGGCGATCAGATTCAGGCGGAAGATCTCGACGACCGCGCCGTCGCGCCGGTAGTTGTACTCGCGCTGGTGCGCAGCGCCGAAATCCTCGACGGCTTGCGCGACGTTCGTGAACGGACGCGGCACAGGCACAGTCAGCGAGCGCCACTGCCCGCCGTAGCGCATGTCGATGGAGCGTGTGAGCACCATGTCAGCCTCTGCGACTCCCTCATGAGCGAGCCGTTCGCGCGCCTCGTCCTCGAGTGCGCGGAACTCGCGCTCGACGTCCGCAGCGTCCGCGACGGCAGCGTCGACGAGGTAAGTCGACAGCAGGTCGTGGCGGATGTCCACGAGTAGGCAACCCATCGCCGAAGTCACGCCCGGGTGCGGCGGCACAATCACTTTCGGGATCGCGAGGTCCTTCGCGACCGCCGCGCCGTGCAAAGCACCCGCACCGCCGAATGCGACTAGCGCAAAGTCGCGGGGATCGTAACCCCGCATGATCGACACGAGGCGCACGGCGTCGGCCATGTTTGCGTTCGCGACGCGCAGGATGGCCTGCGCCGCGGCTTCGACGTCCATCCCCAACGGGCGCGCGACGTGGGTCTCGATTGCGGCGCGGGCGCGCGCCGCGTCCAGGCCGAGGTCGCCGCCCGCGAGCCCGGCACCGAGCCGGCCGAGCACGAGGTTCGCGTCCGTATTCGTGGGCTTCTCGCCGCCGCGCCCGTAGCAGGCCGGACCTGGCTCGGAGCCTGCCGACTGCGGCCCGTTGCGCAAGCTGCCGGCCTCGTCGATCCAGGCGATGGAGCCGCCGCCCGCGCCGATTGTCTTGATGTCGATACTCGGGAAACAGATCGGCTGCCCGTATTCGATGTACCAGTCGCGCGTGGTCAACAGCTCGCCTTGCCAGGCGAGCGAAACATCTGTACTCGTGCCGCCCATGTCGAAGCCGATCACGTTCGGGTAGCCGCACAGCTGACCAATGTAGCGATTCGCAATCGCGCCGGCGGCGATGCCTGAACTCGCAAGCCGCGCCGCCTGCCTGCCCGTGCTCTTCGGCGTCATCACGCCGCCGCCGGAATGCAGCAGCAGCACGTCGCTGGCATAACCACCCGCGACGAGACGATCCTGCAGGCGGCGTGCATAGTCGCCGACCACCGGCTGCAGCACTGCGTTCACGACGGTCGTGGAGAAGCGCTCGTGCTCGAAGATCTCGGGCAGCACCTCGCTCGACGTGGTGACGGCGACACTGGGCAGCTCGGCCTCGAGGACGGCCTTGAGTGCACGTTCGTTCGCGCCGTTCGCAAACGCGTTCATGAAGCAGATGGCGACGGCCCTGTAGCCACGCTTGCGGAGCTTGGCGGCGAGTGCGCGTGCCTCGGCCTCGTCCACCGGACGCTCGACCACACCCGCAGCGCTCGTGCGCTCCGCGATCGTCAGCCGGTCGCGGCGGCGAATATACGGCGGGGGATTGTCCTTGTAGGCGTCCCAGAGATCCGCCTTCGTGGAGTTGCCGATCTCGATGACGTCCCGAAAGCCCTCGGTGCAGACCACGGCCGCATGCGGCAGGTTGCGCTGGATCAGCGCGTTCGTCGCGACTGTCGTGCCGTGGGAAAACAGCGTGATGTCGGCGAGATTTACGCCAGCTTTTGCGATACCTTCGAGCGCGGCGTCGATCGGATCGCGAGTGGACGGCACCTTCTGCACTCGCAGTGTGTTGTCCGCCTCGTCTAGTATGCAGATGTCGGTAAACGTTCCGCCGATGTCGACGGCCACACGCACTTTACTCATGCTCTCATCCTCGTTACGTCCAACGTGGCTTGGTCTGCGTTCACACCGGGTTCCTCTTCACAAGCTGTTTGGCGATGATGATGCGCTGCATCTCGTTGGTACCTTCGCCAATGCACATCAACGGCGCGTCGCGATACAGACGTTCGATCAGATACTCCTTCGAATAGCCGTAGGCGCCGTGGATGCGCATCGCCTCGAAGGCGAGTTCAGCTGCGGTTTCCGAGGCGAAATACTTCGCCATGCCGGCCTCCATTTCGACGCTCGCGCCCGTGTCGTACAAGCGCGCTGCGTCCTCGACCAGCAACTCTGCCGCACGCGCCTTCGTTGCCATCTCGCCGAGCTTGAGCTGGATAGCCTGGTGCTCACAGATGGGCTTACCCATGGTCCTGCGCACCTGCGAGTAGGCGACGGATTCCCTGAGCGCTCGGCGCGAGACACCGACCGCGCGCGCGGCGACGTTGATGCGGCCGATCTCGAGCCCGCCAGTGGCCATGAAGAAGCCCTGGCCCTCTGCACCGCCAACGAGCGAGCGCGCCGCGTTGCATCGATAGTCGTCGAACACGAACTCGCCCGAGTCGATGCCCTTATAACCGAGCTTTTCGAGCTTGCGTCCGTTGCGCACGCCCGGCAGCGGCGCGCGCGTCTCAGGGTCGATCTTGGGCACGATCAGCATGCTCATGCCCTTGTAACGGGGCTCGGCGTTGAGGTCGGTCTTGACCAGCAGCGCGACGCAATGGCCCTCAATCGCGTTCGAGATCCACGTCTTCGTGCCGTTCACAACGTAATCGTCACCGTCGCGTCGCGCGGTCGTGCGGATGCCCTGCAAATCCGTGCCCGCGTCCGGCTCGGTCAGCCCGAGCGCACCGCGCAGTTCGCCGCTCGCGAACTTTGGCAGCCAGTACGCCTTCTGCTCGTCGGTGCCGAAACGCTGCACCACGAGCGCCATCATCAGGTGCGAGTTGAAGATGCCGGTCAGGCTCATCCACTCTTCGGAGATGCGCGCGACGATCTTCGCGTACGTGGTCGCGCTCAAACCGAGCCCACCCCACTCGGGGTCCACTAGGGCCCCGAACAGCCCGAGCTCCTTCATGTCCTCGACGAGCTCTTCCGGGTACACGTCGTCGTGCTCCAGATCCATCGCGACGGGCTTCACCTTCTGCTCGAGCCACTTGGTGATGGCGTCGAGGATCAGGCCCTCGTCGGCGGCGGTCATGCGGTTAGCGTCTGCGGGCATGGACTTTCCTCTGGTTCTTCATTCGGTCGTTACACACGGCTTTTCAGGACCGGGGCGTAGACGCCCTCAGAGCTCCATCGGCACGACGAAGTGCGCGCGCATGATGCGGTCACGGTGCTCGATCAGGACCGGGTCGATGGCATCCACCACAACGTCGGGCACGTTTTCGAACAACGGTCTCAGTGACGGATCGAGCGGGCAGAGTTCCGGCGGCATGAGGTCGACCATGTTGCTGAACGCGGTCCACCAGAAATCGACGGCGGTCAGCACGTCGCCGACGAAGTATTGGCTGCCGCGCGCGCGCTGGGTCTTGAGTGTCTCGGCGAGCAGGCCGAGCGTCGCCACGGTTCGGCGGTTAGCCGCCGCAACGTCGGTGGGGAAGTAGCCCCATTTGGCCGCCATGCTCGTTATCGCCGCAGGCGGCTCGTCAGATTCCATGGCAGGGCGGAACATGTCCAGGCGTCGGTTCCAGCCGAGCCCGAGCGGACCACAGATCTCATGACCGAGCCCGAATACCTGCGCGCGCAGCGACGCGTCATCGGGTACGAGCGGAGCCTCGGGTGCGAGACGTTCGAGCAAGAGGACGATCTCGTTCCAGCGGTTCACCGGCGGCTCATCCTGCCACGCCACGACCGGTCCACTGTTAATCCCGGCCCAACTCACCAGATCCGGATTCTCACCGCCCGCGGCCTGTGGCCCAACACGGAAAGTGAGCCCCTTGTGCTCCATCATGGCTTTCGCCGCCTGCCCCCACGGGCTCGGGAACCCTTGCACGAGCACAAGTCGCAGGCCATCGGCCCGCCTGATCTCTTCGATGGTGTGGTATTCCATGGCCGCTCTCCCGGCGCGTCTAAATTTGTCCGGACAAATTTA
>JANLTC010000103.1:0-4247 GCA_031362725.1 Deltaproteobacteria bacterium | reverse complement strand
GGGCTGCGCAGCCGGATGCCGGCGGAAGTGTCGCGCAATCGCCGCGAGCTCGAGGACCGGCACGCGCGCAACCTGGAACACCTCTCGGCGTCGATCGCGCACGAGATCCGCAACCCGATCACTGCGGCCAAGAGCTTGCTGCAGCAGATGGGCGAGGACCCGCACTCGCACGAGAACGTCGAGTACGCGCATGTCGCGTTGCAGGAACTGGAGCGCGTCGAGCGCTCGATCTCGCACCTGCTGCGCTACGCGCGCGACGAGGAACTGCGGCCAAAAGAAGTGCGACTCGACGAGATCGTCCACTCCGGTCTCGACACGTTGCGCGAGCGCATCGACCGCTCTGGCGTCGACCTGCGTGTCGACGTCGGCGAAGCGGGCGTGTTGGTGGGCGATCCCGAGAAGCTGCGCCGCGTCGTGATCAATCTGGTCGGCAATGCGCTCGACGCGCTCAACGGTACGCCGGTCGCATCGCCGCGCGTCGAGATCGAAGCCGGCGAGAACCTGGCCGGCACCGAAGTCTGGCTGCGCGTGCGCGACAATGGTCCGGGCATCGAGCCGGGCCGCGCCGAACAGATCTGGGCGCCGTTCCACACCAGCAAGGCGAACGGCACCGGCCTCGGGCTACCCATTACGCGGAAGGTGGTAGAGACGCACGGCGGTTCGATCGAGGTCGAATCGCCGCCCGGCGGCGGAACCGAGTTTCGTGTCGTGCTGCCGAAGGCCGGGCTCGCGAGGAACGACGCATGAACCCGCGCGTGCTGATCGTCGAGGACGAAGCCGCAATCCGGCTGGCGCTGTCGGGACTGCTGCGACGCGAGGGCTACGACGTCGAGCAGGCCGACGCCGGCGAGGCGGCGATCGCGCGACTGCGCGCCGACGCCTTCGACCTGGTGCTCACCGACCTCGCGCTCGGTGCGGGTGCGAGCGGCATGGACGTGCTGCGCGCCGTGAAGGAGTTCCAGCCCGAAACGCCGGTGGTGATGATCACCGCGCACGGCTCCGAGAAGATCGCCGTCGAGGCGATGAAGGCCGGCGCGTCCGACTACGTGCCGAAGCCGTTCGACAACGACGAGATCCGGCTGGTGTTGCGCCGCGCACTCGAGCGCACGCGACTCGAACGCGAGAACCGCATCCTGCGCGAGCGCATCGACCGCGACTGGCGCTTCGAGAATCTGATCGGCTCGGGCGCGGCGATGGCGCAGGTCTTCGAAACGGTGCGCAAGGTCGCCGAGACCGATCTGACGGTGCTGGTGCGCGGCGAAAGCGGCACCGGAAAGGAACTCGTCGCGCAGGCGCTGCACCAGCGCTCGTCGCGCCGCGCGCGGCCGTTCATCGCAGTGAACTGCGCCGCGATCAGCCGCGAACTGGTCGAGAGCGAGCTGTTCGGCCACGAGAAGGGCGCGTTCACCGGCGCCGACGCGCGCCGCGTCGGCAAGTTCGAGGCGGCCCACGGCGGCACGATCTTCCTCGACGAGATCGGCGACATGCCGTCCGCGACGCAAGCCAAGGTGCTGCGTGTACTCCAGGAGCGAAAACTCGAACGCGTTGGCGGCAACCGGCCCGTCGAGGTGGACGTCCGCGTCGTCGCCGCGACGCACCGCGATCTCGAACGCGAAGTGCGCGCCGGCGGCTTCCGCGAAGATCTCTACTACCGGTTGAAGGTCGTAGAAGTCGAGGTGCCCGCGCTGCGGGAGCGACCCGAAGACGTGCCGGCGCTGGTGAACCACTTTCTCGACGAAGTGTCGCGACGACTCGAGCGGCCGAAGATGCCGATCGCGCCCGACGCGCTTGCGCGACTCGCACGCCATCCCTGGCCGGGCAACGTGCGCGAGCTGCGCAACGTCGTCGAACAGGCGGCCGTGCTCGCTGGTGGCGACACGATCCAGGAATCCGACTTGCGCCTGCCCGTCGAGACCGCCGAGACCGCAATGCCGCGCACGGACGGCGAGCCGAAGCGCACGTTCTCGGCCGCGAAGCGCGAGGCCGTCGTCGACTTCGAGCGCTCGTACCTGCTCTCCGCGCTGCGCGCCAACGGCGGCAACGTTTCGCGCACCGCCGCTGCGATCGGCATGGTGCGCCAGAGCTTGCAACAGAAGATTCGCGAGCTGGGCCTGCGGGCCGAGCTCGAGTTGGAAGGTCTGCGCGACGCGGACGACGAGTAGTCGTCGCAACGCATGGGCCGCATGGGAGGAACGATGCACGCTTCGACCTTGTCTTCGCCGCGACGCGGATCGCTCGGCCGCATCCGCAACCTGTTCTCGGGTTGGCTCTCGCTGTGGGTGCACGACCGCGAACGCGAAAATCCGCGCGCCGTCTACGAGCAAGCCATCAAGGGGCGCCTCACGCGCTACGCGGAACTGAAGGAAGCCGTCGCCGGCATCCTCTATCTGCGCAACAAGCTGGAAGCGGAGATCCGCGACCGGCGCATCGAGATGTCGCGGTTGTCTGCGGACGCGGAGCGCGCGGTGCGACGCGGCGACGAGTCGCTCGCGGTGGCGGTCGTGACGCACCGGCACGAGCTGATCGGCGAACTCGCGCGCGCCGAGCAGGAACTCGAAGGGCTGCGCACCGAGGCCGACGCCGCGAAGGAGAACCTGCTGCTGTTCCGCGAGGAAATCCGCGCTCTCGAACGCGAGAAGGGCCGCGCACTCGCGGTCTGGGCCGGTGCGCGGATGCGCCGCCAGGTCCGCTCCGCGATCGAGGGACTCTCCGTCGATGCCGACGTGCGCGCGCTCGAAGGCGTGCGCGAGCACGTCGCGAAGATCGCGACCGAAGCCCACCTCGACGGCGAACTCGCCGCGGGCGGCGACTTGCGCGTGCGGCTCGCGGAGATCCGCGGCGAAGCGCGCCACGACGCGGCGCGACTCGAGGTCGAGGAGATGAAGCGGCGGCTGCGCCCGGCGCTCGCGGGCGAGACGAAGCCGGAAGTCGCGGTTCCGGTTCCCGCGCCGATGGTGGGAATGCGCGGCTGACCGGCCACAGCGCTGGCGACGGCCCGCTTCCCGGCGCCGTCGCGGCGCACGACCCATCCGACATGTGACGGATGGAGCCTGCGCGGACGACTCGCGCGGCGCGCTGGCGTCGCGCAGTGCGCGTTCGCAGGTTCCCGTTCGCGCAGCGGATTCACACGCGCGCCCAATCCGGCATGCCGGCGGATCGGCGCACGGAGCCGTTTCCGGCGCGGCGTAGGTCGCACGCCCGATGGACCCGCGGCGGGCTCATCGCCGAATGTCGTCGCCAGCAGCGCCACGCATCGAGCGGGCTTCCAATCTGGCACCCGGTCGCTGGCGCCCATCACCCGGAAGGGGAAGTGACGATGACGAGTAGACGAAGGGTCCGATACGCGTCCGTTTTGGTCGCGGCGACGCTCGCGTTCGCCGCAGCGATCGCGCAGGCCGAGAACGGCCACAGGAAAGGCAACGCCTGCGTCGCAACGGCTTCGCTGCTGCACGGCGCATGCCAGCTCGGTGTCCGCGAGGACATGAAGATCGGCAACGTGGTCTGCCTGAACATCACGGACAACGCGGAGTTCAACGCGTGCCTCACGGAGTTCATGCAGACCACGAAACAAGCGAAGGAGGACTGCGAAGAGCAGTTCGAAGCCCGAGACGATGTCTGCGACCTGCTCCCGAAGGGCCGCTACGATCCGACGATCGACCCCGACGGGTTCGTCGACGTGATCGACAACCCGTACGCGCCGTTCGCCCCGGGTTCGCGGTGGGTGTACGAATCGCGCGGCGGCGAGGGTGTCGAGCGCATCGAGATCAACGTTCTCACGACGACGCGTGAAATTCTCGACATCGACTGCACCATCGTCAGCGACAACGTCTACGTGGACGGCGTGCTGATCGAGTCCACCGAGGACTACCTCGCGCAGGATCTCGCCGGCAATGTCTGGTATTTCGGTGAACTGTCGCAGAGCTTCGAGGACGGCCGACTCCGAAGTCTGGACGGCTCCTTCACGGGCGGCGTCAACGGCGCGAAGCCCGGGTTCTGGATGAAGGCCGCGCCGGTCGCCGGCGAGACCTATCGGCAGGAATGGGCGCCGGGCGAGGCAGAGGACATGGCTACGATCGTCAGCGTGGACGCAGAAATCGAAGTGCCCTTCGAGAACGGCGGCGAGATCCTGCAGGTCCGCGAGTTCACGCCGATCAGTCCCGGCTCGGTGGAGTTCAAGTACTTCGTGCCGGGGGTCGGATTCGTGCTGGAGACGAAACCCGGGAGCGACGAGCGACTCGAGCTGATCG
>JANLTC010000098.1:0-35680 GCA_031362725.1 Deltaproteobacteria bacterium | reverse complement strand
TGGTCTGCTCGAGGCGGACGTAGCGGCCCGGCGTTCCGGTGAACTGTTCGGCCACCGAGAACGGCTGCGACAGGAAGTTCCGCAGCTTGCGCGCGCGCGCCACGGTGATCTTGTCCTCTTCCGAGAGCTCGTCCATGCCGAGAATCGCGATGATGTCCTGCAGATCCTTGTAGCGCTGCAGCACCAACTGAACGCCGCGTGCGACGTTGTAGTGCTCCTCGCCGACCGTCTGCGGATCGAGCATGCGGCTGGTCGAGTCGAGCGGATCGACGGCGGGATAGATGCCGAGCTCGGCGATCTGGCGTGAGAGCACCGTGGTGGCGTCGAGATGCGCGAACGCGGTGGCAGGCGCCGGGTCGGTGAGATCGTCGGCGGGCACGTAGATCGCCTGCACCGATGTGATCGAACCCTTCTTCGTCGAGGTGATGCGCTCCTGCAGCTCGCCCATATCCGTGGAAAGTGTCGGCTGATAACCCACTGCCGACGGGATGCGGCCGAGCAATGCCGACACTTCCGAGCCAGCCTGCGTGAAGCGGAAGATGTTGTCGATGAAGAGCAGCACGTCCTTGCCTTCCTCGTCGCGGAAGTATTCGGCGACGGTGAGGGCCGAGAGGCCGACGCGCGCGCGCGCCCCGGGCGGCTCGTTCATCTGGCCGAACACGAGCGCGGCCTTCTGCAGAACGGTGGTGCCGTCGCTCAGTTTGGCATCCGCCATCTCGTGCCAGAGATCGTTGCCTTCGCGGGTGCGCTCGCCGACGCCGCCGAAAACCGAGAAGCCTCCGTGCTGCTTCGCGATGTTGTTGATCAACTCGAGGATGACGACGGTCTTGCCGACACCGGCACCGCCGAAGAGGCCGACCTTGCCGCCCTTCGGATACGGCGCGATCAGATCGACGACCTTGATGCCGGTCTCCAGCGTCTCGACCGACGTGGCCTGGTCGACGAACGCCGGCGCCGGGCGATGAATCGGCAGGCTCTTCTTGGAACCAATCGGGCCGCGCTCGTCCACCGGTTCGCCGATCACGTTCATGATGCGGCCGAGCGTCTCGGGGCCCACCGGAACGCGGATGCCGTCGCCGGTGTTCACGACCGGAGCACCGCGCGTGAGACCGTCGGTGGTGTCCATCGAGACGCAGCGCACGGTGTTCTCACCGAGATGCTGCGCGACCTCGATCACGAGGTTGTTCTCGGCATCGCTGATCGCGGCGTTCGTGAGTCGCAGCGCGGTGTATACCTCGGGCAATTCACCCGGCGGAAACTCGACGTCCACGACGGGCCCCAGAACTTGAACCACGCGACCGTTCGCACCTGCCATCTCATTGTCTCCGTTCGCCTGCGGCTCACTGCGCGCGCCGCACCAAGTATTTTCTATCGTCGACTTTCAACTGCGGCGCTGGCCGCGACTCGTCTTTGGATCTCGCGTGCGCGGAGGCGCGCGCTATCAGAGCGCTTCCGCTCCGGAGACGATCTCCATCAGTTCCTTCGTGATCGCAGCTTGCCGCGTGCGGTTGTACTGCAGCGTCAATCGACTGATCATCTCTTCCGAATTGCGCGTGGCGCTCTCCATCGCCGTCATGCGCGCCGCGTGTTCGCCGGCCTGGCCCTCGAGCAGCGCGCGATAGACCTCGACCTCGAGCGCCTTGGGTGCGAGCTGTTTCAGGAACGCGTCGGCGTCGGGCTCGATCGTGAACGGCGGCTTCACATCGCTCGGGTCCGGACTCTGATCCGGTGCTAGCGGAAGCAGCCGCACCACGCGCGGCCGCTGGGTGAGCGTACTCACGAACTCGCTGTGCACGAGAACGACTTCGTCGGCCGCGCCGGACAGGAAGCGATCCGCGACTCTCCCCGCTACCGCTGCGGCGTGGCTGTAGTCGACGCGCGGTACGTTGGGATGGCTGCGCACGACTTGGCTGGCTCGGCGCCGGTTGAAGAACTCGGTGCCCTTGCGCCCGACCACCAGGAGACCGATCGATTCGGCGCTCGGCGTGAGCGCGGCGATCTCCGCCTCGGCGCGTTTCAGCACGTTTGTGTTGAACGCTCCGCAGAGACCGCGATCCGACGTGATGATCACGAAGTCGATTTTGCGCACCGGCGCACGCGCCGCGAGCAGCGGATGCTCGGCCGCGCCGCCCTGCGACGCTGCGACTTCGGCCAGCATCTCGCGCATGCGCTGTGCGTACGGCCGCGCCGATTCGATGGCATCCTTCGCGCGTCGCAGCTTCGCGGTCGACACCATGCGCATCGCGCGCGTGATCTGCTGCGTCTTCTTGACGCTGCCGATCCGGCGCCGGATGTCCTTCAAGCTCGCCATGAACTACACGACTCCGGACGCCGGCTTCGAGGGCTGGAAGACTTTCGCGAACGCATCGAGCGCGGCGTCGAGCTTCGCCTTCACGGCGTCTTCGAGCTTTCCGGTGCTCTGGATCTCGGCGAGGATCTCGGGTCGCTGGCTCTTCACGTACGCGAGCATCTCCTGCTCGTAGCGACCGATGTCCTCGAGCCCGAAGCCGCGCACCCACGACGGGCGACCTTCTGCGGGCGACGCCGAGTAGATCGCGACGACCTGTTCCTCGAAGCCCATCGGCCGGTACTGCGGCTGCTTCAGGATCTCGGTGAGGCGCGCGCCGTTCGCGAGCTGCTCCTGCGTGGCCTTGTCGAGATCCGAGCCGAACTGCGCGAACGCCGCCATCTCGCGGTACTGCGCGAGGTTCAGCTTCAGCTTGCCGGCTACCGCCTTCATCGCCTTCGTCTGCGCGGCGCCGCCCACGCGCGACACCGAAATGCCGACGTTCACCGCGGGCCGGATGCCGGAGTTGAAAAGATCCGTCTCGAGGAAGATCTGTCCGTCGGTGATCGAGATCACGTTGGTCGGGATGTAGGCGGAGACGTCGCCGGCCTGGGTCTCGATGATCGGCAATGCGGTGAGGCTGCCGCCGCCGAGTTCGTCGTTCAGCTTGGCCGCTCGCTCGAGCAGGCGCGAGTGCACGTAGAACACGTCGCCCGGATACGCCTCGCGACCCGGCGGGCGCCGCAGCAGCAGCGACAGCTGGCGATACGCGACGGCCTGCTTCGACAGATCGTCGTAGACGATCAGCGCGTGCTTGCCATTGTCGCGGAACCACTCGCCCATCGTGCAGCCGGTGTACGGCGAGATGTACTGCAGCGGCGCCGGCTCGCTGGCGGTGGCGGCAACGACGATCGTGTACTCCATCGCACCCAACTGCGTCAGCTTCTCGACCACCTGCGCGACGGTCGACTGCTTCTGCCCGGTCGCGACGTAGATGCAGAACACGTCGCGGCCCTTCTGGTTGATGATGGTGTCGAGCGCAATCGCGGTCTTGCCGGTCTGGCGGTCACCGATGATCAGCTCGCGCTGACCGCGGCCGATCGGCGTCATCGCGTCGATCGCCTTGATGCCGGTCTGCAGCGGCTCGTTCACCGACTTGCGAGTCACGATGCCCGGCGCCTTCAACTCGACGCGGCGGGACTCGGTCGAAACGATCGGACCCTTGCCGTCGATCGGTCCGCCGAGCGCATCGACGACGCGGCCGAGCAGACCCATGCCGACGGGCACCTCGACGATTCGGTTGGTACGGCGCACCAGATCGCCTTCGCGAATGTGCTCGTAAAGGCCCATGATCGCGATGCCGACGTTGTCCTCTTCGAGGTTGAGCACCATGCCGCGTACGCCGCCCGGGAACTCGACCAGCTCGCCGGCCATCGCCTTGTCGAGGCCGTAGACGCGCGCGATGCCGTCGCCGACCGACAGCACGGTGCCGGTTTCG
Source organism: Deltaproteobacteria bacterium (assembly GCA_031362725.1). Taxonomy (GTDB): domain Bacteria; phylum Myxococcota_A; class UBA9160; order UBA9160; family PR03; genus PR03. The sequence goes on along the minus strand of JANLTC010000098.1, from coordinate 31,895 downwards.
GCGATGTCGATCTCGCGCCCATATTCCTTGATCTCGCGCTTCAGAATGTCGGTGATTTCAGCCGGCTTGATGTCGAGAGGCATCTCTCATCGTTCTCCCGTGAGTTGCGCGCGGAGCTGCGCGAGTTGCGTGCGCAGACTTCCGTCGAATACGAGGTCACCGACCCGGGCCACAAGGCCGCCCAATAGAGCCGGATCGACGCGAATCGCGAGATCGAGCTCACGCCCGAGACGTCGCGCGAGCGCGCTGCGAATGCGATCGAATTGCGCCGGATCGAGCGGCGTTGCGGAGACGACTTCGCCGTGCACGCGACCCGCCGCTTCCTCGGCGAGTCGCACGTAGTCTTCGTGGATCGCACTGAGATCGCGCGTGCGGCGCTGGTCGATCAGGAACGAGAGGAAGTGCGTGAGAAGCGGCGACAGGCCGAGCGGACCGGCGAGCCGCTGCAGCGCCGCGCGTCGCTCGGCCGCCGGATAGATCGGAAGGACCAGGACGTCCCCGAGCGCCGGCACGGTCTCGAGTGCTCCGGCGACACGATCGAGTTCGGCGCGAATCGACTCGACAGCGCTGGTCTCCTGGGCGAGTCCGAAGAGCGCCTTGGCGTAGCGCAGCGCAGCGGAACGTTTGCCAGCCATGGACTCAGCTCCGTGTCGCCGTAGCGGACGGCGCAGACTCGACGCGCTCGACGAACTCGTCGACGAGCCGCGCGCGGTCGGAATCGGTGACCTGTCGCTTCAGCAGATCGCCGGCGAGACGCACGGCCATTTCGGCGGCTTCGTTGCGCAGCTCGGCGCGTGCTCGGCGCGACTCCTGCTCGACGGCGATGGTCGCGTCGCGGCGGATGCGCGCGGCGGCCACGCGGGCGTCGGTGAGCAGGCGCTCGCGCTCGTTCTCGGCCTGCGCACGGACGGTGCGGCGGATCTCCTCGACTTCATGGTCGAGTGTCGCGATCCGCTCGTTGCACTCCAAGAGCCGTCGCTCGGCTTCGGCGAGCTGGCGGCGTGCAGCCTCGATTCCCGCTTCGATGTTCTGGCGACGCTCGGCCATGTAGGTGCGGATCGGCGTGCGCGCGAAGTAGAAGAGCACGCCCAGGACCAGTACGAGATTGATCGTGTGCCAGAGCATCTTCGACTCGTGCCCGCCGGCCTCTTCGGACGCGATCGCCAGCGCCGGCAACAGCAACACGAGCAGCGTGGGGACGACGATTCGCAACCGGCTCACGCGACACTCCTGCCGAGCAGTCGCGCGGTGATCTCGCGCGCAAGCGGCTCCGCCTCGGCGCCGAGAGCGCTGCGCACGGAATCCGCGTTGCGGGAGATCTCGCCGCGCGCGCCGAGGATTTCCCGTTCGGCCGTATTGCGCGCTTCACCCACCGTCGCCTGGTGGGCGCGCCGCGCTTCTTCGACCAGGCGCACGTGCTCGACGTGCGCCGTCTCGCGCGCCTGGCGCACGGCATCGTCGTGGCGTGCGAGCAGTGCGGCCGCTTGTTGCGACAGCTCCGCGGCCCGCACGCGCGCGCCTTCGATGCGACCCTCGCGCGCTTCGAGTACGCCGATCAATGGCTTGAAGAGCAAGCGGTCGAGCACAGGCACCAGAATCACGAAGAGTGCGAGCAACAACAGCACGACCCACTTGTCGGGCTGGATGTCGAGACCGTCTTCGGATGCGGCGGCGATCCGCGGCACGAGGAGCGCAATCGCCGCGACCAACCCGTTGAACGGCGCGGGCAGCGCGGTGGGTTGGCGGCGCATCGCGCTTTTCCTCCGAGATTCGACGTGACCCAGCGTGCCCCGCGCTTCGCCGAACCACTCGTTCCAGGCTCGCGGGGCCTGCCCGCGAGTGCCTCCCCGAGGCGGAACGGTGCACCGTGGCTGCGCGTTGGGTCGGCCGCACGGGAACGCCCGTGGGGCCATAGGGCGGGCGGATTCTTACAAAGATCGAATGTGTTTCAAGGACTGGAGAGGCCTCGAAATACGCTTCTCACGCGGCGGAGGCGGCCTCGGAGAGCGCCGATGCCTTCTTCGCTCCCATCTCGATCCGCCCCTCGATTCGTCCGCCCTCGTCGAGGACGAGGCGCGGTGTTCGAACCGCCGCGGTGATGCGACCGCTGGCGCGCACTTCGACTCGCTCGCGCGCCAGCACCTCGCCTTCGACCAATCCCTCGACGATGAGCACGTCTACTTCGATGCGCGCATGAACGTCGGCATCGGGCCCGATTTCGAGCGTGCCGTCCGCGACGACCTCCCCGCGCATCCGGCCCTCCACGCGAGCGAGACCCCAGAACGTGAGGACACCATCGAACGACGCGCCGGGTCCGACCGCACACGGCGCTCGGCCGACTTCGGAAGCTTCGAGGATCGGCTCGCTCACGGCGCTCCCAGCACCAGATCGACGAGGCGAGTGAGCTCGTCGGCCCCGACGTAGTCGATCTCGATGCGGCCGCGACTGGCGGAGCCGCGCAGTCGCACTTGCGTCTGGAGGCGCTGTCTCAGCACCTCGACGAGATTGGCGAGGTCCGGATCGAGGGTGCTGATACGAGCGCGCTGGGGGGCGCGCGTCGCCGCGCCGAGATCGCGCGCGAGCTCTTCGGCCTGTCGCACCGAGAGCGCGTCGCGCACGATGCGGTCGCGCAGCGAGCGGCGGCGCTCCGGGCTCACGACGGCGAGGATCGCCTTGGCGTGGCCGATCGTCATGGCACCGCCCTCGACGTCGGCTTGCATCTCGCGCGGCAGCTCGAGCAGACGCAAGTGATTTGCGATCGTCGAGCGCTCGAAGCCGACACGTTCGCCGATCGACTCCTGCGTGGCGCCGCTGTCGGCGAGGGCGCGAAACGCGAGCGCGAGCTCGATCGGATTCAGATCGTGCCGCTGCACGTTTTCGACGAGCGCGATCTCGAGTCGATCGCGCGGTGCGACATCGGCGATCACCGCCGGGATCGTCGTTCGGCCCGCCGCCTGCGCGGCGCGCCAACGCCGTTCGCCGACGACGAGTTCGAAGCCGTCGTCGACCACCCGCACGACGACAGGCTGCAGCACGCCGTGGCGACGGATCGAGTCGGCGAGTCGTTCGAGTTCGGCGGGATCGAAGCGACGCCGTGGTTGCTCGGGATTCGGGCGGATGCGCTCGATCGGCACTTCGCCCGTGGCTTGCGGATCGGGTGCCGGCGTCTTCACCGGCTCGGCGTTCCGTTCGCGCACTGCGCCGGGAATGAGCGCACCGAGGCCACGTCCGAGCGCGCTGCGCTTGGGAGTCGTCATCGATCGCCTCCAGTCGGGTGTGTCGCCGCGAGACGGCGGAGGATCTCCTCGGCGACGCGGAGATAAGCAATCGAGCCCTTCGATCGCACGTCGTAGAGCAACGCCGGGCGACCGTGACTCGGGGCCTCGGAGAGTCTCACGTTGCGCGGAATCTCGGTCTGGAAGACGCGATCACCGAGGTGCGTGCGTACCTCGTCGGCCACCTGGCGACTCAGGTTGTTGCGCGCATCCATCATCGTCAATACGACACCCTCGAGCACGAGCCGCGGATTGAGTGAGCTGCGCACTCGCTCGATGGTGTCGAGCAGACGCGCCATACCTTCGAGTGCGTAGTACTCGGCTTGCAGCGGCACGATCACGGAATCGGCGGCGGTGAGCGCGTTCAGCGTAAGCAGCCCGAGCGACGGCGGGCAATCGATCAACACGAGGTCGTAGTCGTTGCGCACGTCCGCAATCGCGCGCTCCATGCGGTGCTCACGGTCCTCCGCGTTGACCAGCTCGATCTCTGCGCCGACGAGGTCGGGACCGGACGGCACGACGTGCAAGAACTCGAGCTCCGTGGGCTGTGCGACGTCCTTCAGCGAATAGCGCCCGACCAACGTGTCATAGACATGTGTCGCCTGGGGCGCGACGCCGATCCCGCTGGTGGCGTTGGCCTGCGGGTCGAGGTCGATCAGCAGCGTCCGCCGCTCGGAGACAGCGAAGGAGGCGGCCAGGTTGATGGCGGTCGTCGTCTTGCCGACCCCGCCCTTTTGATTGGCGACGACGAAGACGTGCGCTCGACTTCCCACGGGGAATTCCCTCTGGGGACATTATTGGGGGTTGGACTGTAGGTATCACAGCCGCGGCGGGGTCTCCAGCTGCGATCTTGCAGCGCGCGAGACGCCTCGGGTCTGGATCTTCAGGCCGGCCGGCCGAGCCAAAGCTTCCGCGCCGCGCCGCCCAGTGGAACCTGGTAGCGGCGGATCGCCTCGAAGCGAATTTCGGCGGGCACGGCGATGTCCGGAGCGGAATCGGACCGGGGCAGTACGAGCCAGCCATCCGGCGCAGCCCACCGCCGCATCCATTGCAGCGCCTGCGCCGGCTGCGCGATGGCTTGTGCGACGACGATGTGATGCGGCTTTGCATCCAGCAACTCAGCCCGGCCGTGGGCGGCTCGTGCGTTTTGGAGCTCGAGCGCGCGGATGGCGGTTCGCTGGAAGTGATGTTTGCGCTCGCGAGAGTCGACAATCGTGATCTGGCAGGTGGGCCAGAGAATCGCGAGCGGTAATCCCGGGAAGCCGGCGCCGGACCCGAGGTCAACGAGACTCTCCGGGGGAACTACCGGAAGCGCGGCTCCAAGCGCGAGAGCGTCGAGCACCAGCCGGCGAGCGACCTCCTCGGGAGTTCGGTGCGCGGTGAGGTTGATGCGCGCCGCCCAACGCGCCACGAGACTGGATAGTTCTGCGAGCGCGGTGCTGCGGTCGATCGGGAGACCGAGTTCCGCGAGACCGGCTGCAATCGTCGATTCGAGGGAAAGGTCGGGTTCCACGTGGAACGGGCGCTGGCTCGCGTTCCACGTGGAACGCGATCAGTCGCGGCTCTCGCGCTGCGACTGCGATTCGTAGCGCTTCGCCTCTTCGTACTCAGGCGCATTGTCGGGCACCACGACGACCTGGCGATAGTGACCGTCGCCCACGCTCATTGTGGCGATTCCGTCCGCCTCGCGGAGGGCGACATGGACGCTTCGGCGATCCTTTGGGTTCATCGCCTCGAGAGCGACCGGTCTCCCGGTCTCCCGCGCCCGCGCTGCGGCGCGCTCGGCAACGCGGGTCAGATAGACCTCGCGCTGATCCCCATCGCCTTCGACGTCGAGCACGACGCGCGGAGCGTCGTCACCGCTGATCCGCAGTGATGCCTGGTTTGCCAGAAGCTGCATCGCATCGACGGTGCGCCCCTCGCCGCCAACCAGCCGCTGCGCGCCCGGGCCTCGCAGCTGGATCACGACGAGCGACTCGTTCTCCTTCGTCTCGTTGAGCTCGAACGGTCCAAGCTCCATCCGCTCAACGAGTCCCTTCACAAACGCGCCGAGTTCCCCGATGTCGCCCGTTGTGGTGCCCACCGACGGACCGGCATCCGCTACCGCGGCGCGCGGTGCACTCTCCTCATCACGTGATCCATTGGACTCACGGGGTTCGCGATCGTCCCGCGGCTCTCGAGTTTCGCGCCGAGCACGGCCGTCGCGAGAGTCGCGAGGTCCGCGACCACCACCTCGGCTGCTGTCCTCACCGCGCCTGGGTTCGCGACCCCCGCGATCTTCGCGCCCGCCGCGTCGCGGTTCCGGAGTGCCTCCTCCGCCACCGCCACGACTCGGCGGCCGAGCGTTTCGCGGATACGCGACGACAACGGAACGCGCGCCGAGCCCGAGGATCGCGCCGACCTCCGGCTCCCCAATCGCAAGCTCTTCCTGTGAAATACCGAAGTACCCTACCGCCTTTGCGACGGCCTCAGCGCGATCGCGTCCGACGAATTCGCGCGCTTCCGAACGAGAGTCGTACATCACTACCTCCTCTTTGCTTCGCTACGCCGGGCGCGGCGTGAGTTGCCGGTTCAGATAGAGCTGCTGCGCGATCGCCAGCAGGTTGCTCACGAACCAATACAGCACCAGCCCGGCCGGAAAGCCGTAGAACATGAAGAAGAACATCACGGGCATCACGATCATCATCGTTCGTGCCTGGACCGGATCCATCGTCGTAGTCGGGGTCATCCGCTGCTGGATCACCATGCTGAGCGTCATCAGGACGGGGAGCACGCGCACTGGCCAACCGAGACCGGGAATCGTGAACAACGTCTCGGGCCGCGAGAGGTCGTTGATCCAGAGCAGGAACGGCGCTTGGCGCAAGTCGATCGAACTCTGGAGCGCATAGTAGAGCCCAATGAACACGGGAATCTGCAGCACCATCGGGAGACAGCCACCGAGCGGGTTCACGCCCGCTTCTTTGTAGAGCTTCATCATCTCTTGCGACTGCTGCTGTTTGTCGTCCTTGTGTTTCTCTTGCAGCGCCTTCAAGCGGGGCTGGATCTCGCCCATGCGCTTCATCGACTTCATCTGCTTCGCCGCGAGCGGCGCGGTGCAGAGCCGCACCATGACCGTCAGAAGGATGATCGCGACCCCGTAGTTGGGGATTACCGAGTAAATCGCCTTCAGCAACCACGCGAAGCCGCGCGTGAGCGGCGACATCCAAGACCAGCCGAGATCGATCGACCGATTCAGCTGGGCACCGACGGCCGCTAGCCGATCCGGTTCCTTCGGTCCCACATAGACCGAGTACTCGTGCGCCACGGCGGTCCCGGACGGCACACCAACGGCGGGCTGCGCCATCGTGACCAGGGTCTCCTCGCCCGGCTTCACAACCATCCAATGAACACGGGCGTCGCGCGCAACATCGGGGACGAGCGCAGTCAGGAAGTAGTGGCTGTAGGCGCCTGCCCACTCGATGTCGCCGACGAAGTCGCGCTCCGGCTGTGGCGTGTTCCCAAACAACGCCCCGATCCCTCCGGACTTTCCGAACGACGCGATCAGCTCCTTCGCGACGCTGCCCTGCACGAGTGCGGCAATCGTCAGTTCGCGGAAGTCGGAGCCAGGTTGCACCTGTTCGGGCAGCGCGACACCAAATTCGGGTGATACGTCGCGTGTGCCGGTGTTCTTGATTTCGAGTCGAACGCGGAATCGATAGCTGTCCGAGTCGAAGAAGAAGGTCTTCGTCAGGACAACACCGGGAAGTGTCTTCCTGAAGGAGACTTCGCGAGAATCAGCGGAAAGAACGCTGAAATCGGCCTTTCCGAGATCACCGAGGCCGAGTTCCACGAGCGGTGTCGCGAACGCGGGGAGGTCGTCGTCATGCCGTGAAATCAGCCGTACCGGTCCACCCCCTTCACTGCTCGGCGCGGTGTACTGCGCGAGTTCGAAATGGCGGACACCGGCTCCGCGCGACGTCAGTACCGCCCGATAAAGCGGCGTCACGACTTCGACCAGTTCCTCCGGCCCGGCGACCGGTACCGACACAGTCGGAGGTACTGGTGGGTTCACCGGCGCACCTCGACTCGGCGCCGGGGGCGCATTCAACGCCCCTGCGTTCGCCTGCTCGCTCGTCTGCGAGGCTATTTCGGCTGCCGGAGGTACAGGTCGATGCTTCGCCTCCCACGTCATCCAGACGCTCAGGACGAGAAACGACAGTGCGAACGCTAGAAAGGCGTTGCGGTCCAAGGGATCCTCAGGGAACCGGGTCCAGCCCGCCGGGGTGCAGCGGGTGGCAACGAACGAGGCGGCGCAGACCCAGCCACGACCCATGAAGGGCACCATGACGTCGCGCCGCGTCGATGAAGTAGTCGGAGCAACTCGGCGCGAATCGACAGGTCGAGCCCAGCAACGGCGAAATCACGACCTGGTACGAACGGATCAGGAGCACCAGGAATCCGATGCTGAGTGCACTTATGACTCTGGCTATTCGAGTCATCCGCGAGCCGTGACGCGCTCGATGAGCAAAGACAACTTCGCTGCTCCCGCACTCAACTCGGTCGACAGAGCGGCAGATGCCGCCGAGGCCGCGCTGGCTCGGGCTATCACAACGATGTCTTTGCTCACCGGAAGATCTCCGCGATGGCGACGGAACCACTCGCGAATTCGGCGTTTCACGAAGGATCGCACGACGGCCGGTCCAACGCGCCTGCTTGCCGTGATACCGAGTCGAGTCGCGCCTGGATCGGCGTCACGCCGCGGCGTAACGATCAGAACGAAGGATTGCGAGTTCAAGCGAATGCCATCCCGAGACACCCGCTGATAGTCGCGTCGCTCGCGGAGGCGGTCGCCGCGCCGGAGGCGCTGGCTGCCGCGATCGATCACTTGCTGCCGGTCGAAACCGAGAGCTGCTTGCGACCCTTCGCGCGGCGGCGCTTCAACACCGCGCGGCCTGCCTGCGTTCGCATGCGGATTCGGAATCCGTGCGTGCGGCGTCTCTTGATCCGGCTCGGCTGATAAGTACGCTTCATGGTTCGTCCAGACTTTTCGGAAGGAGCACCGTAGCTAGATGGCTTGGAAGCTGTCAAGCGCGGGCCCTTTGACCATCGCTTGGGTGCATTCGAAGCGTCGATCCCGCGTCCCGCGTGATAAGATCACCCCGCAAGGGGCTCCGCCAACGTATTTCCTGGATCCGATCCTCCTCCATCTCGGACAAAGCAATCGGTGTCCCAACGAGCACATGGGTGCGTTTCGTCGAGTCCGTCCGCCTCTACTTCGACGACTCCAAGACTCTATTTGGATAGGGGAGATAGTAGGAACATGAAACTCTCGATCCCCCGGTCGGAACTCCAGCGTGGTCTTTCTCGTATCCAGGCAATCGTCGAGAAACGCAATTCGATGCCGATCCTTGCAAACGTACTGCTGCGAGCATCGAAGGCGGATGCGCCCCAGCTCGAGATCTCCGCGACCGACCTCGAGGTTGGAATCCGTGGTGTCCATCCGGCAGACGTCTCGAAGGCGGGAAGTCTCACGGTCTCCGCACGAAAGTTGTTCGAGATCGTGCGCGAGCTGCCCGAGGAGCCGGTTCAGCTGGGTGCTACGGCGAACTCGTACCTCGAAATCAGTTGCGGTCGTTCGCGATTCACGCTGGCCGGCACGACAGCAGAGGAATTCCCGACGCTTCCCGAATTCTCACCGACCGCAATGGTTCGGCTCCCTGCTGCCGTGATCTCGAGCTTGATCGAGCGAACGATGTACGCCGCATCGGTCGATGAGACCCGTTACAACCTGAACGGGGTCTACTTCGAGATGATGGAGGAAGGCACCAAGATCCGGATGGTCGCAACGGACGGCCACCGGCTTGCCATCGTCGATCGCGCTCTCGCGGTCCCTGGGAGCGATCTCGCCAGTGGTGTGATTCTGCCGCGTAAGGGTCTCGCAGAGCTGAAGCGACTGGTCGACGAGGACGACGCGGATGAGATCGAGCTCGGTATCGAAGGAAACAGCGCGCTGGTTCGCAAAGGTGAAGTAACACTCACGATGCGGCTGATCGAAGGAGAATTTCCGAACTATCGGCAGGTTCTTCCGAAGGTCATCTCGCGAAAAGTCACGATCGCCTCGGAAGTCCTCAGCCAGGCGCTCCGCCGCGTCGCGTTGTTGTCCGTCGAACGCAGCAAGGCAGTTCGGGTGGAGCTCAGCGCGGGCCGACTGAGGCTCTCCGCAAACAACCCCGATCTCGGCGAAGCCAGCGAGGAAATCGATATCGACTACCAAGGCGAAACGCTCACGGTCGGCTTCAACGCCCGCTATCTCCTCGACAGCCTCTCGGCCTTCAAAACGAAGGAAGTGGAGTTCGGTCTCGAAGACGAACTATCCCCCGCAAGGCTGAGTCCGACGGAGGACGCAGAGACGATCGCGGTCGTGATGCCGATGCGACTCTAAACCCCCGGCCCAATTCGCGAAAACATCGCTCCTCCTACCTTTACGCAGGCCCATCTTTCGATTAGATTCCGCCCCGCCATCCCGACCCTCGTCGCAGCGCAGGTGACTTGCGACGAACCCGGGTGATTCGCCGCCCAATCAGCGCGACCGCCAGCAACGCGGCCGCGCAGTGACCGCCGCGAAACCGCGTCAAGACCGAGCGCAGATGCGCCCGTTGGACCGTCCTCGGTCAGTGTGCAGAGAAGGAGCTTCGTGGCGTACGACGCGAGTGCCATCGAGGTCCTCGAAGGCCTCGATCCGGTCCGCAAGCGCCCCGCGATGTACATCGGGACGACGGGTCCAGACGGACTTCATCACCTCGTCTACGAAGTCGTCGACAACTCGATCGACGAAGCACTCGCGGGCCACTGCAGCGAAATCCACGTCGTCATCCACGCGGACAACAGTGTCACCGTCGAGGACGACGGCCGTGGTATCCCCGTCGACGAGCACGCCGGCGAGAAGCGTTCCGCCGCGGAGGTCGTGATGACCACGCTGCACGCCGGCGGGAAGTTCAACGAAAACAGCTACAAGGTTTCCGGCGGCCTGCATGGTGTCGGCATCTCCGTCGTGAACGCGTTGTCGGAGTTGCTCGAACTCGAGATCCGCCGCGGTGGAACCGTCTGGCGCCAGACCTACCGCCGTGGCGTCCCGGATGAGCCGATCGCGGCAATCGGCACCACAGATCGCACCGGCACCCGCGTGACCTTCCGCCCCGACGGGCAGATCTTTCAGACGACCGAATTCAGCTTCGATGTGCTCTCGCAGCGTTTGCGCGAGCTCTCGTTCCTGAACGCCGGCATCAAGATCCACATCAAGGACGAACGCTCCGAGAAGTCACACGACTTCTGTTACGAGGGTGGAATCGTCTCGTTCGTCGAACACCTGAACAGCAGCCGACAGGGACTCCACCAGCCGCCGATCTTCATGTCCGGAGATCGCAAGTTCGAGTCCCATGGCAACGAGACGTCGGTCGCGATCGAAGTCGCGCTCCAATACAACGACACCTACAACGAGAGCGTCTTCTGCTTCGCAAACAACATCAACACCGTCGAGGGTGGAAGTCACCTGCTCGGGTTCCGCACCGCGCTGACGCGCGCGCTGAACCGCTATCTGACCGGACAGAAGAAGAACGGCAAAGGCGAAGCCGAGAGCGTCAGCGGCGACGACGTTCGCGAGGGCTTGACCGCCGTGATCTCCGTCAAGCTGCCGCAGCCGGAGTTCGAGGGTCAGACGAAGACGAAGCTCGGCACCAGCGAAGTGCGAGGCCTCGTCGAGGCGCTCGTCTACGAACAGCTCTCGTCGTACCTCGAAGAGAATCCCGCTGTAGCGCGCCTGGTGATCGCAAAGGTCGTCGATGCGGCGCGCGCGCGCGCCGCGGCTCGCAAGGCGCGCGATCTAGCCCGCCGCAAGGGCGCGCTCTCGGACTTCAGTCTCCCCGGCAAGCTCGCCGACTGTCAGGAGCGCGCGCCGGAGCGCTCGGAACTCTTCATCGTCGAGGGCGATTCCGCAGGCGGCACCGCGAAGCAGGGTCGCTCGCGTGAGACCCAGGCGATCCTGCCGATTCGCGGCAAGATCTTGAACGTCGAACGCGCGCGTCTCGATCGGATGCTTTCCTCGACGGAGATCCAAGCGATCGTCTCGGCGATCGGTTGCGGCATCGGCGAAGACTTCGATCCCGACAAAGCGCGATACCACAAGATCATCATCATGACCGACGCGGATGTCGACGGCAGTCACATACGCACGCTGCTGCTGACTTTCTTCTATCGGCAGATGAAGCCGCTCTTCGACCGCGGCTACCTCTACATCGCGCAGCCGCCGCTCTACAAGGTCAAGAAGGGCAAGAGCGAGCGCTACATCAAGGACGAGGCCGCGCTCGAGGCGCACCTGTTGAGCCTCGCGCTCGCGAATAGCGTCGTGGTAGCGGAAGGTCGCGATACTCCGATCGCGCCGGACGATGTCCGCCGGCTCCTCTCCCACGCGAGCGAGTACGGCAAGATGCTTCGAATGCTCGCACGCCGCCGCATGGACGATCGTGTGATCGATGCCGCCGTTGCGATCGGTGCGCCCGGTGAATCGGACCTGACCGACGCTGCGGCCCTACGCGAGCGCATCGCGCCGCGCATTGGCGAGCGTTTCCATCAGATCGATCCCGAAGCGGGGGAGATCGCCTGGGACGTCGTCGCGGATCCGGAGTACGGCGGCCATGGACTCCGCGCCGTCACGCGCCGTGCCGGCATCACGCTGCGCACCAGTTTCGACACGAATTTCCTGCGCTCCTCCGATTGGCGTCGGCTACGGGCGCTCGCCGCGCAGAGCAATGAAATCGGCGGCGCTGCGGGCTTCCGCGTCGAAGTCGACGGCGGCGAAGCCGAATCGGCATCGACCGCACCACGGCTGCTCGAGCGGCTGCTCGAGATTGCGAAGAAGGGTCTCTCGATCCAGCGCTACAAGGGCCTCGGCGAGATGAACCCCGACCAGCTCGCCGAGACGACGATGGAAGTGCGCTCGCGCACGCTGCTGCAAGTGCGCGTCGAGGACGCCTACGAAGCCGACGACGTCTTCAGCAAATTGATGGGTGACGACGTCGAGCCGCGCCGGGACTTCATCGAGAAGAACGCGCTCAACGTCCAGAACCTCGACATCTAGAGGAACCGTAGATGGACGAAGAAACGCCGACGCCGCCGGACGAGCCGACCCCGCCCAGCGCGCCGCCGCCCGGCATTCCCGACGCGGTACCGGTGAACATCGAGGACGAGGTCCGTTCCTCGTTCCTCGATTATTCGATGTCGGTGATCATCTCGCGCGCGCTCCCCGACGTGCGCGACGGCCTGAAGCCCGTCCATCGCCGCATCCTCTACGCGATGCAACAAGAGGGTCTGCTCCCGTCGCGGCCCTATTCGAAGTGCGCCGGCGTCGTCGGCGAAGTGCTGAAGCACTACCACCCGCACGGCGATTCCGCGGTCTACGACGCACTCGTGCGGATGGTCCAGGACTTCTCGCTCCGCTATCCGCTGATCGACGGGCAGGGAAACTTCGGCTCGATCGACGGCGATCCGCCCGCGGCCTATCGCTACACCGAAAGCCGTCTCGCGAAGATCGCCGAAGAGCTGCTGCGCGACATCGACCGCGAGACGGTCGACTTCCAGCCGAACTTCGATGGCTCGACCAGCGAGCCGATCGTGCTGCCGACGCGGCTTCCCAACCTGCTCGCGAACGGCTCGGCGGGGATCGCGGTCGGCATGGCGACGAACGTCCCGCCGCACAACCTGCGTGAACTGATCGACGCACTGATCCTCGAGGCGACCGAGCCCGAGTGCACGCTCGAACAGCTGATGGAGAAGATGCCGGGACCGGATTTTCCGACCGGCGCACTGATCTGCGGCACCGAAGGAATCCGCTCGGCCTACGCGACTGGTCGCGGTCTCGTCACGGTGCGCGGTCGCGCCAGCTTCGAGGACACCAAACGCGGCACCCGCATCATCATCACCGAGATCCCGTTCATGGTGAACAAGGCATCGCTGCTCGAACGCATCGCCGATCACGTACGCGAAGGTCGCATCGAGGGCATCTCGGATCTGCGCGACGAATCGAATCGCCAGGGCATGCGTGTGGTGATCGAGCTGAAGCGCGACGCGACGCCCGACGTCACGCTGAACCAGCTCTACAAGCAGACGCCGCTGCAGAGCACGTTCGGCGTGAACATGCTGGCGTTGGTGAACGGTCGGCCCGAGACGCTGTCGCTGAAGAACATGCTGCGGCCGTTCCTCGAGTTCCGCCGCGAAGTGGTGATCCGCCGCGCTACCTACGACCTGAAGCAAGCCGAAGCGCGCTCCCACATCCTCGAAGGCTTCGCGATCATCCTCGACAACCTCGACGAGGCGATCCGGTTGATCCGCGCCGCGGAAGACACCGCCGGCGCTCGCGCCGCGCTGATGGAGCGCTTCCAGCTCAGCGAACGCCAGACCAACGCGATCCTCGAGATGCGGCTGCGCGCGCTCACCAGCATGGAACGCCAGCGCGTGATGGACGAGTTGGCCGAGATCCGCGCAAAGATCGAGGACCTCGTCGGCCTGCTCGCGAGCGATGCGCGCGTGCTCGACGTGGTGCTCGATGAACTGCGCGAGATCCGCGAGAAATACGGCGACGATCGTCGCACCGAGATCACCGGGCCGGTCGATGCGCTCGAGAACGAGGACCTGATCGTCGAGGAAGAGATGGTCGTGACCATTTCGCATCTCGGTTACGTGAAGCGCAATCGCGCGACCGAGTACCGCGCGCAGCGCCGCGGTGGCAAGGGTCTTCGCGGCATGGAGACACGCGACGAGGACTTCGTCGCACGGCTGTTCGTGGCGTCTACGCACGCGTATGTGTTGTTCTTCACCAATCGCGGCCGCGTGCACTGGAAGAAGGTCTGGGAGTTGCCGCTATTCGGCAAAGCCGCGAAGGGACGCTCACTCGCGAACCTGCTGACGCTCACCGAGGGCGAACGCGTGCAGGCGACGCTGCCGGTGCGGAGTTTCGACGAGACCGGATACGTCGTGCTGTGCACCCGCAAGGGCGTCATCAAGAAGACCGACCTCTCGGCGTTCTCGAACCCGCGCCGCGCCGGCATCATCGCGATCAATCTCGACGATGACGACGAACTGATCGCGACCTCGCGCACGACCGGCACGCAGCAGATCCTGATCGCGACGCGCAACGGCAAGTCGGTGCGCTTCGAAGAGACGGACGTGCGTCCGATGGGGCGCAATGCGATGGGCGTGCGCGGCGTCAAGCTCGAGGGTGACGATCGCGTCGTCGGCATGGAGGTGCTGACGCCTGGCGCGACGGTGCTTTCAGTCACCGAGAACGGCTTCGGCAAGCGCACGCCGCTCGAGGACTACCGGCTCCAGAAGCGCGGCGGCATGGGGATCATCACGATCCGCACCAGCGAAAGGAACGGGCCGGTGATCGGTGTCGCGCAGGTAACCGACGACGCCGAGCTGATGCTGATCACCGATGGCGGCAAGGTGCTGCGCTGCCGGGTGTCGGGCATCTCCACGATGGGACGCGCGACGCAGGGTGTGACACTGATGGATACGGCCGAGGGTGAGAAGCTCGTGGCGATTGCGCAGCTGGCGGAGTCGGACGATGGGGCGGCATCGGAATAGCTTCTTCGTTGCTCCGGTGCTCCGCCGGGAGAGGGGTCCGTGCTCAAACATCCTCGGCACGCGTGCCACCGTGCGGCTTCGAAGGGGCGCTCGAGATTCGAGAGCGGCGGAGCTTTGATCGGCGGCGCTCAGCGGCCTGCGGAACTGCGCGCGGACCCCTCTCCCGGCGGAGCACCTCCTCGGTGGGATGAATGAAGCGGAATCTCTCCAAGAAATTGATGACGCGGGCGCGGAAGGTGATTCCGGGCGGCGTGAATTCGCCGGTGCGGGCGTATGGATCGGTTGGCGGGACGGCGCCGTTCATCGTTCGCGGCAAGGGCGCGCGCATCTGGGACGCGGACGGCAACGAGTACATCGACTACGTCGGCTCGTGGGGACCGCTCGTGCTCGGGCATGCACATCCGGCGGTGTTGCGCGCGGTGCGCGACGCGGCGGCGAACGGCACGACGTTCGGCGCGCCGACCGAACTCGAGGTGCGGCTCGCCGAGGAAGTGTGTCGCGCGCTGCCGTCCGTGGAGATGGTTCGCTTCGTGTCGTCGGGAACCGAGGCGGCGATGAGCGCGATCCGGCTTGCGCGCGCCGCGACCGGGCGGGAGCGGATCCTCAAGTTCGATGGGTGTTATCACGGACACGCGGATGCGCTGCTGGTCGGTGCCGGCAGCGGCGTCGCGACGCTCGGGATCCCCGGCTCGCCGGGAGTGCCCGGGTCGTTCGCGCAGCTCACCGTGCAGGCGCCGTTCAACGATCTTGCCGCGGTCGCTGACGCGATGGCACGTTGGCGCGGCGAGATCGCGTGCATCCTCGTCGAGCCGGTCGCGGGCAACATGGGCTGCGTGCTGCCTGAACCAGGATTCCTCGAAGGTCTCTCGACGCTCGCGCGCGAACACGGCGCGCTGTTGGTCTTCGACGAGGTGATGACTGGCTTCCGCCTCGCATACGGCGGTGCGCAGCAGCGCTTCGGCATCACGCCGGATCTCACGATCCTCGGCAAGATCGTCGGTGGCGGGCTTCCGGCCGCTGCCTACGGCGGTCGGCGCGAGCTGATGCGACAGATCGCGCCCGAAGGTCCGGTGTATCAGGCGGGCACTTTGTCGGGCAATCCGCTCGCGATGGCGGCGGGACTCGAGACGCTGCGCCAGCTCCGCGCGCCAGGTGTGTATCCCCAACTCGAGGCGCGTTCGCGAGCGCTCGCGGACGGACTCACCGAGACCGCGCGCGACGCCGGGGTCGAGCTCAGCGCCACGGCGGTCGGCGGCATGTTCGGATTCTTCTTTCACCCCGGGCCCGTCCGCAACTTCGCGGACGCGCGCAAGTCGAGTGGCGAGCGCTTCCGCGCGTTCTTCCACGCAATGCTGGAGCAGGGCATCTACTTGGCGCCCTCGGCCTACGAGGCGGGTTTCGTCTCGCTGGCGCACCGGCCGGCGGACATCGCCGAGACGATTGCGGCGGCGAAACGGACCTTCAAAAAGACGGCGCGGGCGCATTGAGCGGCCGGAGGGCGTCCGCTAGGTTGCGCGCCGCTTTTTCGGCCGCCGGCCCCTCGCACGAATCCAGTCTGCCATGACCGGACCGCCTCCGGATCAGCAGAGCGAGGAACGGCGGCGCGGCATTGCGGCCTACCAGGGTGCGCTGGAGGCTGTCCTCGCGATCGTCATCAGCGCCGGTGCGGGCCATTGGGCCGACCAGCGATTCGGCACCGCGCCACGATGGCTGATTCTGGGGACCTGCCTCGGCTTCGCGGCCTTCGTGCTTCGCTTGTTTCGCATGCGAACGCTCTTCGAGACCGCACCGCCGGGGAATGACACACGGCCCGGAAGCAAAGGGACGGACGGCTGATCGTGCGCTTCGACCCGATGGAACGCCTCAACTTCGGCATCTCCGCCGGCGCCGTCGCCGCGGGTTTCGCGTTGGCATCGCCCGTGTTCGCGGCGAGCTTGGCGTTCGGCGCCGCGATCGAGGCTGCGAACTTTCGTGCGCTGCGCTCGGCCGCGTCGCACCTGTTCGACGGCGATCTCACGATGGGCAAGGTCTGGGCAGCCGGCTTCGGACTGCGCTTCGGTTTCCTCGCGATTGCGATTTCGCTCGCGCTGAATGCCGGCGCGCATCCGGTCGGGCTCGTGATCGGTCTCTCGACGACGATTCCCGCGGTGGTGCTGGGCGCACTCTGGATGCGCCCGCCTGTGCTCGAGACTGGGCCGGCCCCGCCCCCCGACGATCCGAGCTGGGACACCTGGAATCCGTGGCTTGCCCGTGAGCGCGACCCCGCTGCGGGCGAGGAGGACTAGCGTTGGACGATCCGCTGGCGCAGGCCAAGTTGCTGGGACTGATCGCGCGCGCGGCCTTCGTGATCGTGCTGCTGCTGCTGGCGAGCTTCGCGGTGCGGCGCCGCATTGCCGACACGCACGGCGGCATCATCCCCGACGAAGGCGTCACGATCCGCAACGTCGCCGAAGTGATCGTCGAAGGCCTCACCGGACTCGCGAAGACCACGATGGGCCCCGAGTGGAAGAAGTGGTTCCCGTTCGTCGGCGCGATGTTCTTCTTCATCCTGATCGGCAACCTGCTCGGTCTGATTCCCGGACTCGCGGGGCTCACGGACAACGTCAACACCGCGGCGGCGTGGGCGATCATCTCGTACGCGCTCTTCAACTACGTCGGGATCCGCGAGCACGGCATCAAGAACTACCTGATGAAGTACATGGGGCCGAGCTTCTACACCTGGCACGTCGGTGGCAAGCACATCCACGTCCGCCCGCTCTTCTTCTTGTTCTTGCCGCTCGAGACGATTCTCGACGCGGTCCGCATGGTGACGCTGACGATTCGTCTGATCGCCAACATGTACGCCGACCACGCGGTGATCGGCGCCTTCTTGTTGATCGTGCCGTTCGGCGTTCCCGCAATCTTCATTGGCCTCGGCATGCTGGTGTGCGTGCTGCAGGCCTTCGTGTTTTCGCTGCTCACGATGATCTACATCAACATGGCGCTCCAAGAGGCCCACTGAGGCCCCGACCGAGCGCGGATTCAAGCAAGGAGAGGGATTCGTCATGAAGAACTTCGTCAAGGTCGCACTCTGGACGCTCGTCGCCGCGCTGTTGCCCGTCACCGCATTCGCGGCGGAAGGCGCCGAGGCAGGCAACTCGCTCGGCCCGGCGCTCGGCGCCGGTCTCGCGATCGGTCTCGCCGGTCTCGGTTGCGGCATCGGCCAGGGTCTCACGGCCGGCAACACCACGGCCGGTATCGCGCGCAATCCCGGCGCCGCCGGCTCGATGTTCGTCAACTACATCCTCGGCATGGTGCTCATCGAGTCGATCGCGATCTACGGCCTCGTGATCGCGTTCCAGCTCGTTGGGAAGATCTAGGTCGCGAGTTCCAGAAAAAGACGCCGGACGGGAGCTCGAAGCGGGCCTCACCCCGTTAATGGTTCCCGCGTCGAAACTGTGCCCCCGTCCGGCGCCTCCGATCCCTCGCGACCCCCGGTCCCGTCGAGGGGTCGCTTTGGGAAGCGTCTTGCGACGCTGATGTCATTCCCTACGCAAACGACGTGCCGTATGCGGCGCGCAGCCTCTCCGCTGCGCGCGTGGCGTTTCGAGCGAATCGCGCGCGATTTCGGTGAACGCGACGCCGCTCGGCGTCAGCGCGAAGTCTCGTGACGGGCGTGAACCGCGGTCGGCTGATCGTCTTCGAAGGCGTCGACGGCAGCGGCAAGTCGACGCAACTTCGGCTGCTCGCCGAAACCCTTCGCGAAGGCCACGTCGCACATCTCGTCACCAAAGAGCCGACTGACGGCGTCTTTGGCCGCAGGATCCGCGCGATGGCGCGCTCGGGCGAACTCGTCGCGCCCGAAGAGGAGCTGCGCTGGTTCCTCGAAGATCGCCGCGAGCACGTCGCCGCCGTACTGCGTCCCGGCGTCGAAACGGGACAGATCGTGCTCTCGGATCGCTACTTTCTCTCGACCGTCGCGTATCAGGGCGCGCGCGGCCTCGACCCGCAGCAGCTGCTCGCGCAGGCCGAAGCCGAGTTTCCGCTGCCCGATCTCGCGCTGATCTTCGAACTCGATCCCGACGCCGGTCTCGCGCGCGTGCAGGCGCGCGGCGGAACCGCCGAGCCCGCGTTCGAAGAGGCCGCCTTCCTGTCGCGTGTCGCCGCGGTGTTCCGCACGCTCGATCGGCCCTACCTCGCGCGTATCGACGCGAGCGGATCCGTCGAAAGCGTCGCGCATCGCGTTCGCGCGACGCTGCGCGAGCGACTCGCGATCTAGCGACACTGCAACAGCGTCCCTAGAGTGGTCGTGTGCCTCCCGAACCGCGCCTCCTCTCCACGCGAGCGATCCCCGCGCGCGAGCGTCTGATCGCCGCGCTCGACGTGCCCGACACCGACGCGGCACGCCGCCTCGTGGATGCCTTCGGTGATTCCGTTGTGTTCTACAAACTCGGCCTCGAGCTGTTGATGAGCGGCGACTACTTCCAACTCGTCGACGAGCTGGCCGACGCGGGCAAGAAACTCTTCCTCGATCTCAAGCTGCACGACATCCCCGAGACCGTCGCCCGCGCGGTGCGCAACCTGCGCACGCGTCGCGCGACCTTCGTGACGGTCCATTACGACCGCCGCGTACTCGAAGCCGCCTGTCGCGAGCGCGGCGACCTCGGCATCCTCGCCGTCACCGTGATGACCAGCATCGACGCGGCCGATCTGCGCGACCAGGGTTTCGCAGCCGGCACCGATCCTTCCGATCTCGTGCTGGCGCGCGCGAAGAGCGCCTTCGATCTCGGCTGCGACGGTGTGATCGCATCGCCGCTCGAAGCGCGCGGGATCCGCGCGGCGGTCGGTTCGCAGCTCGCGATCGTAACGCCGGGCATCCGCCCTACGCAGGCAAGCGACGACCAGCGCCGCGTAGCGACGCCGCGGGTCGCGTTCGAGAACGGCGCCGACTACATCGTCGTCGGCCGACCGCTGCGCGACGCACCCGATCCGCGCGCCGCAGCGCAGGCGATCCAGGCGACGATCGCCGAGCTGTTCGCGTAGAGCAGCCGCCGATGTCGCTCCCCGACGACCTGCTCGCACCCGAAGCCGTCGCCGATCCGCACACGTTCTTTCGCCACCTTCGCGAGCACGCGCCGGTCCACTGGAGCGAACGCCACAAGGCGTGGATCGTGACGAGCCATGCGGAAGTGGGCGCCGCGCTGCGCGACCCCCGCCTTTCGACGGCGCGCATGGACGCGTTCGAGGAGCGTCTTTCCGCAACGCGTCGCGAAGCGCTGGCACCCGCGATCGAGTTGCTGCGCGGCTGGATGCTGTTCCACGATCCACCGGCGCACACGCGACTGCGCGCTCCGGTGGCGCGCGCATTCACGCCCCGGCGCGCGCTGCGGCTGCGCGCCGAGATCGAGACGGTGACGGCGGAGTTGCTCGATGACTTCGCGCGCGCCGGCGGCGGTGATCTGGTCGCGGCCTTTGCGCATCCGCTTCCGGCGATCGTTGTCGCCGCGCTCTTCGGTGTGCCGCGCGCGGATCGCGAGAAGATCCGGCGCTGGTCGGCGAAGTTCGGCGTCGTGGTGTTCGGCGCTACCGAACGACCCGACTACGAAAGCGTCGCGCGCGAAGCCGGCCTCGAGTTTCGCGACTACATCACGTGGCTCATCGCCGAACGAAGACGCGAGGGCGCTGCGCGCGACGATCTGCTCGGCTCGCTGCTCGCTCGATGCGACGAGGCGGACGGCCTGCGCGAAACCGAAATCGCCGGCGCGTGCTCGCTGCTGCTCTTTGCGGGTCACGACACGACGGCGAGTCTCATCGCGAGCGCGGCGCTCGCGCTACTGCGCAATCCGGAACAGCGTGCTGCGCTCCCGACCGAGCCCGAGGCCGCGGCCACCGCCGTCGAGGAGCTGCTTCGCTTCGATGGCCCCGCGAAGATCATGATGCGCCGGGCGCGTTTCACGCACGAACGCGCGGGCCGCACGATCGCCGCGGGACAGCCGATCTTCCTGGCGATCCCGGCCGCCAACCGCGACCCCGTCGTCTTCGCGCGGCCGGACGAACTCGATCTGTCGCGCACGCCGAATCCCCACATCGCTTTCGGCGAGGGCATTCATTTCTGCCTGGGCGCGCCACTGGCGCGGCTCGAAGCGCGGATCGCAGTGACCCGCTTGTTCGCGCGTTTTCCGTGCCTGGCGCTCGCGTCGCAGCAGATCTCGTGGCGGCCGACGATCTCGGACCGCTCGCTGGCGTCGCTGTCCGTCACGATTTGAGACCATCGAAGGGTCAAGCCTCCGCCGCGTCGCGACGACACGAGACTTCATGCGCGACGCCTGGATGCCGGTCCTGGTTGCCGGGGCGATGGTGTACCTCGCCCTGGCGGTCGCATTGATCCGCAATCGCCCCGGCCCCGGCGCGCGCGCGATCGGAGCCGCGCTGTTCGCGATCGCGATCTGGGTCGCGACGGCGGTCATCGAATCGCACACGACGACGCTCGGCGCCTACCTGCTGGCCGCGAAGATCAAGTACACCGCGATCGCGCTGGTGCCGCCGCTCTTCTATCTTGTTCTTCCTCGAGTACACCGAACGAGTGGCCGTGCGCGCGCGCCACGTCGCGCTGCTGCTGCTGCTGCCGTTCGTCACGATCGCGCTGACCTGGACCAATGAGGCGCACGGGTGGATGTGGACGCATCCGCCGCTCGACGCGAACGGCGCGCTCTCGGCGCGGATGCCGTGGGGCCCGTGGTTCTGGTGGGCGCACATTCCGTACAGCTATCTGCTGACGGCCGGTGGCATGGCGGTGCTCGTCGCCGAGTTGTGGCGCGAATCGAAGCTCTACCGCTCGCAGGCGCTGCTGCTGCTCGTCGGCATCCTGCTACCGCTCACGGTGAACGTGCTGTTCACGAGCGGGCTGATGGCTCCGATCGGGCGTCTCGGCCCGACACCCTTTGCATTCGCGATCAGCGGGCTGCTGATCTCCTGGGGCTTCGTGCGCGGACAGCTCTTCAAGCTGGCGCCGATCGCCTATCGCGCGGTGTTCGAACAGATGGAGGACGGCGTTTTCCTTGTCGACGCGCAGGGCCGCGTGGCGAACGCCAATGCCGCGGCGCTCCAAATCCTGCGGCGGCCGCGCGAGACCGTGATCGGCTACCGGATCGAGGACGCGCTGCCCGAGCATCAGGATCGCGCGAGCGCGCTGCGATCCGCGAGCGCAATGACACTCACCTGCGATACGGACGATGGGCGCAGCCTCGAGCTTCGCATCTCGCCGCTGCGCGCCGAGTCGCACGCCGAATCGGGCCGCGAGCGCGGCCGTGTCGTCGTGCTTCGCGACGTCACGCTGCGCGAGCGTGCCGCCGCGGCGCAGCGCGAGAACGAGACGCTGCTGTTCGGAATCCTCGAACAATCGCCGAACGGGATCCTGCGGCTGCGACCGAAGTGCGACGACGATGGCGTGGTGCGCGACTTCACCTGCGTCTTCGCAAATCCCGCCGCCGCAGCGCAGATCGGTCGCCCGCGCGCGGAACTGGTCGGGCGTCCCTTCAAGGGCGCCGTGCATCCGCACACCGCAGCGCTCTTCCAGGTCTTCCGCGATGCCTTCCAGAGCGGCGAGCGCCGCGAAGTCGAACGCTCCGTCATGCGCGACGGCCACGAAGCTTGGCTGCGCTTCATCGCCGTCGCGGCGGGCGATGACCTGGTCGTGACCTTCTTCGACCTCACCGAACGCAAGCACCGCGAGCTCGCGATGGAAGCGGCCGCCGCGCAGGACTCTCTCACCGGATTGCTGAATCGCCGCGGCTTCGAAGCGGACGCGCCGGCGCTGCTGCTCGGCCCCGATGGCGAGCCGAACCCTAGCGCGCTGCTCTACGTCGATCTCGACCGCTTCAAGGAAGTGAACGACACGCTCGGCCACGAAGTAGGCGACCTGCTGCTCTGCGAGTTCGCGGCGCGCATGCAGCGCTGCACGCGCGGCCCGGATCTGCTCGCTCGCGTCGGCGGTGACGAGTTCGTGTTGCTGCTACTCGAGACCGGCGTCGATGGCGCGCTCTGGGTCGCCGAGCGACTGCTCGCCAGCGGGCGCGAGCCGGTGCGGATCGGCGAACACGAACTCTATTGCGTTCCGAGTGTCGGCATCGCGCTCTTTCCGGAGCACGGCCTCGAGCTGAAGGGCTTGCTCCAGGCAGCCGATCGCGTGATGTACGACGCCAAGTCGCGTGGCGGCGGCGTCGCGGTGATCGCGCCGCTCGGCATGGCGGCGCGCTAGCGATCCTCTTCCGGAATCACCGAGCGGAACTGCGCGAGCAGCAGCAGGTCGTAGGCGATCTTCAAGGCGCCGCCGATCACCAGCGGCCAACCGAAGTCGCTGTACTCGAGCAGCGCGCCGGCCGCCATCGGCGACAGCGCCGAAGCGAGACTGCGCGGCACGTTGGTGAGACTCACCGCGGCCGCGCGCTCGGCGGGCGGCGTCACCGCGATCACATAGGACTGCCGCGCCGGCACGTCCATCTGCGACAGTGCCATCCGCGCCAGCAACATCGCGATCGCGGTTTCGGCGGTCGGCATGAACGCGGCGGCAATCAAGAAGAGATTCGCCGGCACGTGCGTGTACACCATCGTGCGGACGAGTCCGATGCGCGAAGCCAGCCACGGCGAAACGAGCTGCGAGAACGCCGACAGCAGCCGCGCCGCGAAGAACACCGCGCCGGCCGTCCCGAGCGACAGATCGAAGCGACGGAAGAGCCACAGCGCGAGCAGCGAATCGACGACGAAGCCGCCGCCGAACGAATCGAGGCTGAAGAGCGCGGTGAGTCGCAGCACCGCGCTGCGCGCTTCGACGAGTCGACCACCGCCCGCGCCTGCCGCCCGCGCCGTGCGCCCGCCGCGCAGCCCGAGGTAGAGCCCGCCGATCGCGATCGCGACGGCGCCGTACAGCAGAAACGGTCGCGGCTGCGGCGCGCCTTCGGGCGCAACGAGAAACGGTACGCCGATGGCGAGCGCCCCGAGAGCACCGAAAAGCGTACCACCGAGGTTGTAGCGCGCGAGTAGCGCCGTGCGATCCGCAGCGCCGACATTTGCGGCGAGCAGCGACTGCTCCGTCGGCAAGAACACACTGACATCGCCGCCCGACGGGTTCAGCGTGCCGACGAACGCCACCAGAGCCAGCAGCGGGAACTCCGAGACGCCGGCGAACGCGAGTCCCGTCGCGAACATCAACAGCGATGCGCCGAGCAGCACGCTGCGCTCCGGGAGTCGCCGGCCGCCGAGTCCAACCGCGAGCGTCAGCGCGGCAGAACCGAGCAGTGTCGATGTCACGACGGCGCCCACCTGCGCGGCGGAGAGTCCGAGCGCGGCGAGGTGCAATGCGAGCAGCACGCTCACGAGCCCGTCGGCGAATCCGCGCAGTGCCCGCGCGGCGACGACGCGTCGGGCGTCGGGGGTGGCGCTGGCGGGGAAGAGCAGCGCCAACTCATGAACCTCGCCGCTCGCCTGCGGCTCGCTACGCGGGATGCGTCGACGCGCGACGCGGCGTCTGCCCGCCCAGCCACACGGCACAGTCTTGGGTCAATCTCCTACCGCAGCGCCGCTTCCAGCTCCGGCCGGCGCAGGATCCGCTCCGCCACCGCCGGCTTGCAGTAGCCCTCGCTCGCGAAGAAGCGCACCGCATCGGCGAGCACCGCGCGCGCGGGACGCGGCGCGTAGCCGAGTTCGCGGCGGGCTTTGTCGATGCTGACGTAGCGGCTGTCGCGCGCGTGCAGCGCGGCTTCGAGCGTTGCGGCGGGTTCCTTGTGGGTGATCGTGTCGGCGATCCACTCCATCACACGACCGATGACGCTGAGCAGTGGCAGCGGCAGCGCGACGCGCGGCGCCGGGATGCCGGTGAGGTCGGCGAGGATCGCCAGCAGTTCGCGCATCGATAGATTGTCGCCGCCGAGCACGAAGCGTTCGCCGGGCGCGCCCTTTTCGAGCGCGAGCACGTGGCCGATCGCGACGTCGCGCACGTCGACGACGTTCTGCGCCATCTCGACGAATACCTTCATGTGGCCGTTGATGTAGTGCTGGATCATCGAGCCGCTCGGCGTCGGGCGGCAATCGCCGGCGCCGATCACCGTGGTGGGATGCGTGATCACCAGCGGCAGGCCGCGCGCCGCAGCGCGCAGCGCGACGATCTCCGCCATCGCTTTCGACATCTTGTAATGGCCGCGAAACACGCGGATGTCGAAGACGCCTTCTTCGTCGCCCGGTACGTCGCGATCATCCGCGTCCCGATGAGCTTTGCTCGGCTTCGCCTCGCGGCGCACACCGTCTTCGCCGGTGCTTGCACGGAAGATCGGCGACAGCGTCGCGGTGCTGCTGGTGTAGACGACCTTGCGCACGCCGAGTTCGCGCGCTGCGTCGAGCACATGACGCGTGCCATCGACGTTCACGCGATAGATCTCGCGCGGATCGGCCTGCCAGAACGCGTAGCAGGCGGCGCTGTGGATGACGGCTTCGGCGCCGGTGAGCGCGCTGCGAACGCTCGCGCGGTCGCGCAGGTCGAAGTCGCGCAGCTTCACCGGCATGCCCGCGAGCAAGTGGTTGTCGACGTCGGCGCCGACCAGAGCGGTGACTTCGTGGCCGCGCTGCAGCAGCTCGGAGGCAATGTGCGAACCGACGAACCCGTTCGCGCCGGTGACGAAGACCTGCACCGATCAGCCGCCGGTCTTCATGCGGATCGCTGCGCCGGCGAGCTGCTTGCCGAGATCCCACACCGCGCCGCCGACCTGGTGCGTGTCCGCGATCACGTCGGTGCAGGACGACGTGATCCACTGGCGGTCTTCTTGCGTGATGTTCAGCGGCGGCAGGAACTTCACGATGTGCATCGCGTGGCCGGCGATCTGCGTGAGGATGCGGTGCTTGGTGAAGAGCGGCACGGTGATCAACTGGCCGAACAGGCTTTCGTTCGCCGCGCCCAGTATTTTCCACGCGGCCTTCAGCTTGAAGGAGTCGGGCTTCCCGAACTCGAGCGCGATCATCATGCCCTTGCCGCGCACGTCCTTCAGGAACTCGAAGCGATCGACCAGCGGTTTCAAGTCATCGACGATCTGCTGGCCGAGCAGCGCGCTGTTCTCGATCAGCTTCTCGTCGTCGATCACTTCGAGCGTCGCGAGCCCCGCCGCCATCGCGAGGTTGTTCTTCGAGTAGGTGGAGCCGTGCACGACGGCGCGGTCCATCCGATTGAAGACCGCGTCGAACACCCATTTGCGACACGCGACGGCGCCCACCGGCACGAAGCCACCCGAAAGCGCCTTCGCGATGCACACCATGTCCGGCTCGACACCCCAGTGTTCGACCGCCAGGAACTTGCCGGTGCGGCCGAGACCGGTCTGCACTTCATCGGCGACCAGCAGCGCGCCGTACTTCTTGCAGAGCGCGCTGGCGCCGGGGAGGTATTCGTCGCTCGGGATGTGGACGCCGTGGCCGATGATCGGCTCGACGATGAACGCCGCGACGTCGCGGCCGCGCAGCGCGTTCTCGAGCGCCGGCAGATCGTCGAACGGGATCCGCACGCAATCCGGCAGCAGCGGCCCGAAGCCCTCGCGGAACTCTTCCATGCCGTTGATCGACAGCGGCCCGTAGGTGAGGCCGTGATAGCCGCGCTCGACGAAGACGAGTTTCGATCGCTTGGTCGCGTAGCGCGCGAACTTGATCGCGGCTTCGACCGACTCCGCGCCCGAGTTGCAGAAGAACACCTTCTCGAGACCGGCGGGCATCTTCGCGACGAGCCGTTCGGCTAGCATGCCCGCGAGTACCGTGACGTCCATCTGCACCAGATGCGGCAGCCCGCCGTGCAGCACGTCGTTCAGCACCTCGATGACTTTCGGATGGTTGCGACCGACTGCGAAGACGCCCCAGCCCGAGAGCAGGTCGAGGTAGCGATTGCCGGCGCCATCGAACAAGTACTGCCCGCGCGCCTCGGTGTAGGCGATGTCGTAGCCGATCGTCTTCAGCACCTTCACGATCTGCCCGTTTAGGTACTGGTCGTGCAGCGCGTACTTCTCGGGCAAGCGCGCGGCGACGAGGTCGAGGATCTTCACTGGGGCCCCCCATCACGAAGGCGGATCGATGGCAGCGCAGACTAGCGAACGGGCTCGGGCATCGCGGGTCGCCGGGGTCGATGGCTGCAAGTCCCGCTGGCTGTGCATCGCGCGCGATCTGCGCACCGGCGGGATCGAGGCGCAGCTCTTCGAGAGCGCCGCGCAGCTGGCCAAACAAGACCCGATGCCGGACGTGATCGGCTGGGACATCCCGGTCGGCCTCGTCGACGATGGGACCGGGCGCGGCTGCGACCGCGCTGCGCGTTTGGTGCTGCGTGCGCCCCGCGCTTCGAGCGTCTTCACGGCGCCGATCCGGGCCGCGCTCGCGGCGCGCTCGCAGGACGAGGCGTCGCGCATCACCGCAGAGCGCTGCGCAGGTCGGCGCGTCGCGGCGCAGGCCTTCGGGATCTACGCGAAGGTGCGCGAGGTCGATGCGCTGCTCGCAGCCCGGCCGTCGCTGCGGGGTCGCATTCGCGAGGTGCATCCGGAGGTCTGCTTCTGGGCCTGGAACGGCGGCGTCGCGATCCGCGCCAGCAAGAAGACCGAAGCGGGCCAGCGCGAACGACTCGCGCTGGTGGAAGCGCATTTCGGCGCCGGTTCGCTCGCTCGCGTTCGCGAACAGCTCGCTCCGCTGCGCGCGCCGGTCGACGACATCCTCGACGCCTTCGCTGCACTCTGGACGGCGGAACGCATTGCGCAAGGAGTGGCGCGAACGCTGCCCGAGGAGCCGCTCCTCGACGCGCGCGGCCTGCGCATGGAGATCGTCTACTGAGCCGACTCGTCCGGCGGCGCCGCTTCCATCCCGAAGTGCGTGCTCGTCTCCGACACCACCGCGAAGCCGAGTCGCTCGTAGAGAGCACGCGCCGGATTCACGCGCTGCACCGTCAGCGCCAGCGGTAGTCCGCGCGCATGGGCGCGATCGCGGACCGCGCAGATCAGCGCGCTGCCGATGCCGCGTCGCTGCGCTTCCGGCATCAGGAAGATCCGATTCAGCGCGACGCGGTCGATGAACTCTTCGACCGACAGGCAGCCGACTGCGCGCCCCTCCACTTCGATCACCTGGTGCGTCGCGAGATCGATCCGTTCGACAAACGACGGACCGATCGCAGCCCGCAGCAAGGTGGACAGAAACTCCCGATCCTCGCCCGCCGCGGCCCGCATCGTGAACCGAGGAGAATGGGGACGGTCCTCACCGCGGACGGGCGAAGGTGTTTGGGGACACACCTCGGCGTGGCGTGTCCCTCCAGTCCACAGCCCGTCCATTTGAGGACCGTCCCCTTTCTCCTCGGCGAGCGCGAGGCGCATCACGATGCGGTGCTCGATCGGCAGACCGAGTTCGGCTTCGTGCGCCCGGACGTTGCGGAGGTCTGCGGGCAACGTCGCGATGTCGAGCGTTCGGAAGCCTTGCTTCGCGTAGAACGGGGCATTCCAGGGAACTTCGCGAAACGTCGAGAGCGTGACGCCGCGCGCGCCGCGCGTTCGCGCCCACGCGACGAGCGCAGCGACCAGCGCCGCCCCGATTCCGCGCCGTCCGTGATCCGGATGCACGTCGAGTTCCTCGAGATGCGGTTCGCCCGCGACCCACCGCACGCACGCGAAGCCGACGACGACGCCGTCCGGCGCCTGCGCCACCCACAACATTCCGTTGCGCTGCGCGGTCTCGAGTACCGCGGTGGGGCAGGTTCCGTCGGGCAGAGACTCGCCGAACTCGGTCGCGTCGAAGAGTTCGCCCGCGGCGTCTTCGAGCTCGCTCAGTAGCGCCACCTCGTCGGGCCGCGCGAGTCGGATCTGATAGGTTGCGTCGCTCATGCCGCGGGGAGCCTATCACCCTGCCGATGCGGGCAACGCGCTCGGATGGGATCCCTCGCATGCCGATTCAGGTGGTCGCTTTGGCAGTCGCAAAACGGAGCAAGCCGCGGGTCGCGAGCAAGCCGACGCCGCGCTTCCGCGCATTGCTTGCCGAGGTCCGGGGCTGCCCGCTCTGCGCGAAGCATCTGCCTCTGGGACCCCGGCCGGTGTTGCAGATCGATCCGCGCGCGCGGCTGCTCGCATCGCTGCCCAATCTCGAAGTGACGCTCGTCATCGGGCAATACGCGCAGGAGTATCACCTCGGCGCCGCGCAGAAGGCGAGTCTCACCGAGACGGTTCGCGCGTGGCGCGAGTTCTGGCCGGCCCTGCTTCCCATTCCGCATCCGTCCCCGCGCAACAACATCTGGTTGCGCAAGAACTCGTGGTTCGAAAGCGAAGTCTTGCCGCGACTGCGAAAACGCATGCGAGCACTCGATCTGGCTGGCTGACGGGCTCCGTCCAACCTGGGACCGGCTCGCCGGTCGTTCGCCCCCGCGGAGCGGCGCAGATCAGCGTCACGAGCGGATCCTCCGCGCAATCTCGAGAGCGATGTCCTCGGGCGTCCGGTGCTCCGTCGCGACGTGCTCGGCGAACGCGGGCGCCTCGTGCGCGGCGCAGCACTCGGCGGCGCGGCGCAGCTGCCACGATCGATCGACCGCGCCGCTCCGTGCGGCGCGCTGCTCGATGCGCTCGCGGACGATGGCGAGCGGCGCGGTGAGACAGAAGTGCCGGATCGCCGGGTCGAAGCGCGCGGCACCATCGAGGAACTCGCGCAGCGTGTCGAGATTCGAGAACGCCATCGGGACGATCAGCGCGCTGCGGAACGCGCGAGCGACGCGCATCGCACGGAGGTTGCCGCGCCGCCAGAGCAGAAGGTCCTGGAAGTCGTCGGTGCCGCGGCCGCTCCCGGGAAGCCAGCGCGGTAGACGCTGCAACACGATCCCGAGTAGCTCCGGATCGAAGATCGCGCTGCCCGGCAGGCGGTCGCGAAGGTGGCGGGCGACCGTCGTCTTGCCGATTCCGAAGGCGCCGTTCAGGAAGACGATCACGGCTTCCCGGCGCTCCGGGTGATCAACGCTGTCGCCCGTAGGCGCGCAGGAACAGCGCGACACTCTTCTCCACCTGCGCCGCGACTTGCGCCAGCGTCGCGCGCGGTCGCAGGCTCAACGTCGCGCGAAAGTGGAGGATCCCCTTCAGCAGCGAGAGGAACTGATCGGCAGCAACTTCGGGATCGTCGATCGCGTATTGGCCCCGCGCGCTCGCGCGCCGGAAATAATCGACGAAGAGCGCCGTGAGACGCTCGGGACCCGCCGCGTAGAACAGCTCGGCGACCTTGGGTCGGCGCCGCGCCTCCGCGGTGATCACCGCATAGAGTCGCAGCACGTCGGGACTGAGCAGCAGCGCGAGGAAGTTTCGGCCCATCTCGGTGAGCGCCTCGCGCGGCGGGAGGTCGAGATAGTCGTCGAAGCGCGCGGGCCGGTTGTCCGCCTCGCAGCGCGCGCGCACGATCGCCTGGAAGAGGCCGTCCTTGTCCGCAAAGTGCGCGTAGACAGTGAGCTTCGAGACGTCCGCGGACGCGGCGACCGCGTCCATGCTCGTCCCCACGAAGCCGTGTTCGAGGAATAGCTGGGTCGCCGCGTCGAGAATCGCCTGCCGTTTGCCGAGATCCTTCGGCCGGCCGCGACGCGGACGCAGGGGAGCCATCTTCATTTGCTAAACCGCCCGGTACAGTTTATACCCGGGATCGCGCGCCCTCGACAGAGCCACCGCCCGGTGCCGGGATTCGTCATGAACCGTGTCGCGTTGAAGATGCTCACCGGGGATCGCGCCAAGTACCTCGGGCTGATCTTCGGGATCGCGTTCGCGACGCTGCTGATGTCGCAGCAGGTCTCGATCTTCATCGGGCTGATGACGCGCACCGCGAGCCAGATCGTCGACGTGCGCGAGGCCGACGTCTGGGTGATGCACCCGCGCGTGAAATACATCGACGAGATCGAAGCGTTGCCGGACGTCGACCTCTCGCGCGTGCGCGGCGTCGACGGGGTTGCGTGGGCGGTGCCGCTCTTCAAGGGCAACGCGGTGATCCGCAGCACCGAGGGGCTGCTGCAGCAGGTGATCCTGATGGGCCTCGACGACGGCACGCTGGTCGGCCGGCCGCCGGCAATCATCCTGGGATCGCTCGCCGACCTGAAGCGGCCGGACGCGCTGATGATCGACGCGTCGGGCTACGAGTACATCTGGCCAGGCGAGCCGCTGCGACTCGGCCGTGTCGTCGAGATCAACGACCGCCGCGTCGAGATCGTCGCGATCGCGCGCGCTTCGCCGCCGTTCGTGACGTTCCCGGTCGTCTACACCCGCTACAGCGAAGCGCTGCGCTTCACGCCGCCGCAGCGCAACAAGCTGTCGTTCGTGATCGCAAAGGCGCGCGATGGTGTCGCGCCCACTGAACTCGCGCAGCGCATCCACGCGGCGACGGGCCTCCAGGCGCTCACCTGGACCGAATTCCTGTGGCGCTCGGTCAATCACGTGCTGACGCGTACCGGCATCCCGGTGAACTTCGGCATCACCGTCGTGCTCGGCTTCATCGTCGGCGCCGCGGTGGCCGCGCAGACCTTCTACATCTTCATCCTCGAGAACCTGCGGCAGTTCGGGGCGCTGAAAGCGATCGGCGTCACCGACGGCCAGATCCTGCGCATGGTGATTTTGCAGGCACTCGTCGTCGGTGCGCTCGGCTACGCATTTGGCATCGGCCTCTGCGCGCTCTTCTTCTTCGCGACGGCCGACATCACCGCGCTGCTCGGCTTCATGCTGCATTGGCAGGTGATGGCCGGCACCGCGGCGGCCGTCTTCGCGATCATGATCGTGTCGAGCATCGCGTCGATCCGGAAGGTCTTCGTGCTCGATCCGGCCGTCGTGTTCCGGGGATAGCGATGGCCAGCGCACTCGTGGCAGAGGGCATCATCAAGGATTTTCCGAGTGGCGATGGCGTCAAACGTAACTTCTGTCTTGGAGGTATTGCTTCCAATTCGAGCTTCTTAAAATGGGCGACCTGTTCCTTCCAGTGCAAAACAAATGCATACGACGTTCCCTTCCAGTTCCCAGGATAACG
>JANLTC010000096.1:0-25177 GCA_031362725.1 Deltaproteobacteria bacterium | reverse complement strand
GGATTTCGTTCAGCACTTCGAGGATCTGCGGATCGCCGCGCACGGAGACTCCTTCGTTGCGTCGTCTGTGCTCGCGGCGCGACGACGGCGCGCGAAGCTAGTCCGATGGCGATGAGCGATCAACCAGCCGCGCGCGCTGCGCGCGGCGTTACGACGAGGAGCTGCCGCGCTTGGGGTCGCTTGCTCGAGGCGCCGATCGCAACTCGGCAGTGATGATCTCGAGCACGGCTTCCGCGCAACCGCCGCAGTCCGACGCGGCACCGCAATGCGAGCCCACGTCGCGCAGCGTCGTGGCCCCATCGCGCACCGCGCGACGGATCTCGCGGTCGGTCGCGGTACGGCAGTGGCAGACGATCATGGTTCGCTCTCCGCGACGACGAACGGGACGTTCCTGTAGGTGGGCGTTCCGGCGCTCGTTGAGACGAAGACTACATTCGGTGAAATTGAAAATCAATGTCATCCGAGAACAGAATCAGCAATGCCGCTGCCCAAAGCCCGCATCCTTCGTAGGCATCTAATCTGCAATAGAGACGCTTCATGATGCTCCCCCGCCTCTTGTTGATGCAGATTTTCTCGCGGATTGGTCTCATAGGACCGCTGACCCGCGCCGACAAGGCTCCGCGCACGCTCCAATTCCAGGAAGCAATCGGGCACGGGCCTTGCTCATTGGAGCGGCGTCAACGTCCATCAGGAGGAATCAATCCATGTTGCGAATCACTTCGACAGCCATTCTCGGTCTCGCGCTCGCTCTGCCGCTGAGCGCCTTTGCCGGGTCGCCGGTCGATCAGAAGACTCCCGAGGTCTCGATCGTCGCCGCGAGCGAGGACGCCATGGTGTTGCCCGCGGCACTGCCGAGCCAAAGGACGGAACGGAGCGAGAGCCCGGCTCCCAAGCACAGCGCGCGCCGCGGCTCGAACCAGAGTTCGGCCGAGTTCCGCTTCACCAATCCGTACGCGTTTCCGCTGCAGTCGCTCCCGATTTCGATTCCGAGCGTCACGACGTTCAGCTTCTAGCCTTCGGGGAACCGAGAGCTGGAAGCTTTCGCCTCCCCGGGCGCCGGCTCGAACTTCAATATCTCGATGTGTGATGCGTCGAGGAACCAGAGTTCGACGCGTGGCGCCTGCGGGAGGCGAAGCGTTTCCTGGATCGCGCGCCGATACAGCCCCGCTTGCGAACGATGGTGCAACGAGCGCGCTGCAATTTCTGCGGCGCTCGCAACGCGGTCCGTCTTGAAATCGACGACGACGACTTCGCCCGCCGCGCGATCCCAGTAGACGAGGTCCACGGCGCCGACCACGTAGCCGACCGCTCCAGCACCGTTCGCGTCGGCACCGACGAGAACCGGGAACTCGCGTGCCAGCACCTGCGGCGCGATTTCGCGCAGTCGCCTCCACAGCGATCCAGTCTCCAGTCCTTCGAGCAACCGCGTCGCGCGACCGTGAGCGACCTCGAGTCGCGAGCGCGGCACCCCCTGCGCGAGTGATTCGAGTAGCCAGCCGCGCTGCCGCTTCCATTCGGTCGCCGCTTCTGCATCCCAATCGAAGCGCTCGAGGAGACCGTGGATCGCCGTACCGACCGCAGCCGCGATCTCCGTCTCGGGCGGCAACGCATCGCGACGCGCACCGTCGTCGCGTGCAGGGTCGCTGCGGCTGCCCCTCACCTCGCGATCGGCCTCCCGGACGTTCCCGGACGCGCGACCGCCGAATGAACGCTGCTGTCGGAGCTCGGCGGCGAGCCGATCCGCGCGCAGTCTCGACGCATGCTGTTGTACGCGCGCAGGTCCTAGCGCGACCGCATCGGGCACTGCCGGCGCCACGGTCGACTCCGCCTTCAAAGCGTCCAGGAACACGACGCGCGCGCCTTCCACCTCGGCGATTCCCGCGATTCCGGTGCCGGCCAGGGACGCCGCGCCCACGCGCGTCGCCGCGTCGCGCAGTGCGTCGGATCGCGCGGCCAGCACGAAGCCCGCGTGCGTTTCGGGCCGCTCCCCGTCGAAGCAACCCGCCATCACGAGCCGCGACTTGGCACGCGTCAGTGCGACATACAGCATGCGCACCAACTCCGCGGTCCGGACCGAGGCCCGACGTGCGCGAACGGCGTCGTAGCCGAGCGACGCGACGGTCGCTCGCTGGCCCGCGGCAAGGCGCCACTCGAGACGACCCCCGACCATCGCATGGACGAGCGGTGCGTCGGCTCCGCTACCCGACTCTTTGTGGAGTTGGAGCACGTAGACGTGCTCGAAATCGAGCCCTTTGGCGCCGTGGATCGTCATCACCTGCACGGCGTCTTCGGCCGCATCCTGCGGGCGACCTTCGTAGGACTCGGGCGCGCCCGCCGCGTCGCGACGCAGCGCGCGCAGCACCGTCGCAGCGTCGGCCGTCTCGAGCGACACCGCCAACTCGCGGAAGAAGCGCCCCAGGTTGGCGAGCCGGAACGCGCCCGGGTAGCGCGCTGCCTCGGTCGCTTCGAGAAGCGGGAGCACGCGCAGCTTCTCGACGAAGGTGTCCACGGACTCGTCGAGCCAGCTGCGCCGCAGCGCGACGAGCACGTCGAGCGCGTGGAGCAGATTCGCATCCCAGCCGGCCAGTGACTCGAGCCCGGGCACGTCGGGATCTGCGCCCGCCAGCGCCGCCGCGGCGACGATCTCGCCGAGTTGCTCGCGCCAGGCGGTGCGACCTTCGAGTGCGGCGCGCAGCGCATCGGGGAACTTCATCGCCCACAGCGTTCGCCACGCGACATCCGGCACGCCGACCCAGGCGGAGCGCAGCACGGCGACCTGCGCGATCTGGTCACTCGGATCGAGCACCGCGCGCACCAGCGCCGCGGCCTCGAGCACCTCGCGGCGGCGGTAGTAGAGGCGATCGCGATCCACCGTGTAGGGAATCGCCGCGGTTCGCAGCGCGCCCAGATACTCGTCGAGATCACCGGTACTGCGAAACAGCAGTGCCACGTCCTTCCACGGAACACCGTGCAGCGTGTGAATGCGGAGCAGCTCGCGCGCCAGATGCTTTGCTTCGAGCTTCGCGGCACGCTGCGCGGCCGTTTTCGGCGCGAGCGCGCGCGCCTCCGCGTCCCATGTCGCCGAGACCCAGTATTCGATCGCAGCGAGATCCCGCGTTCCGGATCCGGCGACGCCCACGTGTTTCTCGCCTGGCAGCAGCGTTTGGAACGCGGGCTGTACGCCGTGCTCGAATCGCATCGCGGGCTCGACCACCCGCGCGACCTCGTCCAGCACCGCCGGCAGCGAGCGGTAGTTGACGCAGAGTCGATGCGGGACTGCGCCGGGCTGTTGCAGCACGCGATCGACGAAGCCCATGTACGCGCCGATATCGGCATTGCGCCAGCCGTAGATCGATTGCTTCGGGTCGCCGACCAGAAACAGACCCGGACGTGCGCCAGCCTCGCCACCGAACGCCAGAGCCGCGACGATCTCGCACTGCAACGAGTCGGTGTCCTGGAACTCATCGACGAGCAGTTGATCGATGTCGTTGCGCACGAGCTCCGCGATCTCGGGTCGTTCGATCAGCAGGTCGCGCGTCTTGCGCAGCAGCGCGTCGAAGCTCTCGGCTCCGACTTCGTGCAAACGCTGCGCGGCAGATTCGAGCAGCGGAGTGAGTACGCGATGGACGAGCGCGAGCAGCTCCACGTCGAGCGCCAGCGCATGCTGTAGAAGTGGGTGCAGATCTCTCGCCGCGGCTTCGACCGGTTCGACGACGCCCAGGGCCGCCGTCCGCTCGGACTTCGTCTTCCAGGTTCCGCGGCCCCACTCGCGCAGCCGCTCGATGGCGCTCGCCGGCCAGGCATTGGCGACCTCGCGGAGGCGCGCCGCCAGGTCTGCTCGCGACGCGATGCCAGCGGCAAGCTGCAGCCTCGTCGCGACGGCCGCAGCCGTGATCGCTATTGCGATCGACCGCTCTCCCAACGCAGCGAAGCGCTCGCCGGTCGCCGCCGCGAGCACACCCGACGCCTCGCGAAGTCGTGCGACGAATGCGTCCACACGCTCGGGCGCCAGGGGATCGGCGGCGAACTCGTGCGCCGGCACCGCGGCGGCCTGCAGCGCGATCAGCATCTCCTCCAGCTCCGGCGCGCCGATGTCGTGCAGCAGCAACTGCTCCAGATCGCCGTCTCCGCGATCGGCCATTGCGCGCAACCGTTCCTCGAGCGCTTCGCGGGCCGCGGCATCGCGCGCCGTTCCCCGCGCGTCCACCGCGAAACGCGGGTGCAGGCCCGCTTCGAGCGGATAGCTCGAGAGCAGCCGCCGACAGAACGCATGGATTGTTTGCATGTGCAGCCGGTCGAAGACGGCGAGCAGCGCGCGCGCGCCGTGCGCAGCGGCGTCGGTCGCATCGACCGCGGCTTCGTAGCCGAGCACCGGCTCGCCGCCCGCGACGTGCGCGAGCGCCCGCATGATGCGCGTTTCCATCTCGGCCGCGGCGGCTTCCGTGAAGGTGATCGCTACGACGCGTTCGAGCACGCGCTCGGCCACGGCGCGCTGGGCCGGCGCCGCGCCACCGGCGGCGGTCAGCGCCTGCTCCGCGGCTCGCCAGCCCGGCCCCAGACACCAGGCGAGGACGCGGGCGACGAGTACCGTCGTCTTGCCGGTTCCCGCGCCGGCCTCGAGCACTACCGGAACGCCGAACACCGTCTGCGCGGCGCGTCGTGCCGCACCGTCCTCCTCGACGCGATCGGTCGACATCTCGCGCGTACTCACGATTCCGCCTCTTCGGGCGCTTCCGGTTCGCGGCCCAGCGCGAATGCGGCGTGGAGCGCGCGCGCCGATGCGCTCGTTTCGTCGCGCCGCGCAACGGTGTCGCCTGCCCAGTCACGCAGCCGCGCGCGCTGGCTGCTCTCGCCGCGCAGACAGGCGACGGCAACCTCACACCAGTCGCACGCATCCGGCTCCTGGTCCTTGTCGTTCATCACGAGTCGTGGGAACAGCGTTCCGGCATCGAGCGCCGCGAAGGTGGTGCGCACGGTCGCTTCGAAGGCTGCAAGGAGCTCCGCGTCATCGTGCTGCGCGACGAACGCGCGCGTGCGGTCATCGAGATCCTCGCGTAGGTAGAGCAGCCGCCCCTCGGCCTGCCCGGCGCCGAGCGAGCGCGCCGCGGCCAGATAGGCGACGGCCTGCAACGAGCGTCCCTGCAGCGCGGCGCGCAGCAATTTCGCGCGCTTCGTCGCTTCGCGCTTGGCCGTGTCGAGCGGTGCTCCGGTTTTGTAGTCGGTGAGACGCAGTACGCCATCGACGAGATCCGCGCGATCGACCCGGAACCCGATGCGGCGCGCGCGACCGGCGGCGTCGTGCACGACGACTTCGCCGCCGAGTTCGGCGCCGAGCGCCGGGAGACCGGCCGCGTCGATCCAGTCACACGCGCGCGCGACGTCGACCATGGCAAGCGCGCGGCGCGCGAGTGCGCGGGCGAAGCCCGCGATGCGCACGCCCTCGTCCTCGGCGACGCGCACCGCTTCCTCGCTGGCAATCGATGCGAGCAGCGCCGGCTCCGGCCACGGCACGCGCACGACTCCGCGCTCGAAGGCCTCGCGAAGCGACACGCCTTTGCGGCCGACCGCTCCCGCGACGATCCGCTCGAGCATCGCATGCACCACGTTGCCGACGGCTGACGAGGAAAGAGCGGGAAGCGCGTCGAGCGCATCGGGCACCGCTTCGAGATGCAACTCGCGCCGCAGGAAGCTCTGCCAGGGACAGCGCGCCACGTCTTCGAGCCGCGTCACGTACGACTCCGGACCCGCGGCATCCGCGAGCGCCGTGCGTGCGCCGACGTAGCCAAAGTATGGGCCCAGCTGCGCGCTGCGCGTGCGCCCGGCATGGGTGCGGCGATCCGGATCGATCTCGTCGAGGATCGCGAGTTGCACGCGCGCGAGGGAGTTCAACTCGACGCCCTGCGCGCTGCCGCCGAGCCGCTCGCGCACTTCGCGCAGCGCTTCGCTGCGGATCGGGGCGAGCGCGTCGCGCGCGCCGTAGAGCGCAGCGCGAATCGCGTGCTCGTGCGCCGGGCGCAACGCGTCGTCGTTCCCGCGCGCGCCGAGCGCCGCTGTCGCCGTCTCGATCTCGAGGCCCGGATGCTCGAGGCAAAGTCGCGTGACGAACGACGAGCGCGGGACTTCGCGACCTTCGTCGCTCACATGCTGCCACGAGAGCGTCACCTGCCGACTCGCCGAGAGCAGCTCGGCGAACAGGTGTCGCTCTTCGGCGTGACCTTGCGCCTTCACCGGCAGCTCGGGCAGCACCGTGCGCAGCGCGCGACGCAGCGCATCGGAAACGATCGGATCCTCGCTGGGCTTTCGCGGGAATGCGTCGCGTTGCAGACCGAGCGCGAACAGCGCCGCGAAGCTGCGGCCGCGCGCGCTCATCACCGAGAGCACCTGTACGCCGGCGCCGTTGCCCCCGAATACCGAACCGTGCGCGCTCTCGAGCGCAGCTGCGACGAGCAGCGCGAACTCGGCGCGCGTCAGCTCGAAGTCCTCCGGAACGTCGTCGTGGAGGGCGTCGAACGACGCGAACGCAGGCGCAAGCGCGCCGTGGTCGCGCTGCCAACCGAGATCGTCGCCGACGAGCCGTAGCAACATCTCCTGGTGTTCAGAGAACGGGGCAGTTGCGGGCCAGCTCGCCATGCGACCGACGAGTGCCTGCGCTTGCGCATGGGCGCGTTCCAATCGGTCTCGGGGCAACCCGCGCGATCGCACGCGCGACGCAGAGCGGCGCGACTCGGGCGCGTCGCGATTCGACTCGGCTGGCGCGGGCGACCCGCGCCGAATCGGCAGCGGGACGAAGTCACGCGTTGCGAAGATCGTGGTCGGATCGAGTCGCGCGAGATCGACGAGACGCGCCGCGCCGAGCACGTGCAGGCCGACGCGGAGATCGCCATCGCCAGCGTCCGGATGCATCGAGGCGGCGAGCCATACCTCGACCGGCGCCAGCTCGACCTCGGCGAACAGTCGCGCCGCTGCAGCGAGGCGACGCGTCTGCGCATCGGGCGAGCCGGCCGCACCGGGCGCCGAAAACGGGATCGCAAGGCGAGCGAAGTTCGCTTCGATCGCTGCGCGATAGGGATCGAGCCCGCGCGCCACCACGCCGATCGATTCGGGCGCAACGCCGTCATCG
Organism: Deltaproteobacteria bacterium; assembly: GCA_031362725.1. Taxonomy (GTDB): domain Bacteria; phylum Myxococcota_A; class UBA9160; order UBA9160; family PR03; genus PR03. The sequence continues at coordinate 18,057 of JANLTC010000096.1, read as the reverse complement.
AGCAGGGCGCGAATCCGCACTGCGACGGCACGCACCTCCGCGAACGCGCCGGGCGCGCGCACCAATGCGAGCTGGCACGTCGCATGCGCGTCTGCCGGCGCGCGCTCGCGTTCGCTCGCCGCGCGTTCCATCCGCTCGACGAATGAAAGCGAGAACTCCGACTCGACGGCACCCGCTTCGAATGGATCGGGGGGCACGTCGATCACCACGTGCGCATCGAAGCGGCGCAGCAGCGCCTCGATCCAATCCGCCACGACGCCGGTTGCATCGGCGAAGCCGTGTATCCAAAGCGCCGCGGTGGGGAGCGCGTCGTCGCCCTGCGTGCGCACGGCTTCGATCGCACGCTTCAGCAGCGCGGCACGCGGCGCGCGACCCGCGCGTTCGAGCGCCCCGAGCGCGCGCAGCGTGGCGCGGACCACCGCGCGCATGCGCTCGGCGCCCGCGCTCGCTTGCTCGGCGAGCAGATCGTCGAGTGGCTCCGCCAGGTGTGCTTCGATGCCGGCATCGACGAGATCGCGCGCGGTCGCTTCGACGATGCCGTAGCCCTCGTGCAGCGTACCGAGCGCCGCTGCGAGCAGCGGTTCGCCCGCCGCGTAGCGGCGCACGAGCAAGCGGAACAATTGCTCGCCGCCGGTGGGCGCCTCGCCGCGGCGCTCGAGCACGGTCAGCGCCAACGCCCACTGCGTAGACACGACGACCGCCGCGAGCGAGCGTCCGAAATGCCGCAGCAGCGCCTCGGAAACGTGATCGCGGAGCGAGCTGGACGGGACGACGATGCGCAGCGGTCGCGCGAGCAGGCTGCGAACGGCGGGCGCGTCACCCGCCCCGATCGCGGCGTCGAGCAACGCGTCGCGACGCTCGAGATGCGCGCCCAGCTCGGCAAACAGCCGCGCCTGCGCCGCACGCGCGCCGGGAGCGACGACCACTGCCGATCGGGGCGTCGATGGGAGCGCGACTGCGGGCGTCTCGGGGATCACGCGGCCAATTCTAGTCGCGCGTCGTGGCAGATCGGGTCACAGCGGTCGTGCCGTGAGAAACTCAGACCGTGACCGGCAGGCTCGTGAGACCCCGCAGCAGCCAGCCGGGTCGCCACTCGAGCGTGTCGTCCGGGGCCGCGAGCGCCAGTTTCGAGGCGCGCCGGACCAGCGTGCCGAGCGCGAGTTCGCCCTCGAGTCGCGCCAGAACCGCGCCCAGGCAGAAATGGATGCCGAAGCCGAACGAGACGTGGCGGTTGTCGCGGCGCCCGAGATCGAGGCGACCGGGATCCGCGAATACCGCTGGATCGTGATTCGCGGCGCCCAGCAGCAGACCGATCTCGCGACCCTTCTCGAAGCGCGTGCCGAACAGTTCCAGCGTTTCGATCGGGACCCGGCTCGTCGCCTGCACCGGCGAGTCGAAGCGCAGGATCTCGTCGACGCTGGTGCCGATCAGGCTGGGCTGCGCGCGCAGCCGCGCGAGTTCATCCGGATTGCGCAACAGCGCGAGCACGCCGTTCCCGATCAGGTTGGTCGTCGTTTCGTGACCCGCGCCCATCACGACCGCCGCGGTGCCGAGGATCTCGTCGTCGGTGAGGTGTTCATCCTGCTCCTGCGCCGCGAGCATCGCGGAGAGCAGATCGTCGCGCGGCGCCTTGCGCTTCGCTTCGAGGTGAACGCGTAGATACTCGATCAACGCGACGGCGCTCGGGATGGCGCTCGCGAGGTGTTGCATCGCGATCGAGCCATCGAGCATCGCCGCGAGGTTGTCGCTCCAGCGCTTCAGGTCGGCGCGATCCGCCGCGGGTAGACCGAGCAGTTCGGCGATCACCAGGATCGGCAGCGGTTCGGCGAGATCGCGCACGACGTCGCAGCCACCATCGGCGAGCGGTTTCGCGAGCAGCTCGTCCACCAGTGTCTGGATGCGCGGCCGCAGCGCCAGGGCCATGCGCGGCGTGAATGCCTTGTTCACGAGGCCGCGAAGCCGCGTGTGGTCGGGCGGGTCGCGGAACAGCATCACGCGCGACAGCGCGCGCAGCGCGCGGGCGAGCGGGTGAAGCGTCGCGGGATCGGCGCCATCGTCGGCGATCGGCTTCGGCTGGAATGCGCGGTCGACCGACATGCGCGGGTCGCGCAGCACCGCGACGACATCCGCATGGCGCGTCAGCACCGTGAAATGGAGCGCGCCGCGCTCGATCGTGGCGATCGGCGCTCGTTCCCGCAGCAGGTTGTAGGTAGGGACCGGATCGCGGCGGAACGCGGGCCGCGTAAAGTCGAGCACTTCGTCGAGCGATTGCGTCATGGTTCCTCGGGTAGCGGTGCCGGGCGTCAGGTTTTCCGTTTGTCAGGTTATCGTGGTCGCGGATTTCATCGCACCTGCTTGCTCGATAAGCTGACAGGGCGAAAACCCGAAGCCCGGCACCTGGAGAACGCGATGCCCGCACCTCGACCCATCCGTTTTGGCGTCACGCTGCCGCAGATCAAGCGGACCTGGCCGGAGGCGCGCGATGCGGCGATCGAGTTCGAGCGGCTCGGCTTCGATCACCTGTGGGTCTGCGATCACGTCTACGGCGTACCGATCCCGACGCTGCCGATTCTGGAAGCGTGGACACAGCTCGCCGCGGTCGCCGCGGTGACCGGGCGAGCGGGGCTCGGCACGCTGGTGACGCCGCCGTTCTTTCGCAATCCCGCGCTGCTCGCCAAGCAGGTCGCGACGCTCGACCAGATCGCCGGGCCGGGGCGCGCGATCGTCGGTCTCGGCGCGGGCTGGTTCGAGGCCGAGTTCAGGGATACCGGCTGCGTGTTCCCGCCGCTGCGCGAGCGGCTGCGGGCGCTCGAAGAGACCGTGCAGATCCTGAAGCTGCTCTGGACCGAGGAGAAGGCGACCTTCGAGGGCAAGCACTTCTCGGTACGCGACGCGGTGTGCGAGCCGAAGCCGAGCGTGCGGCCGCAGGTACTGATCGGCGGCGGCGGCGAGAAGGTGCTGATGGGAATCGCCGCGCGACACGCCGACATCTGGAACAACATGGGCGTCCATCAGGCGCAGCTCAGCGCGAAGATCCTGGCGTTGCGGCAGCGCTGCGACGACGTGCAGCGCGACTTCGACACGATCGAGATTTCGCAGCAGTGCGTCGTCGTGATCGCGGAGGACGAGGCCGGCGCCGACACCGCGCTCGCGAAGGCCACCAAGATCTACGGCGGTCACATGGGCGGCGCGCTCGCCGAGCACGGCATCTGGGGCACACCGGCCCGCGTCACCGACTGCATCGAACGCCACGTCGAGCTCGGCTGCACCACCTTCGTCATCGAATTCTTCGGCCGCGACACCCGCCTGCCCGCACAGCTCTTCGCCGAAAAAGTAATCCCCGCCTTCCGCGGCTGAGGAGGAGAAAGGGGAGAAAGGGGACGGTCCTCGACATGGACGGGCCGAGGAGAAAGGGGACACACCTCGACCAAGTGTGTCCCTCGAGTCCACGGCTGGTCCTCGGCAGGACCGTCCCCTTTCTCCACCTTTCTCCACTTTATCCTCGCTGGCATTTGTTACGGTGCGTGTTGCCCCGGATCACGGTCCCGGGGAGACTCGATTTGCCGCGTGGACCTCGCTTCGATGCGCCCGGTATCGTTCACCACGTGATCCAGCGCGGCGTCGAGCGCCGCACGACCTTTGTCGACGACGCCGACCGCCACGACTACCTGCGTCGCCTCGACGCGATCCTGCCCGAGGAGCGCGTTCGTTGTCTCGCGTGGGTACTGATGTCGAACCACGTGCATCTCGTACTCCAGACGGGCGATCGCCCACTCGCGCGCGCGATGCACCGCATCGGCACCGGCTACTCGCTGTACTTCAATCGACGCCACGAACGGGTCGGGCATCTGGTGCAGAACCGCTTCCGCTCGCGACCCGCGCGCGACGACGCAGACGCAATGGGATTGATCCGCTACGTGCACCGGAATCCACTGCGCGCCGAGCTGGTCGACTCGCTCGATCAACTCGCTCGGTACCCGTGGTGCGGTTACGGTGCGCTGCTCGGCGTCCAGCCCGTACCGCAGTTCCACGATGCCAACGCCGCCCGTGCATTCTTCGGCGACACCCTGGACGAGGCGCGCGAGCGACTCCAGGACTGGATGTGCGACGGCGACATGCCCGGAACGCGCGACGCGGCGTCGCTCGTGCAGGTCGAGAGTGAGCCATGGACGAAGTTCCTCGCGTGGCGCGCGCGTGAGTGCGCGGCCCATGGCGTCGACTTGCGTGACCTGACGGATGGATCGCGCGAGCGCGCCGTGACGAAGGTCCGCCGCGTACTGGCGCTTGCCGGGGTCGACCGACTGGGGCTCACGGCCACGCAGGTCGGCAGCGCGATCGGCGCGACCGCCTCGGGGGTCGCGCGAGCGGTGCGGGCCGCGCGCGCCGCGAACGGTGCGCGAGAGATGCAACCGCCGAGCTGAGGTGTGTCCCTCGAGTCCACAGCCAGTCCGCTTCGAGGACCGTCCCCTTTCTCCTCAGCCTGGCTTGATGTGGAGGTCGCGTTGGGGGAAGGGGATTTCGATGGCGGCTTCGCGGAGGGCGGCGTTGACGGCGATGGCGATGCGGCTGTGGACCTCGAGATAGTTGGAGAGTCCCGTCCAGACGCGCAGTTCGAAGTTGAGCGCGCTGTCGCCGAAACCGCGGAATAGTGCGAGCGGCGGCGGATCTTCCAGAACCTCCGACGACGCCCTTGCGACACCCAACAGGATCGCGAGCACGCGCTCGGGATCGGTTCCGTAGGCAACGCCCACGGGCAGTTCGATACGTCGCTGGCGATCCGAGAGCGTCCAGTTGACGACCTTCTCGGCGATCAGGCTCGCGTTCGGCACGATCACTTCGGCGCCCTGAAAGGTGCGAAGCGTGCTCGAGCGGATGCCGATCCGCTTGACCTCGCCCGTCAGGGTTCCGACTTCGACGGTGTCGCCGATCTGGATCGGACGCTCGTAGAGCAGGATCAGTCCCGAAATGAAGTTGTTGACGATGTTCTGCAAGCCGAAACCGATGCCGATGCCGAAGGCGCCCGCCAGCACCGTCACTTTGGAGAGATCGATGCCCGCTGCGCCGAGCGCAAGGACGAAACCGATGGCCGACACCGCGTAGGCGGCGGTGTTCGAGATCGCGTGCGGGATTCCCCTTTCCAGACGCGTGCGCGGCAGGACGTCTTCTTCGAGCAGCACGCGCACCGCGCGGGAGAGCAGGATCGTCGCCAGCACCACCGCGCCGAACGCGAAGATGTCGCCGAGCGAGATCGCGACGGTGCCCATCTGTACTGGCGTCGTGATCAGCCAATGCAGCGCGCTCCCGATCGGATCAGCGAGCGTCATCCGATCCAGCGTGGCGTAGGCCCAGGCCGCGATCGCGATCCACTGGATCGCGCGATCGAGGAATCGCGCGATCGCTTCGCGATAGCGCGAGATCAGGTGAAGCGAGTCCATCGGACGCGAGCCGAGCAGCGCCGGAACGATCGGCCGCACGATGACCGCGGCACCGTAGAGCACCGTTGCCGCGTAGATGCTGGTCAAAATGCCCTCGCCGACCACCTTGCCCAGCGTGAAGAAACCGAGCCCGTCGGCAACCGCCGCCAGCGCGAACGCAATCGCCATGCTGCGCAGCACGCGACGCACGATGACCGGCGAGCCGACCGTGCGAACGAGCTGTTCGAAGCGGAAGCTCCGCAACAGCCAGATGACGAACGCCGTCGCCGCCATCATCTCGAGCAGGAACAGCGATCGCTCGAGCAATTCGACCGATTGCAGCGAGTAACGCAGGCGATCGACGAGATAGAAACACGCCAGTGCGAACCACAGCCGTCGCAGCTCGGCCGGGAAGACATCGAAGAGCAGCACGAGCGTCGGGATCAGCACCAGCAGTCCGAAGAGCCCGTTCAGCACGAGCGGCGCGTGCGGATAGAGCCACGGTGTCGCCAGCAGCGCGCCGAGCAGCGCGACCGAGATGGGGCTCTCGTAGACGCGCGACGCCGGTCCGATCGGCCTGCCGGCGGCGCGGCGCCGGCGCGCCCAGCTCCGCAACACCATTGCGAGACCCAGGTATCCGGCGAGGAGCAGAGCGTGGATGCGGATCCGATCCGCGCTCAACGCGGCAAAGGTGCGCAGGTTCTCGATGTCGCGCTCGGTCGCCTTGCGAACCCGGGTCAGCACCGATTCGAGGCTCTGCGCCTTGCCGAACGCCGTCCAGAGCGGGCTTCGATCGGCCTCGAAGAGTTGGCCGCGAATCTCCCAGCGCGCGCGCGCCACGTTGTCGAGCAGCAGCGAGATCGTCGTCCAGAGCTTGGCAACGTCGCCCTGCTGCGTGAGCGCGTCGCTGCGCATGTCCTGCATGCGGCCCTGAACGGCGCGGATCTCCTTGCGCAAATCGCGCATGCGGTCGAGCACGGCGTCCGGCGCCTTCTCGTTGCGCGCGCCTTCGAGCGTCAGATCCCAGGTGTCCTTCAGCGCCGCGACCTCGGCAACGCGCGCTTCGAGCGCCTCCGCGCGCGCTTTCGTCACCGCCTGCCAGCCGTCGACCTCCTCGCGGATGCCGGCGAGGTTGCGCTCGAGATCGATCAGGCGGTCGAGGCCCGCACGCGTCGCGATCGCCTCCTCGACGGCGGCGACGCCTCGATCGAGATCTTCGGCGCGCTTCGGAACTGCCTCGGCGATCGCAATCGCGCGGGCATCCGGCGCCACTTCCGCTTCGATCGCGCGCAGACGCGCCAGCGTGGCTTCTCCGCTGGCAGCGATTTCGGGCAGTGCAAGCGCAGCGGGCGCGATGGGCGCTGGCGTAGGAACCTGCGTGGGTACGGCTGGAAACAACTGCGGAGCTTGCGGTTCGCTGCTCGGCGGCGGCAACAGCTGCGCATGAAGTCGCGGTGCGAGTGCGAGCCCAATGCAGCCGAACAGCAGCGCAGCGCGAGCCCTGCGCAGCGCTCGCGAACGTCGCATCAATCGAAGCTCACGACGGTGCGAATCGACTCGCCGGCGTGCATCAATGCGAATGCCTCGTTGATCTCACCGAGCTTGCGGCGATGCGTGATCAGCGGATCGATCTCGATCTTGCCGTCCATGTACCAGTCGACGAGCTTCGGCAGATCGCTGCGACCGCGCACGCCGCCGAACGCGGAGCCGCGCCAGACGCGTCCGGTCACCAACTGGAAGGGTCGCGTCGCGATCTCCTGGCCGGCGCCCGCAACGCCGATGATGACGCTCTGCCCCCAGCCCTTATGACAGCACTCGAGCGCCTGACGCATCGTCGTGACGTTGCCGATGCACTCGAACGAGAAGTCGGCGCCGCCGCCGGTGAGATCGACGAGGTACGGCACCAGGTCGCCCTGCACCTCCGTCGGGTTCACGAACTGCGTCATGCCGAGGCGTTCGGCGAGCGCCTGCTTCTTCGGATTCCTATCCACGCCGATGATCTTGTCGGCGTTGGCGATGCGCGCGCCCTGGATCGCCGAGAGTCCGACGCCGCCGAGCCCGAAGACCACGACGCTGTCACCGGGCCGCACCTTCGCGGTGAAGAGCACCGCGCCGATACCAGTGGTGACGCCGCAGCCGAGCAGACAAGCGGCTTCGAAGGGTGCGTCGGGACGGATCTTCGCGACGGCGATTTCGGGCAACACCGTGTAGTTCGCAAAGGTCGAGGTGCCCATGTAGTGGCGCAGTTCGTCACCGTGCGCGTCGCGGAAGCGACTGGTGGCATCGGGCATCAGGCCCTGCCCCTGCGTCGCGCGGATCGCCTGACAGAGATTGGTCTTGCCGGAGAGGCAGAACTTGCAGTTGCGGCACTCGGGCGTGTAGAGCGGGATCACGTGGTCGCCAGCTGCGACCGAACGAACTCCCGCGCCGACCTCGACGACGATCCCGGCGCCCTCGTGCCCGAGCACCGACGGGAAGATGCCCTCCGGGTCGGCGCCCGAGAGCGTGAACGCATCGGTATGGCAGACCCCGGTGGCCTTGATCTCGACGAGCACCTCGCCCTCGCGCGGGCCGGCGACCTTTATCGTCTCGATCGTGAGCGGCTTGCCGGCGGCACGAGCCACCGCGGCGCGAACGTCCATGCGACCCCCCTGCGGCGAAGACCGCTGGACCGTAGCAACCGCGCGCGCTGCGGAGAGCGTCCGCTCAGCGACCGCGCGTCAGTCGCCCGACGTCGATGTAACGGCGAATCTGGGCCTTGTTGCCGATCGACTTCCCGCCCGCGTCCCAGAACTCGATGCGGTTGCCGGTGCCCGTCTGCACGTTGATGATCGTGTCGGACACCACCGAGACGATGCGCGGCTCGGGCACGTCTTCCCACGGTTCGAACCACTTGCCCGTCAGCGACTCGTCCTGACTCCAGCGGTGGTTGTGGTAGATGATCTTCCACAGCTCTTCCTTCTGGTCGTACGCGAACGAATACAGCGGCTGCAGCGTCTGCTTGTCGATGTAGATGTCCTTCCGCGCGTACGGATGGTCGGCGTTGCGCGGGTCCATCCGCACGATCACGGCGTGGCGCATCTCCCAGCGGTCGGACGCGAACGACAGGCCGTAGGGACCGAAGTTCTGGTCCTTCACGTACGGGTAGCCCTTCACCTTCGTGTTCATCGGCGCGAGCACGTCCTGCTCGCCGAGGCACTTCCACGAGTACTGCGGCACCACGCCGTTGAAGGAGAACAGGTCGTCGAAGGTGAAGTCGGTGCCGGAGATCGCGTCGGTGCGCTGGGCCGTCGAGATGCGCCGCACACGGCGGAGCGTCGGCACGTAGACCCAGGTATCGTCGTTGCGCGCATCGGCGACCGGCTTGTCCGAATCCTTGTAGCGATACGAGAGCAGCATGATGCCGCGCGCGTCGAACGGCGCCGTCACCTCCGCGCCGCTCGCGCCGGTGCGCGTCTCGCCGCGGAACATGTCGCCGCCTTCCTCTTGGAGCGACGGCTCCGACCGGTGCGACAACTGCACGCCACCACCGGTTCCCTCGTAGTAGAGCGGCAGCTCTTCGCCGCGATCCCAGTACGAGTAGTAGAAGCTCGACACGCCGCTTTCCTGAGCCCAGCGGTAGTGGAAGTCCCAGATGATTTTCGCGCCGGCCTCGGGATCGCCCTTGCAATCGATCTTGTCCATCGGGAACGGCTGGCCGGCGGTGAAATTCTCGAGCGAGCTGTCGGGACCGAGCTTCGCTTGACCCGCGAACTTCTGCGTTGCCGCGCCATACGTCGGCGCCGCGCTGTAGTCCGCGTGGAACGGACCGATCTCCAGCTGCATGCCTTCGAAGAAGAAGAAATCGCGATTCGCCCAGAGCTCCTTCGGCAGGAACGGCTTCAGCTCTTCGATCTTGTCGAACGCGACGACGTCGCCGGTCTTGAAGGACGGGGCGGCGGTGCCCGTGTCCTCGGCCGCGCGCGCAATGGGCAGCATGCAGGCGAAGAAGAACGCGGCAGACGAGAACGACCGGATCGCAGAGCGTCGCATGCGGGGGGGCCTCCGGGGATGAGGCGGCCGAGGTTATAACGGAACGCACCGTTCCGCATCCCCGGAAGTCACCGCTTCGCACCCGTCAACGGCAGCCGCAGGCACTCGCGGCGGGAGCCGCTTCGGGCGTGACCGGCGGCGGCGCGCCGAACGTCTCGCTGTCGGCGAGTACGCGGTAGAACTCCCACCGCGCGCCCTGCGGATCGCTCGACCAGACCTTGTTCTGCACCGCGTGGCAGCAGGTACGATCGATCTCCACCTCGCCTGCGATGCCCGCCGCGGAGAGGCGCCCGATCGCCGCGTCGACGTCGCTTTGCTCGAATACCTCGACGCCCAGGTGGTTGAGGCGTTCGGGTGCGCCGGGCACCTCGAGCAGGACGAGCTTCAGCGGCGGCTCGTCGATCGCGAAGTTGGCGTAGCCGGGCTTGCGCTTGCTCACCTTGGCACCAAACAGTTTCGAGTAGTACGCGACCGCATCGTCCAGGTTCTCGACGTTGAGAGCGAGCTGCACACGCATGATCGATCCTCCGGGTCGCTCGGCCGTGGCCGGTGCGACATATTGATTACCTTCGATAGGATCATAGTAACCAATCGATGGATGTCAATGCGTACGAAGCTCGGGTAGAGTGCGCTGCATGACGACGCGCGAACGACCCCAAGGCTGCTGCCCCGTCCGGGCAATCCGTCCGCTGCCGGCCCGCGACCAGCAGCGGCTGGTGACGGCTTTCAAGGCGCTGGCCGACGCCACCCGCCTCGAGATCCTGCGCCTCGTCGGCGCGCAGGCAGGGCCGGTATGCGTCTGCGACATCGTCGATCGCTTCGAACTCGCGCAGCCGACCATCTCCCACCACCTGAAGGTGCTGCGCGAAGCCGGGCTGCTGCGCACCTCGAAGATCGGGATCTGGGCGTTCTACGAACTCGAGGCCGAAGCAAAGGACCTGCTCGACGAAGCGAAGGACCTGCTCGCCGCGAAGCCGGCACGCAGCAGCCGCGCGTGAGCGACGCCGAACGGGAGCGCTGGGCGCCACTGCTGCCGCGCGAAGCGGTGCACTTCGCCCCCGCGTTCGCCTGGGGCGTCGCATCCTCGGCGTTCCAATCCGAAGGCGGCGACGTCGCGAATGATTGGGTGCTCGCCGCGCGCGAAGGCCGCGTGCCGGCGAATCCCGGCAACGGCTTCTGGCAACACGCCGAAGCGGACCTGCGACTCGTCGCGAGTCTCGGCTTCCGCCACTACCGGCTCTCGGTCGAGTGGAGTCGGGTCGAGCCCGCACGCGGCCGCTTCGATGAAGCGGCGATCGACCGCTACCGCGCGATCTGCGACGCCGCGGTCGCGGCCGGCGTGACGCCGTGGGTGAACCTCTTCCACTTCACGCACCCGCAGTGGTTCGCAGAGCGCGGCGGCTTCCTCGAAGCGAGAAACCACAGCGACTTCCTGCGCTACGTCGAACACGTCGGTGGCGCGCTGGCGCCGCACGCGCGCCACTTCCACGTCGCCAACGAATCGATGGTCTACGTGTTGACCGGATACTTGATGGGCGTGAACCCGCCCTTCGTGAAGGACTCGGCGTCGGCGTTCGCGATGACGCGTCACGTGCTCGCTTTGCACGCCGATGCGTACCGGATCCTGAAGGCGCAGCACCCGCAGCCGACCGTCGCGACGATCGAGGTCTATCTCGATCCGCGCCCCGAGGATCCGCGCGACGCGCTGCAACAGGGCGCCGCACGGCGCTTCGACGCCTGGTACCACGGCGTGCTGCTCGAAGCGCTCGCCACCGGCTGGGTGCGCATGCCAGGTCGCGAGCCCGAAGAAATTCCGCAACTGCGCGGCGCGCTCGATCTCTACGGCTTCAACTACTACAACGCGACGAGCTTCGGCCCGAACGGTCCCGGCTCGTGGTCCGATCGCGACGACGCGCCGGTCGATCGCATGAACCGCAAGGTCCACCCGGGTGGACTCGAGGACGGCCTCGTGCGCGTCGCTGCCGCGCTGCCAGGCGTTCCGCTGCTCGTCACCGAGAACGGTGTTCCCACCACCGACGAGACCTTCCGCATCCGCTACATCGCCGCGCACCTCGCGGCGCTCGAGCGCGCGCGCCAGCGTGGCGCCGACGTGCGCGGCTATTTCCACTGGAGCGCGGTCGACAACTACGAGTGGCACTTCGGCTTCGGTCCGGAGCGCTTCGGTCTGATCGCGTTCGATCCCGCGACGCAGCAACGCAGCGTGAAGGCGTCGGGGCAGTGGCTGGCGGACGTGATCGCGAGCGGCGTGCTCGATCCGTCCGCCCTTCCGTAACCGCAGGAGGCCAACATGAGCGTCGAGATGAACGGCATCGCACACATCCAGCTCACCGTGAATGATCCCGACCGCTGCATCCCGTTCTGGGAGAAACTCTGCCACTTCCTGGCGATGAAGACGCTGATCAAGGGCGACGCCGTGCTTTATTGCATCGGCAGCCGCACCGGCATCCTGGTGCGCGGTGCGCCGCCCGAGCAGCGCAGCGGCCGCTTCGACCAGGACCGCGCCGGACTGCATCACTTCTGCTTCCGCGCCCGCGAGCGCGCCGACGTCGACGCGGTGTACAAACTGCTCGTCGACGAGTTGGACGCCCGCGTCGTGCATCCGCCCGAGGAGGGGCGCTTCGCGCCGGGCTACTACTCGGTGCTCTTCGAGGATCCCGATGGGATTCGCGTCGAAGTGAACCACGTGCCCGGCAAGGGCCACTTCGGCACAGGCGGTCGGCTCGGCCCGGACGGTACCGGACCGACCGAACGCCTTCTCTGACGTCGGAGCGCCGCTGCGCACACGCAGGGCGTGGGATGCCGCGCCCTTCGAGCGAATCACGTCCTCCAGCGATGCGGCCGGAACGACCAGACCGTCGAGGCCATGGTGCTCGACGCGTCGAAGCCGATCCTCGTAGCCCTGCGTCCCCGCCGGCTGAAAGCGAGGTCGAGTTCACCGAACTCCGTCGAGCGTCGCGGCGCGACCGCCGATGACAAACCAGGGGACGCCGTGGTGTTCGAGCCCGCGCAACATCGCTTCGGGCTGGAACCGGGGCGCCCGGTCCAGCGTCAAGAGATGCGCTGCGCCAGCCGCGCGAGCCGGGCTCCGTCTTTCTTCGAGTATTCCACGCCTTGCCGCGCGGCCACGCCCTACCCTGCCTCACGTCGAAGGGTTCCACCACCAGGCAGCTGCCGAGATGATGACGACACCCCGAACTCCGCGCGAGCGCTTCGACCCATCGCTGTTGCGGCTGCGCTTCATCACCGACGCCGCGCAGTCTCGCCGCGATTTCCTCGCCGACGCGCGCACGCGCACCGGCTGGGATGCCGCGCACTTCGACAGCATGCTGTGGCACGGCGGCCTGCACCTCGGCGGTCGTCCGCACACCGGCGATGAGATCCCGGACACGATCGCCGCCGGCACGCGCGTCGATGCGTATGCCTTCACGACCGAGCCCGAAGCGATCGCAATCGGCGCCGAGCGCGTGCTCGCCGACCGCGACGACTGGCTCGTCGTCGACAAGCCCGCGTGGCTGACGACGCAGGGTACGCGCGCCAGCCGGCGTCTTTCGCTCGAAGCGTCGCTGCGCGAAGCGACCGGCTGCGCCTCGCTGGTTGCGGTGCACCGACTCGACCGCGAGACGAGCGGCGTCGTGCTCTTCGCGAAGACGCCGGCGGCCGCGGCTCGACTGGGCCGGATCTTCGCGGAAGGCGGCGCGCACAAACGCTACGTGGCGATCGTGTCGCCGCAGCCGCCGATCGCCGCGTGGGAGGTGTCGGGTTTCCTCGGCCGCGTACTCGATCCGAAGCGCTATCGCTTCGCACTCCGGAATGAGCCGGAGCCCGGCTTCCGCTTTTCGCACACGCGCTTCATGCGACGTTCGGCAGACGGCAGGGAGGCTGTGGTTGCGTGCGAGCCGACAACGGGCCGCTCGCACCAGATCCGCGTGCATCTCGCGGCCGGCGGGACGCCGATCGTGGGCGATGTCGTGTACGGCGGCGGAGCGGGCGTTCGCACGTTGCTGCACGCGGCGGAACTGCGGATTGCGATCGATGGTGAGGATGTCGCGCTGCACGCGCCGATCCCGGCGGATCTGGGTACCGTTCCCGTAGCGCCCGAGGAGGACGCGACATGAAGATCGGCGCAGTCGTGCGCACGATGGGTCCGCAGGCGACCCGCGACCTGGTCGGCGACTGCGCACGCGCAGCGGAAGACGCCGGGCTCGATGAGATCTGGGTGGTCGATCACATCGCGATCCCACCGGACGACGCGAAAGGCAGCGACGGCCGCTATCTCGATCCGCTCGCGACGCTCGCGTTCCTTGCCGGTGCAACGTCGCGCATCGGCCTCGGCACGGCGGTGCTGATTCTTCCGTATCGCCCTGCGCTGGCGACTGCAAAGTGGATCGCGACGATCCAGGAACTCTCGGGCGGCCGCTTGCGTCTCGGTGTAGGCGTCGGCTGGATGCCTGCCGAGTTTCGCGCGGCCGGCGTCGATCGAACGCGCCGCCGCGCGATCGCCGACGAGACACTCGCGTTCCTGCACGAATGCTTCGCGAGCGGCAACGACGATGTCGTCGTCGCCAACGGCCAGCCATTCCTATTCCGCCCGAAGCCGCCGCGACCGCCGATCTTCGTCGGCGGAACGCCGCCCCACGCGCTCGCGCGCGCGGTCCGCTTCGGTGACGGCTGGATGCCGATGGGGATGGATCCGGAGAAGCTGCGCGAACCGATCGAAGAGCTGAGGCGCCGCGCGCGTGGGGCGGGCAAGCCGACACCAGAGGTCGTCGCGATGGGGCGGCTCGCGATCGAGGATGCGGGGCGCGCGGTGGAGCAGGTCGCGACGCTCGCAGCGGTGGGCGTCACGCGTTTCGTACATGCAGAGGCGTACGCAGATCGCGACGGATTCGCGGCAATCGCGGCGCGGCTGGCACGGTGTCGCGGTGACGGGAAGGGATTGCCTGCTCGCGGCTAAGCCCGCGAAAGCAACTCCAGCACCGCCTTCGCCATCTTCTTCCGCGCACCGAGCGTGATGCCGTGGAACACCAGACCGAGACACTCGCGCTGCTCGTAGCCGGCGACGGCGGGCGTCGCGAGTCGCTGCCCCCACGGCAATTCGATGTCGAGTGCGAAGGACTGCCCCTCACGCGGCCGGTTCGCGCCGGTGACCAGACAGCCGTTCTCCGAAAGCGATCGCACCTCGAATTCCCAGCGCTGATCCGCGGCCGTTCCGCTTGCGCGGAGCGATGTGGGCACGCGCGGGACCGAGCGCGGGTGCGCTTCGAGAGAGGCTTGGATCAGCCGGTAGAGTTCGTGCAGCCGCGCGGGGCGCCGCAGCGTTCCCGCGACGCGCGGGTCGTGCGCGCGCGCCGAGCGCTCGCGCGTGAGCAGGATGATCGGGACGCTCGGAGTCGCTGCGACTTCGGCGAGGCGGTCGTCGCGCACGACGCGCAAAGCAGGCTCACTCGCTTCGTTCGCGGGCACGAGCGCGTAGCCGAGCTTCCACAGCAGAACGCGCGACGTCGGCGCGTAGTCGGAGTCGGCGGCGTGGGAGGCGATGCAGAGTCGGGGTTCGCTCATTTCCGGGTGAATCGGCGGATCTCGAGGACCGGTTGAGCTGCCGATCGAGTTGCGCGGGCGCGGGGGGTGTCCCCTTTCTCCTCGGCCCGTCCATTTCGAGGACCGTCCCCTTTCTCCTCGCGCGGTAGAATGAGCGGCGCATGCTGACCCGTTGCCGAGGATCGCTCGCCGCGCTGTTGCCGTTGTTGTCGCTCGCGCTCGTCGCTCCGCGTTGCGGCATCTCACCGACGGAAACGAGCGTGCTGGCGGGTGCTCTTGCGGCGCGCGGCCGCTGCTTCGAACGCTTCGAAACCGCGGGCAACGTCTGGGGGCCCTTCACGAATCGCTTCGATCCCGAGCAGATCCGTCTCGATGGCGAGTTCGTCGCGCCCGATGGCAGCACGCTGGTGATGCCCGGCTTCTACATGCGAGACTTCACGCGCGCGCTGGTCGGCGGTTACGAACACCTGACGCCGCGCGGCCCGGCACAGTGGCGGGTGCGGATGACGCCGACACAGACCGGCTCCTGGCAGTGGCGCTGGGTCGCGACGACACCCACCGGCGCCGCCACCACCGAGTGGCAAAGCTTCGAAGTCGATCCGCCCGCGCCCGGTCGCCACGGCTTCTTGCACCGCTCGCCGCAGGACGGCCGCTATCTCCGCTTCGACGACGGCACGCCGTACGTCGCGATCGGCGAGAACGTCGGCTGGTACGACGGTCGCGGCACCTTCGCCTACGACGATTGGTTCGCGAAGCTCGCCGCGCAGGGCGTGAACCATGTGCGACTGTGGATGCCGAGCTGGGCGTTCGGTGTCGAGTGGATCACGCGCGCGCCGGACGGCGCGGTCGCGACGACGTCGCTCGGCGACTACACGACGCGTCTCGATCGCGCCTGGCAGCTCGACCAGGTGCTGGAAGCCGCCGATCGATACGGCATCGCGGTGATGCTGTCGATCCAGAATCACGGCGCGTTCTCGCTCGATACCAACTCGGAGTGGGCCGA
Organism: Deltaproteobacteria bacterium; assembly: GCA_031362725.1. Classification (GTDB taxonomy): domain Bacteria; phylum Myxococcota_A; class UBA9160; order UBA9160; family PR03; genus PR03. Next base: position 2,049 of record JANLTC010000096.1, on the reverse strand, counting down.
CAATCCGTACAACGCGGCGAACGGCGGTCCGCTCGCGGAGCCGACCGCGTTCTTCACCGATCCCGCCGCGCGCGCGCTCTTCGAGCGCCGGCTTCGCCACCTGGTCGCGCGCTGGGGATTCGCCACGAATCTCTTGGCGTGGGAACTCTGGAACGAGGTCGACTCTGTCAGCGCAGGTCCCGCAGTCGAGGCTTGGCACGCCGAGATGGGAAACACGCTGCGCAGACTCGACCCCTACGATCACCTGATCTCGACGAGTCTCGCGCGCAGCACACTGGCGTCCTACTGGGCGCTGCCGCAGATGGACTTCACGCAGATCCACCACTACTCGTTCCCGCTCGGCCTCGACCTGCCGGCGATCGCCGAGATCCGCATGCGCGCCTACCGCAACGCCTATCCCGGCAAGCCGGTGTTGCTGTCCGAGTATGGTGTCGACTACCGCGGCCCCGTCGAGACGCTCGAGAACGATCCAGAGTCGATCGGCTTCCACCAGGGGATCTGGATCGGTCTGCTCGCTGGCGGCTTCGGCACCGGCATGAGTTGGTGGTGGGACAACGTCGTCGATCCGCAGGATCTCTACTGCCACTTCGCGCCGATCGCGCTTTTCGTCCGGGGAATCGCGTTCGACGCGCAGGGCTTCGCGCCGATCCGACCGGTCGCGGCGGCAGTCGGGCGTCACCTCGCAGCGTACGCATTGCGCGGTAGCTCCGTCGTGCTGGTCTGGGTGCAGAACACCGACCACCAGTGGCTGTATCCGCCGCTGCCGGGTCCCGATGAGACGCCCGTCGTAGCCGCGACGCTCGCGCTGACCAATCTCGCCGACGGCGCGTGGACTGCGCGCTGGATCGACACCTACACCGGCATGGACGTCGCGATCGACGCCCTATCCGTGAGCGGCGGCGCCGTCACGCTCGCGGTCCCGACCTTCGCCAAAGACATCGCGCTGCGACTCGAACACTGACACCAGGAGGAACCCCGATGCCCGCAACGAATCGACGCTGGACGCTCGCCGTCCGCCCGAAAGGCATGGTCAAGGAGAGCGACTTCCAGTTCGGCGAGGCGCCCGTATCGCCGCCCGGTGACGGGCAGGTGTTGGTGCGCGTGCTCTACCTGTCATTCGATCCGACGCAGCGCGGCTGGATCGAAGATCGCCCGAGCTATCTGCCGCCAGTGCAGATCGGCGAGGTGATGCGCGCGGGAGCGGTCGGCGAGGTGGTGGAATCGAAGCACGCGGGTTTCGCTGCGGGCGACCTGGTGCAGGGCATGTTCGGCTGGCAGGAATACGCGCTGGTGCCGGGCGCGATGCTCGGCGCGAAGATCCCGCCGGGCGTCCCGCCGACGTGGCCGCTCGGCGTGCTCGGCATCACCGGGCTCACCGCATACTTCGGCATGCTCGATCTCGGCAAGCCGAAGGCGGGCGAGACCGTCGTCGTGTCCGGCGCGGCTGGCGCGACCGGCTCGGTCGCGGGGCAGATCGCGACGCTGCAGGGCGCGCGCGTCGTCGGCATCGCGGGCGGCCCCGGCAAGTGCGCGTGGCTGACGAAGGAGGCGCATTTCGACGCGGCGATCGACTACAAACACGACGACGTCGCCGCACGGCTGCGCGAGCTCTGTCCGAAGGGCATCGACGTCTACTTCGACAACGTCGGCGGCGAAATCCTCGACGCGGTGCTCGGGCAGATCGCGATGCGCGCTCGCGTCGTGCTGTGCGGCGGCATCTCCGGCTACAACGAAGCCACGCCGCCGCCCGGCCCGCGCAACCTGATGAACCTGGTGATCCAGCGCGGCCGCATGGAAGGCTTCATCGTGATCGACTACGCGGCGCGCTTCGGCGAGGGCGTCGCGAAGCTCTCCGAGTGGGTGCGCAACGGCGACGTCGTGCACCAGGAAGACGTGCAGCGCGGGCTCGAAAACGCGCCGCGCACGCTGCTGCGCCTCTTCACCGGCGCGAACACCGGCAAGCAGATCCTGCAGCTCTAAGAGGCGAGCCCGAGGAGAGGTGCCGGGCGTCAGGTTATTTTTTGTCAGGTTATTCGACTCATCGCCGCG
>JANLTC010000082.1:0-10642 GCA_031362725.1 Deltaproteobacteria bacterium | reverse complement strand
ACGCGTCGCGCTGCGCGTCGAGAGACTTGCGGGCCAGCAGGACATCTATGTCAAGCCGCTGCCGGCGCTGCTCGCCTCGCTGCGCGTGCTCGCGGGGCTGACGGTACTCGGCGATGGCCGGCCGGTCTTCCTGCTCGACCTGAATCAGTTGCCCTAGGAGACTGCGCCGTGCCGAACGTGGCATTTCACGACGTTGGAGAAGAACTGGATCGGCTTTGCGAGCTGGCCAATGTGGGCGCCGGCCACGCTGCGACCGCGCTGGCGCGGCTGATCCGGCGTCCCGTCCGGATGTCGGTTCCACGCGTGCGTATGGGGACCTCGGCGACCGGCGAGACGCCGCTGGCCGACGACGACGCTTGGATCTTCTTCGAAGTGGAGGGCGCGATGGGCGGCGCGCTCGTGTTGCGACTGCCGGGTTCGGCGCGCCGTCTGCTCGTGGAGGAGTTGGTCGGCGCCGAAGCGGCCGCGTCGCACGCCGAGTCGGCATTGCGCGAGGTGGGCAACATCCTGGCTTCGCACGCGCTCTCTGCGGTTGCCGATCTCGTGGGTACACGCGCGCTGCCTTCGCTGCCGAGCCTGGTCTTCGACGCGCGGGGACCTGCGCTCGCCGCATGGCGAACGCGCGCCGCGGGTCGTGTCTGCATCGAGACGCACCTGGTCGACGAAGCCGGGCGTTCGCATGTCGAGCTGGTGTGGATTCCGGCGGAGGTTCCCGGCGAAGCAGCGCGCGGGCCCTTCTGATACCGTGCGCCGCCGTGGATCGTGATCGACTCCAGGCGTTGCTCGAGAGCGTGCAGCGCGGCGAGGTGGAACCCTCGGAGGCGCTCGACCGCCTCGCCCATCTCCCGTTCGTCGACACGCCGCATGCGCGCGTCGACACCCATCGCGCGCTGCGCTCAGGTCTACCCGAGGTCGTGTATGGACCAGGCAAGACCGCGCTGCAGATCGCCGAGGTCGTGCACGCACAGCGCGCCGCTGGACTCTCCGTGCTGGTCACGCGGGTCGACCCTGCGACCGCAAGTGCCGTGCTGCGCGCGGTGCCTGGCGGCGAGCACGACGTTCCCGCGCGGCTCCTTTGTTACGCGGATGCGGAGACGCCCGTCCGTGGCAAGGGCACCATACTCGTGGTGTCCGCGGGAACCTCGGACCTGCCGGTGGCGGCCGAGGCCGCGGGCGTCGCGCGACACTACGGCAATCCCGTCGAAACGCTGCATGATGTCGGGGTTGCCGGGATCCACCGTCTGCTCGCGTCGTCGGAACAGCTCCGCAAGGCGCGCGTGTTGATCGTGGTGGCGGGAATGGAAGGCGCGCTGCCGTCGGTAGTGGGTGGCATGGTCGACAAGCCGGTGATCGCGGTGCCGACCAGCGTCGGCTATGGCGCGTCGTTCGGCGGTGTCGCCGCGCTGCTCGGCATGCTGACGAGCTGCGCGTCGAACGTATGCGTAGTCAACATCGACAACGGATTCGGGGCCGCCCATGTCGCAACGCTCATCAATCGCCTCTAGCAAGTCCGGCAAGCCGCGGCGTGCCAAGAGCGTCGCAGCGCGCAGCGCGTCGAAGTCGAAGGCGGATGCGATTCAGCATGGAGCGGCCGGACCGCGCATCTTGCACCTCGACGCATTCTCGGGCGTCGCGGGCAACATGCTGCTCGGCGCGCTGCTCGATCTCGGACTCCAAAAGCGTGAACTCGAGGCCGACCTGGCCGGCCTCGGCGTTCCGTTCCGGCTCGACGTCGAGCGCGTCACGCGTGGCCCGCTCGACGCCAACTACGTCGAAGTGCGGCTGCCGCAGCCCCGACCGGGTCGCGCCCGCGTGCATCAGCACGGTCGGCTCGTGCACGCTCATGAGCACGGCGGCGAGCAGCATCGACAGGGTCGCCACGAGCATTCGCACGATCACGGTCGGTCGTATCGCGAGATCCGCCGGTTGATCTCAGGCGCGAAGCTGATCCCCAGCGTGCGCGACCGTGCGCTCGCGATCTTCGAGGTGCTCGCGACCGCCGAAGCTCGCGTGCACGGCACGGCGGTCGACGACGTGCACTTCCATGAAGTCGGCGCGGTGGACGCGATCGTCGACGTCACCGGCGTTGCCGTAGGTCTGCATCGGCTGGGAATCGAACGCGTCACCTGTTCGCCGCTGCCACTCGGCCACGGCGTGGTCAACTCCGATCACGGCCTGTTGCCTCTGCCGGCACCGGCGACTCTCGAACTGCTGCGCGGTGTCCCGATCGTTCCCGCCGGCATCGAGTGGGAAACGGTGACGCCGACCGGAGCGGCGATCGTACGCACGATCGTCGACGAGTTCTGCACGCTGCCGGCCATGCACGTCGAAGCGATCGGGATCGGCGCCGGCAATGAGCGCGCGGATGGGCTTCCCAATGTGCTGCGTGCCGTGCTCGGCCGCGGCGCGGGTTTTGGCGGTGATCGCGTCGTGGTGCTGGAAACGCATGTCGACGATCTCAACCCCGAGCATTTCGAGTATCTGATGGAGCGCCTGTTCGAAGCCGGTGCACTCGACGTCGCACTGATGCACTTGCAGATGAAGAAGAATCGGCCGGGCTTTGCGATCCGCGTGCTCGCGCGCCCGGCGGAACGCGAGGTGATGGCTCGGGTGCTCTTTGCGGAGTCGACCACGCTCGGCGTGCGGGTCGCCGAGATGGAGCGCGTCGTGCTGACGCGCGAGGAACGCAAGGTCGCAACACCCTTCGGTTCGATCCGCGTCAAGATCGCGCGCGATCCACGCGGTGGTGGCACGCCGTCGGCGGAATACGAGGACTGCAAGATTGCGGCGAGACGAGCCGGTGTGCCGCTCCGAGAGGTGGTTCGCGCCGCCGAAGAGGCCGCCCGGACCGACAGAGGGCTGGCCATCACGAGTACTCCGAAGCGCCGCATTCAGCCCGCGAAGCGCCGGACGCGTTGACAAGCCCGTTCCGATCCTCCTAGGATGGCCGCTCACTTCAAAGGGCTGGAGGGTCTTTCGATGGGGGAGCTTCCCAACGCGGTGGTCAAGCGGCTACTCGCCCAGCATGGGGGCGGGCTTCGCGTTTCTGGTTCGGCCATCGATGAGGCCGTCAAGGCGACCGAGGAATACCTCGCGCGACTTGCGCGCGAGTCTCAGGCGCTCGCTGTGGCCGACAAGCGAAAGACGGTGATGGACCACGACATCACCAAGGCGCGCGCCAAGATCGAGTCCGGCGGACTCTGATCCCAGACCCACTGCGCGGAGGCCGACTTTCCAGCCGGCCTCCGTGCAGTGGGCCGGAGGCGAATCAAGCTCGTCGCGCTAGGACTTGGCGCGTGCGCGTTGCTCGATGCCCGCCAGGTACTCGATCCACACCGCCTCCTCGCCCTCGTCGAAGCCGCAAAAGCGCAGTCCGTCGCCGGTGCTCGATCCCGGCGTCAACGGGTCGAGCCGGTACATCACGTCGGCCTCGACGTGCAGCGTCCTGCCGGATTCCGGCAGGTGAAGCGCGAAGCGGCCGCGCGCCGGGGCCTGCGTAGCGCCATGCAGTAGACATCCGCCGCGACCCACCTCGGTGGTGACGGCCGGTGTCTCGCAACCGGGCCACGAAACCGAGAGGGCGCGATCGAATCGCGCAAAGCGACGCCGCTGACGTTCGCTCGCAAGGTGAGCGAGCGCGGATGCGAGGCGCGCGGCGTCGAGTGGTCCCGAGAGATACCCGCTCGCTCCGGCGGCCTTGGCGGCGCTGCGGCGGTGATCGCTCGGGCGCTCATCGAAGAGCACGACGGGGAGATCGAGCACACCGGTCTGTCCACGCAGCGCCGGCACCAGCTCGATGCCGTCGCCGCGATCGAGCCGCGTTTCTGCCAACACCAGTTCGAAGGAATGCGCGCGGAATGCTTCGATCGCAGCGGAGGCCGAGGTCGCGCAGCGCACCTCGAAGCCGCGCAGGCGGAGCGATTCCTGGAGTCCGTTTGCGCCGGCAAACTGGGAACCGACGAGCAGCAGCGGCATGCCGCGCGGCGTGCGCGGAGCGGGGAGGTCGCAGTTCGCATCGGGGGTGCGGCGCACGGTTCCGTCTCGTTTTCGGCGCGCGAGCGCTTCGAGTCGCACCGTCACGGCAATCTCGAGATCGGTGCTGGTACGACACGAGACATCGAGCGCAAGTATGCGCTCGTCCGGGTCGGGGAGCGCGAGACCCGACAGCGGACCCCGGGAAGGCAGGATCACGCGACCCCGCTCGACCACCGCGCCGCGCGCACGCGTGTCATCGAGGCCGAGTGAAAAGCACCACTGCGGCGCACCTTGCGACAGGTCTACCTGCACGCCCAGTTGATCGAGCCAGCGCCGCGCGTCGCGCAAGAGCGCGAGTCGCTGCGCCCAGGTGGCGCGGATACGGGCTTCGAGGTCCTCGGCCTTCTCGCAGTCGAGCACGCGAATCGGCGGCAGGTGAAACAGCGCTCGTGGCGCCATGCACTTGATCCGATCGTGGCCGAGCGTGTAGAAGCGCACCGCACGCAGTGCGCGCGGACCCTCGGGGGTTTCGAAGGGCATCGGGCCCAGTAGCAGCGTTGCGACCACGGCCCGGCCACCAGGCAAGACGCCCACTTCGAGGCCCATCGCCCGGAAGCGGCGCTCGAGCACGCGTTGGCGTCGCAGCTCTTCGGCCTCAGACACGCGGGTGAACCCCCTCGGGCCCTTCGACTGTTTCGGCGCCGCGCTTGAGAGCCGACCGTGTCCAGTCCCAGCTTGTCCAGACCAAGGGCCGGCTCGTGACCGAGGCAATCGAAAGGCCCCTGGGACCAGGCGGTTCCAGGGGCCTTCGTTGATCTCGCGATCGTCGATCGGGCTACATGCCTGGCATGCCACCCATCCCACCCATGCCGCCGGGGGGACCGCCGTGGTCGTGTTTCTCGCTGGGCTTCTCCGCCACCATCGCCTCGGTGGTGAGCAGCAGCGATGCAACCGACGCCGCGTTCTGCAGCGCCGAGCGCACGACCTTGGTCGGGTCGATCACGCCGGCCTTCACCAGGTCTTCGTACACCTCGGTCGCGGCGTTGAAGCCGAACGCGCCCTTGCCGCCCTTCACCCTCTCGATCACGATCGAGCCGTCGATGCCGGCGTTCTGGGAGATCATCCGGAGCGGCTCTTCGACCGCGCGGCGAATGATGTTCACGCCCGCCTTCTGCTCGTCTTGCAGCTTGCTCTCGACTTCGCCGAGCACCGCCTGCGCGCGCAGCAGCGCCACGCCGCCGCCGGGCACGATGCCCTCCTCGACGGCAGCACGCGTCGCGTGGAGCGCGTCCTCGACGCGCGCCTTCTTCTCCTTCATCTCGGACTCGGTGGCCGCGCCGACTTTGATCACCGCGACGCCGCCGACGAGCTTCGCGAGTCGCTCCTGCAGCTTCTCGCGGTCGTAGTCGGAGGTGGTTTCCTCAGTCTGCTTGCGGAGTTCGTTGCAGCGCGCCTCGATGTCCTTTCGCGCTCCCGCACCGTCGATGATCGTGGTGTTGTCCTTGTCGATCACCACCTTCTTCGCGCGGCCGAGATCCTTCAGCGTCACGTTCTCGAGCTTGAGCCCGAGTTCCTCCGAGATCACCTGGCCGCCGGTGAGGATGGCCATGTCCTGGAGCATCGCTTTGCGGCGATCGCCGAAACCGGGCGCCTTGACGGCGGCGGCGTGCAGCGTGCCGCGGATCTTGTTCACGACGAGCGTCGCGAGCGCTTCGCCCTCGACGTCCTCCGAAACGATCAGCAGCGGCTTGCCTTGCCGCGCGACCTGCTCGAGCAGCGGCAGCATGTCCTTCATGTTCGAGATCTTCTTCTCGTTGAGAAGAATGACCGGATCCTCGAGGACGACTTCCATGCGCTCCGGATCGGTGACGAAGTAGGGCGAGAGGTAGCCGCGGTCGAACTGCATGCCCTCGACCACCTCGAGGGTCGAGTCGATCGACTTGGCTTCCTCGACCGTGATCACGCCTTCCTTGCCGACCTTCTGCATCGCTTCGCCGATCATCTTGCCGATGGTCTCGTCGCCGTTCGCCGAGATCGTGCCGACCTGCGCGATCTCGCTCTGATCGCGCGTGGGCTTCGACATCTTCTTCAGCTCGGCGACCATCGCCTCGACGCTCTTGTCGATGCCGCGCTTCAGCTCCATCGGGTTCATGCCGGCGACCACGAGCTTCGAGCCCTCGCGGAAGATCGCCTGCGCGAGCACGGTGGCCGTGGTGGTGCCGTCGCCCGCCACGTCGGAGGTCTTGGACGCGACCTCGCGCACCATCTGCGCGCCCATGTTCTCGAACTTGTCCTCGAGCTCGACTTCCTTGGCGACCGTGACGCCGTCCTTGGTCACGGTCGGGGAGCCGAAACTCTTCTCGATGATGACGTTGCGACCCTTCGGGCCGAGCGTCACACGCACCGCGTTCGCGAGTGCGTTCACGCCCGCGAGCATCTTTGCGCGAGCGTCCTGGTCGTAGCGGATCTCTTTGGCTGCCATCGAGTTCGCGAGCCTCCCTCTATTCGAGGATGGCGAGGACATCGTCCTCGCGGATGATCGTGTGCTCTTCGCCGTCGAGCTTGACCTCGGTTCCGGCGTACTTCGAGAAGAGGATCTTGTCCCCCTTCTTGACGGTGAGTTCCTGGACCTTGCCGTCGTCGAGGACGCGGCCCTTGCCGGCCGCAATCACCTTGCCCTCCTGCGGCTTTTCCTTGGCCGAGTCGGGGATGATGATCCCTCCCTTGGTCGTGGTCTCCTCCTCGATTCGCTTCACGAGAATGCGATCGTGGAGCGGCTGGATCTTCATGCACTCCTCCCTGTCACGTATCGATATGAATCCCATCCGAGGACCGAGATGGCCGCGGACGGGGAGGCGATTTGGCACTCACCTACCGGGAGTGCCAAAGGCCGAGCCAATGTATGGGCCGACCCCGGGCGGTGCAAGGGCCGGAATCGTCGGGACGGAGCGGCGCGGTCCGAGAGTCTCGGTTAGTTTTCGCCTCGTTTTCGATCTGGACACACAGCAGGCCCATGGCTCTCACGAGACGACAGCGCGAGATCTACGACTTCGTCTGCGCCTTCATCGCCGAGCACGGCTATTCGCCGAGTCTCGAAGAGATTGGCGCGCGCTTCGAGCTGGCCTCGGTTGCAACCGTTCACAAGCACGTCGCACAACTCGTCGCGAAAGGTTGGTTGCGCAAAGCGTGGAACCGCTCGCGCTCGCTCGAGCCGGTCGGCAGCGACGCAGGTGGCGAGGCGCTCGCTCTTCCACTCCTCGGTGTCGTCGCGGCCGGCGCGCCGATCGAGCCGATCGAGATCGAAGAGCGGATCGCGGTACCGCGCGAGCTGGTGCGGCGACCCGAAGCGAGTTTCGTGCTGCGCGTGCGAGGCGATTCGATGATCGACGAGCAGATTCGCGACGGCGACTACGTGATCGTCGAGCGGACGAGCAGCGCGCGCGACGGCGATACCGTCGTCGCAGTGTTGCGTGGCGAAGAAGCGACACTGAAGAAGTGGCACCGCCGCGGCGCCATCGTTCGACTCGTACCCGCGAATTCACGGATGAAGCCGATCGAGGTGGCCGCTCGGGAGGTCGAGGTGCGCGGCGTCGTCCGCGGGCTGCTGCGTCGCTATTGACTCGCGCTGGCATCCCGATCGATCGCCGCTAGCCTCCGCGAACCCAACGTTTTCGAGGACTTGCACGGTGGTCAGACTGACCCGAGTGGTCGACTTCTCAGCCTCGCTCCGCTACTGGCGGGCCGATCTCACGGAGCGCGAGAACCGCGCGATGTTTGGCCGTCTCGCTTCGCAGCACGGTCACAACTACCGGCTCGAGGTCACCGTGCAGGGCGAGCCCGATGTTGCGACGGGCATGGTCATGGACCTCAAGGACTTGAAGGCCGTGATCGAACGCGAAGTGTCCGCGCGCTTCGATCACCGCGACCTGAACGCCGACACGAGTTACTTCGAGAAGGGTCCGCCGACTCCGGAGCGCTTCGCGCAGGTGATCCACGAGCTGCTGAGAACTGTCCTCGGCGAACGATTGCACGGCGTGCGGCTGCGCCAGGACGAGGACCTGTGGGTGGACGTCGTCGGTGAAGACGCGACGTGATCTCAATCACGCGCCGCTACCGCTTTCCGGCCGCCCACGTCCTGCGCAGCGCCACCTTCTCGGACGCCGAGAACCAGCGGGTCTACGGCAAGTGCGCCAACCCAGCGGGCCACGGCCACGACTACGGGCTCGAGGTGACGCTCGGCGGCCCGATCGATGCCCGAAGCGGCGCGATCTTTCCGACCGAGCGGCTCGACGCACTCGTGCGTGAGCGTGTGCTCGATCGGCTCTCGCACCATCTGTTGAACGACGACCCATGGTTCCGGGTCGCCGTGCCGACCGCCGAGAACATCGTCATCGCGATCGAGCGCGAGTTGCAGCGTGCCGTCGCCGGGGAATCGCGCGCGCGAGTGTTGCGGGTGCGCGTGCTCGAGACGCGCCGTAACTTTTTTTCGTGTGGGGAGGCAGACTCGTGAGCGACGACATCGGGACGGGTGCGGATCCGATCGAAGGACTGATCTCCCGCCTGCTCGGCGAGCTCGATCAGGATGCGACGCGCGAGGGGCTGCTGCGTACGCCGGCGCGCGTCGCGCGATCACTGCGCTTCCTCACGGAAGGCTACGCCCGCGACCCGATAGCAATCCTGAACAACGCCGTCTTCGAAGAGAGCTACGACGAGATGGTCCTGGTAAAGGACATCGAATTCTACAGCCTCTGCGAACATCATCTGCTGCCATTCTTCGGTCGGATGCACGTCGCCTACATTCCCGATGGTCGTATTGTCGGACTCTCCAAGCTGCCCCGTATGGTCGCGATGTTTGCTCGCCGGCTCCAGGTGCAAGAGCGCCTCACGACGGATGTCGCCGGCGCCCTCGAGACGGTGCTGCGTCCCAAGGGCGTGGCGGTCGTCGCGGAGGCGATCCATCTGTGCATGATGATGCGGGGAGTGCAGCAGCAGAATGCGTTTGCAATCACGAGTTCGCTGCGCGGCGAATTCGCCCACGACCCGAAGACCCGGGCAGAGTTCATGGAGTTGATTCGGCATCCGAAGCCGCCGTTCGCGTGAAAGATTCTGACGCGTTGCCGCCGCGGCTAGACTCGCGCCGCACTGCTTCCAACCGGGCTCCCGGTACCTCGCCATGATCTCTCAAGTAACTGATAGAGAAGCCATTTTTCACTCTGACGCAGAGCGTAAATTTTTCGTTGCATTCCTTCGATATCGAGCTAGCATCGCCCTCGGTATCTCGTAAGCTGGCGCTTTCGGTCGTGTGATGATGGGGCGAGCGTCCAGTAAGTACCGGTCGTCAAAGCGAAAATGTGATTGCCGCGGCGCGTCGTTACGGCCACTGGTCGAAGCGACGGGCTGCCAATCGCTCTCTTGACTGACGGCGAAGAAATGTTTCAGCGGCCTGCACTTCCATTGCAGCCGGGAGAGCCCCGGATCCAATGCGAGGAAGGCGGTACCGCGAATTGCTCGCCCGTTTCGAGGCTCAGAAGGCTTGAGGCTTCAGACGCTCGAATCAAGCGCCAGGCCGATCGACGGTTATTCGGAGGGGAGACACGATGACGGGACAACGAGTGGTCCGCAAGGGACTGGGCGGCGCGATCAAACAGCGGAGCGAGTCCGGCGGGCGGCGGGACGGACTAGGGGCCGGGAGCGACTTCCAAGCGCTCTGCACGGTCGATGCCCTCGTGGCCCACGCTGCACGCCTCGCGAGCGCACGCCAGAGCGACGACGTTCGCGATCGCGAGCGGAGTGCGCTCGTTTCGTATTTCCGCGACATCGCGGCAATCCCGACGCTGACCAAGGACCACGAGGTGCTGCTCGCAAAGGAGATCGAAGCGAGCACGCGCGCATTCAGGGAGGGGATGCGCAGCATCCCGCTGACGGCGCGAGAGGTCGTGACGATCTGGCGGGATCTCAAGTCCGAGGAGCGCGTGACGGGCAAGATGTCGGAGTCGTTCGGCTCGGGCTCGCCCGATGGCGAGGACTTGACCGCACGCGTCGACGAGGCGCTCTCGAAGGTCGATGCGCTGCTGCGCCAGCGCGACGACCTCGTGTCGGGTGCCAAGCGCATCGCCGCGAAGGACCGCGCCAAGACGCTCGAGCGGCTCGATCGAAAACTCGGTCAGCGTCTCGAAGAAGCCGACCTCGCGATGCAGATCCTCGGCCGAATTCGCGGTCGCTTGCTGGAAGTCCGTCGCGAGGCTCAGCGCGTGCAGCGTGAACTGCGACAGGTTGAATCCAAGCGGAGCACGCGCGGCCGGGCCGTCGACCCGAACGCGGTGCAACAGCGAGTCGCCGTGGTCGAAGCGAAAACGGGCATCGATCTCGAGACGTTCCTTCGTCGCATGGCGCAGATCGAAGATTCGTGGCATCGGCTGATGGAAGTGAAGAACACCTTCGTTCAGCACAACCTGAAGCTGGTCGTCGCGATCGCGAAAGACTTCCGGAACATGGGAATCACCTTCCAGGATCTCATCCAGGAAGGGAACCTGGGCCTGATTCGCGCGGTCGAGAAGTTCGACTACCACCGCGGCCACAAGTTCTCGACGTACGCGGTGCGGTGGATCCGCCAGGCCTTCATTCGCGCGATCCAGAATCATTCGCGGACGATACGGATCCCGAGTCA
>JANLTC010000060.1:0-13170 GCA_031362725.1 Deltaproteobacteria bacterium | reverse complement strand
GACTGTACGGTGACGCCCGCGGCCGGCAGCGCGCCGGTGGTGGTATCCGCGACGCGCGCGGTGGCGGCGGGCGACACCGTTTCGCTGCGATACAACAACAACGGCAGCGGGATGATCTTCGCGTCGCTGCTGTTCGCACCGACGATCCCCGGAACGTGGTGGACCGGCTTCAGCTCGGGACCGAATCCGGTGAACTGGGGTTCGGTCGTCATCATGCCGCTCTCTGGTTACGCGCGAACGAGTTGCACATCGAACGGCTCCTGCGACAGCTGGCCGCCCCCGAACCTGAACATCGACTCGATGCGCGTGAATCTCGGCACCGTTCCGAGTGGCGAGCAGAAGCTCCAGATCTCGGTCGCGCGACACATCGAGGATCCGCCCGGGACGAACAGCGCGATTGCCAGCAGCCTGCTCTGTTCGTTCGCGTCGGGCAGCGCGTCGACCTGCGCGTCCAACGCATCGGTGAGCGTCGATGCCGTCCACGACGACGACTACTGGCAGCTCTGGGCCGACCCTTCCGGTGCTCCCCCGGCATCCACGCTGAAGGTCTCGACGGTCTTTTCGAGTGACGCCGTGGCCGCCGTTGCCTGCAGCGACGCAGTCGACAACGATGGTGACGATCGCCTCGACTTTCCCGCGGACCTCGGCTGCACGGGCCGGGCGGACCCCTTCGAGCAGCTGGACTTCAGCACCGGCGGCACGCACTTCATCGACGCCACGACGAGCGTCCCGAACGAATCCTTCATCGTGACCGACGGGCCTTCCGGTGCAGAGCCCAGCTACCTGGAGCTGCGTGATGACGGCGTCGTCGATGGCGACTTGATTGCATCGGGAGCGGCCGGCGTGGGGATCTTGGGAGGAAGCCTGCTCGGCGACTTCATTGGCTGGGATGCTGCGACGCTCGAGGGCGCTGGCGGCTCGGTCGGAGGCGATGTGCGGCTGCACGACGACTCCGCTGCAACGTTGCGCGGCGGCCTTCTTCGCGGCGACCTGTACGTGTGGGATCGATCGATCCTCGAGATTCACGGGACCTCCTTCAACTTCCCTCTCGGTGCGCTCGAAGCGGCGATGGGTCGCCTCAGTGGCTTCTTGCTCGACGGAACTGCGATCGTGGTCGACTTCGAACGCGCGCCTGACGCGACGATCCGGCTGGTTCCCGAGCCGCGTGGGCCGCTACTCGTGGTCGTGGCGCTCGTGACGCTCTCTGGCGTCTCCATGCGAGCCGGACACAGCGCGCCCGTTCCCGTCTGACTCCCGATCTGCGCTCGCGCTGAATCCGAAGTGCGCGGCCTCTGCGACTCCGGCGCAGCAAGCCGTCGGCCGGGACCGCAGCCGACCATCCGCATCGAATGCGCAAATCCATGACACTTTGAACGGTACGGCAGGCCCTTGGGCAGGCGGTTGCGTGTCGGCGAGCGGGTGATCCACATCACCAAATCATGGGTATTCCCCATCAAGGCGCGCTGCTGGCGATCCGAGAAAGCGCCAGTACCGAAGGGTCGCCTGGGAGGGCAGCGGTTCGAACGGCACGAGGTTCAGCCTCGAAGCGATCGCAACAGGAGTCGAAGCCCATGCGCACCCCCACACCCACTTCGCACAGTCTCCGGTTCTCTCGTGGCCTCTGCGCCGCTGCGTTGGGACTCGCCCTCCTGGCGTCCAGCGCAGCGCCGGTAGCCGCGCTCTCGATCGTGGGCCTCGGCGTTGCACTGGGCGGCACGAACAGCGTGAACCAGCTCGTCGATACGATCACGCCTCCGGTCACGCAGATCCGCACGAGTTCGGTCGGCGTGGTCTCGAGCAGTGCCCGCGCATTCCAGACGCGCTATGCGCTGGTCGTCGGCACCGACATCGGGAACAACCCGTCGATCACCGAAAGCCACACCGCGAACTACACGATCACGTTCGCTGTGAACGAGACCGCCGGTCTGTACTGGATGCTCACGTTCGACACCGGTCGCCTCGGGGCCCTCACGCTGGTGAACGACGGCAACGGGAGCGCGACGGCCGCCCTCGGCGCGGTGACCGCGACCCGCACTGGAGCTGGCGCCCTCGCCGGCAGTCTCGGCCTCGGCGCCATAACGACGCTCACCGGGAGCAGCGGCGGCAACACGCCGTTCAATCAGACAGGAACGGCCGTCGTCACCGGCGTCGGGACCGGCGCGAACCAGAACATCTCGCTCACCTTCAGCTTCACCGCGAGCGCGATCTCGACGCGCCAGGGCAACAACGGCGACGAGGCCGCCATACGCATGGGTCTCGCGGGTAACGCGACGAGCTACACCGCAGGCAACTACCCGGGCGTGGGCGCTCGGACACTCAGCAGTGATGGCCACTTCGTCAGGGCGACCCTGGTGCCCGAGCCGGCTTCGGTGGCGCTGATGGCGCTCGGCCTCGTCGGTCTCGCGATCTCCGGACGGCGCGTCGGTCCGGTCAACGCGCCGAGCTGATCGGCGCGATCATCCCCGCAGCCGGCGGAAGCCCAACCCCAGCGGAATCAGCCCCGCTGCGCCGTCCGATCCACCAACGCGCATCGCGACGAACTACGAGATCAGCGCGTAGCGCTTCTTCGCGTCCGCCGGACTCAGCCCCGCCGCCTTCGCGATCGCTGCGAGCCGCTTCGGATCGTCGAGGTCGCTCTGCTCGATCCGCGTCTGCAGCGCGCGCGCAGCGCGGAACCAACCGCTCTGCGTGTCGACGTCACGCACGCGCGTCTTGCCGGTCTTCGCGTCCTGGATGTCGGTGAACGGCACCGGCACGAGGTTCTCGGCCTGGCGCGTGATCAGCACGCTCTGCGTGCCGGCCTGCAGCGCGAAGACCGCGAATGCGCCGAGATCGCGGGTGTAGTCGCGATCGTAGGCGGTCGGCTTGTGGCAGCGCAGCTCGTAGCCGACGTCCTTCTCGCCGCTCGCAATCACGATGCCGCGCTTGCCGAGCGAATCCGTCACCGCGTTGCGCAGCACCTTGCCGAGCGGCACTTCGGCGAGTCGGATGTGGCCGTGCTCGTCGCGCGGCACGTCGGCGAGGATCGCGAGGTCGGCTTCGTCGAGCCGCTCGGCGATGCCCTCGGCGATCACCGCGACGCCGTCGACGCGACCTTCGAACGCGATCCGCTTCACCACGGCGCCTTCGAGGATGCGCACCACGTCGTCGAGTTTGATGTTGCCGGGCGGAAACTCCTCGGGGATCAGCGTCACCGGCGCGCCGGCCGACTTGCCGGCGCCGAGCGCGAGCGAACCCGACTTGCGTCCCATCAACACCACATAGAACCAGCGGTTCGTGGTGCGGCAATCCTCGATCAGGTTCTCGACGATCGTCGCGGCGAGTTCGCGCGCGGTTTCGTAGCCAAACGTCGGGATGCCGGCGGGTAGCGGCAGATCGTTGTCGATCGTCTTCGGCACGTGCGCGACCTTGATGCGGCCCGCCGCCTGCTCGGCGACGCGACGCGCGGAGAACGCGGTGTCGTCGCCGCCGATCGTGATCAGGTGATCGATGCCGAGCGCGGTGAGCGACTTGACCACGGCTTCGAGCGTCTCGGCCTTCTTGGTGGGATTCGCGCGCGAGGTGTGCAGGATCGAGCCGCCCTGCAGGTGCACGCTCGCGACGTCTTCGAGTGACAGCTCGCGAACGTGGCTGGTGTCACCTTCCATCAGCCACTTGAAGCCGTCGAGGCAGCCGACCACACGCGCGCCCGAGTGCAGCGCGACGGTCGCGGCCGCGCCAATCACGCCGTTGATGCCGGGCGCCGGTCCGCCACCGACGAGAATTCCGAAGGTCGCCATGCGCAACTCCCTCGCAATCAGAGTGAACCAACGAAATCAGCGGGGGAAGATGACCGCGGCTGGCGGGGCTGACAAGCGCCCGCGCGCGGTGCCGCGCGTGGTCACTCGGGCCGCAATTCGTCGCCAAATCCACCCGATCGTGCACCGCGTCGTGAACCGCAACGCGCGCTCGAAAATGCCGCCCGGGCGCGGACCTCGGTCGCTGCGTTACCGGCGCACCAACCCGCAGCGCGGCGTCGGCACGGACCTCGCAATCCTGGGTGGCGACATCGGAGGTAGATGAAAATGCTTGGACGCAACTCTTTCCTCGCAGTGGCGGCGCTGGTGGCCCTTGCCGCAGCGCCCGCTTCGGCCACCCCGATTGGCGCTGCCGGCTTCGGCGCAGCGAAGATCGTCGAGAGCTTCGAGGGCCTCGCGGCCGGACCCAACATCACCATTGGTCTCGGTGCGAGCTTGCTCCAGCCGGGAACGGTGAGCGCCTTCGCCTTCGCGAGCGGTGTCGTACTGACGGCCCCGATCCCGAACCCGGGCGTGTTCAACGCAGGCGCCTTCGTCCACAACTTCGCGCTCGCAACCGACGTCACCAACAACTGGGGCACCAACGGCAACGTCTCCAGCGCGGCGAACGTGCCGCTGGGTTCGGCCTATCTGGGCGCCTTCGCGGCGAGTGGCAACGCGTCCTTCACGCTCTCGTTCGCGACGCCGCAGGATCGTGTCGGCGCCTACGTGACGGGCGTCAACGGCACGAGCGTGACGATGCGCGTCTACAACGCCTCGGGCGCGCTGCTCGAAACGGTGAACGCGGCGACCGTGCCGGTCGGCAGCTGGGGCACGAACTTCATCGGCATCCAGCGTCCCGATCAGATCTCGCGCGTGGTGTTCTCGGCGCCGGACTTCGGCATCGACGGACTCACCTTCGAGAACGATCTCGTGCTGGTGCCCGAGCCGTCGACGCTCACGGCGCTCGCGATGGGTCTGTTCGGACTGTGGGGACTCGCGGCGATCGGCAGCGGCCAGCGCACCGCGGCGCGCGTCCCGGCGAAGCAGAACTGAGTTGGCAGCTCAGAGCGCGCGACCGAGGCCGCGCAGCAGCGCGGCTTTGAGCCCCGCGGCCGATCCGCTGCCGATCGATGCGCGCGACGCCGCGGCGACCCGCGGTAGCGCCGACGCGCCGGGCAGCGCGAGATCGCGCGCCACTTCCTCGGCCAGTGCGCGCAGCTCGCGGTGCACGCTGGTGCCGCGCGCGTGGTGCAACACCGACAGCGGCCGACCGCTTTCGGAGTTCAGCGCCTCTACGCGCGGGCTGCGCGACAGCGACGTCTCGTAGATCGCCCAGCCGCGGGCTTGCACTTCGCTGCGCAGCCGCGACGAGAGTTCTTCGCCGCTCGTCTCGATGTGCGTGCGGCGATCGACGAGCGTCAGCAGCACGCGCGCGCGCGCCGTGTAGCCAGTCCCAGCGAGAATCGAAAGGACTTTCCCTGCCTCCTCGAGCGAAGTCCAATCGGATACCGGCACGATCACGCGATCGGCAGCGTGCAGCGCGTTGCGCGTCAGCGCTTCGAGATCGCTCTTGGTGTCGATGATCACCAGGCCCGGCCACTCGGTGTGCTCGAGGATCCGCCCGAGCGTGTCGGGATCGGCGGCGCGCGCCTTCAGCAGCGCGGTATCGGGCGCCGACGGCACGTAGTGCACGCCGTACTGGCCCATGTGGATCAGCCGCTCGAAGCTGCGCTCCGCCCAGCCGTGCTTGACGTTGCCGTCGCCGAGCGGCTCCCCGTCGAATCCGAACATCCGCTCGATGACACCCTGATCGTCGAGCGAGAACAGCAGGATCGGCAGGTCCTCGTGCAGCGCGCGCAGATAGATCGCGAGATTGGTGGCGACGGTGGTCTTGCCGACGCCGCCCTTGTTCGAGGAAACCGCGAGCACATGACCCATGCGGCGGGGCGACTCCTCGTCGGATTGGGGGGATTCCGCAGGCACATCTCGCAATGTACCCGGCCGAATCGGGACGCGCCCGGGACCCTGCCCCGCTATCGTGCGAAGCATGCGGGCTGTCGGCGTCATTCCTGCGCGCTTCGCGGCGTCGCGGTTCCCGGGCAAGCCGCTCGCCGCAATCGCGGGCGTGCCGATGGTGCAGCGTGTGTGGGAAGGCGCACAGCAGGCGAAGCGCCTCACGCGCGTGCTCATCGCCACCGAGGACGAGCGCATCGCCACCGCGTGCCGCGCCTTCGGCGCCGAAGTCGCGATGACCTCGCCCGATCACCAGACCGGCACCGACCGCATCGCCGAAGTCGCCGCGGGTCTCGAAACAGAAATCATCGTGAACATCCAGGGCGACGAGCCGCTGATCGAGGGTTCGGTGATCGACGCCGCGGTCGACGCGCTGATCGCGCATCCCGAAGTCCCGATGTCGACCGTCGTGCATCCCGCCGACGCCGATGCACTCGACGACCCGAACCGCGTGAAGGTCGTACTCGATCTGCGCGGCCGCGCGCTCTACTTCTCGCGCAGCCGGATCCCGCATGTGCGCGACGGCACGACGATGCCGATGTGGCAGCACGTCGGGCTCTACGCGTATCGCCGCGAGTTCCTGCTCGCGTTCGTCGCGCTGGCACCGACCGACCTCGAGCGCGCCGAGTCGCTCGAACAACTGCGCGCACTCGCGAACGGCTACCCGATCCAGGTCGCGACGATCGAGGGAAACTGGCGCGGTGTGCCGGTCGACGTGCCGGGCGACATCGCACTGGTCGAAGCCGCGTTGAAGAACTCCGGACGATGCTGACCGCGGTGCTGCTCGGCTTCGTGCTCGGCATCCGTCACGCGGCGGACCCCGATCACGTAGCGGCGATCGCCGCACTGGTGGCGCGCCATCGCCGCGCCAGCGTTGCCGCGCGGATCGGCGCGGCGTGGGGCGTCGGGCACAGCCTGACGATCGTGGTGGTCGGCGGCGTGCTCGTCGCGCTGCGGATCGCCGTGCCGCCGCCCTTCGCGATCGGCGCCGAGCTGCTGGTGGCGGCGATCCTCGTCACGCTCGGCATCGCGAACCTGCGCTCGCTGCGCCGCGGTGCGAGCGCGACCGCGCATCACGCCGCTTCGCACAACCTCGGTAGCACCGGCCTGCGCGCGTTCGGGATCGGCGTCGCACACGGGCTCGGCGGCAGCGCGGCCGTCGCGCTGCTCGCGCTCGCCGCGATGCCGACGACCGCCGCAGCCGTCGTGTACCTCGCCGTCTTCGGCGCCGGCACCGTGGGCGGCATGGTCGCGCTGTCGTTCGGCCTCGGGATTCCGCTCGCAGCCGCGAGCGACACACCGTCGCTATCGCGCTGGGTGCTCGGCGGCAGCGGCGCGCTGTCGATCTGCGCCGGCATCTACCTCGCGCTCTCCACCGGCGCCTTCACCGCCTCACTCTGAATGTCGGTTCCCGGCCGCGCGTGAGGCGCCCGCTCCTCCTGCTCTATTTCGTGTCGGGCGTCGGCGCGCTGATCGTCGAAACGATCTGGCTGCGCTGGCTGCGCGGCCTGCTAGGCGCGACGGCGCCCGCCGCATCGGCCACACTGGTGGCGTTCTTCGCGGGACATGCGCTCGGTGCGGCGTGGTCGGCTCGAGCGTGCGCAGCGCGCGCGCAGCGAGCCGTAGGCGAGCGAAGCTCATCGGGGCGGCGATCGGGAAAGACAGCGCAGCCACTCGCGCTCTATGGGCGATTGGAACTCGCCGCCGCCGTCGCCGCGTGCGCGGTACCGCTCGGCCTCGCACTCGGCCAAAGCGCGCTGACGCTCGTCTACGACGCCGTACGCGACGTCCCTGGCATGCTCGCGCTGGTGCGCTTCGGCGTGGCGCTCGTCGCATCGCTGCCCGCCGCGTTCTGCTTCGGCGCAACCTTCCCGGTGATCGCCGCGGCCGCGATCGGCGCGCCATCGCAACTCGGCGCGCGCGGCGGCGCGCTCTACGCGGTGAACACACTCGGCGCCGCGCTCGGCACCGCGCTCGCGAGCTTCTGGCTGCCGGGGCTCGTCGGTGTACCCGCGACGTACGGCTTCGCGGTCGCGTGTCTCGCTCTCGCGGGCGGCGGTGCGCTCGTGCTCTCGCGCAACTCCGCTGCGATCGCCGACTCCGAGCCAGCGCAGATCGCGTCGCAGCCGGAACGGTCGCCGCCGGCCGCGACGAAGTCGCGAGCGGAGCGACGGCGTGAGCAGAAGCAGGCAGCGCGCAGCGCGCCGACTTCGGCGACGGCGCTGCGTTCCGCGCGCGGCCCCGTCGCGCGCGAACTCGGCGCGCGCACGCTCATCGCGATCGCGATCGCTGCGGGCTTCGGCGCGTTCGCGCTGCAAGTGCTGCTGGTGCAATCGTTCGCGCAGGTGCTGAACCAATCGATCTACGCGTTCGGCGCGGTGCTCGTCGTCGTGCTGCTCGCGATCGCCGCGGCAGGCGCGCTCGTCGCGGTGTTGCAGCGCAGCACGGCGATCGATCCACGCACGCTGCTCGGGCTCGCGCTGGTCGCCGCGGCACTCGCGCTCGCGGCATTTCCGGCCTGGCTCGCGCGCAGCACGCGCGACTTCGAGTACGTCGGCAGCGAAGCCGGCGGACTCGCCTATCTCGCCGCCGCGCTCGGCATCGTCGCGACGACGGCGGGCCCGGCGATCCTCGCCGCGTCGTTCGTGTTTCCCGCGACCTTCGCTGCGGCCGGACGCTCTGCGAGCGACGCCGCCGGCGCGGTGCTCGGGCGCCTCGTCGTCGCGAACACGATCGGCGCGATCGCCGGCGCGATCGCAGCGCCGTATCTGCTGATGCCGAGATTCGGCCTCTGGCCTTCGTTCGGCGTGCTGTCGGTTCTCTACGGTGTCGCCGCAGTCTTCCTGCCCGAACGCGAACTGCGCTGGCGCATCCGCCGCGATCTCGCGCTGACCATCGGCTGGATGCTCGTGTTCTTCCGCGCGAACCCGCTCGCGGTGCCGCCGTTTCATCTAGCGCGCGGCGAGACAGCGCTCGACATCGAGACGACGCCCGCGGCCGTGGTGGCCGTCGTCGAGCGCGACGGCGAGCGCCTGATCCGCATCGACAATCACTACGCGCTCGGTGGCACCGCGGAGCGCGTGCATCAAGAGCGGCAGGCGCATCTCCCGCTCGTGCTGGCGCCGCACGCAAAGCGCGTCGCCTACATCGGATCCGCGACCGGCATCAGCGCCGGCGGCGCGCTGGCACACCCGATCGCGTCGCTGCACCTCGTCGAGATCGTGCCGGGCGTGGCGAACGCAGCCGAGCACTTCTTCGGCGACGCCAACCGCGGTGTCTATCGCGACCCGCGCACCCACGTCGTGCTCGACGACGCGCGCAACTTCATCCGCTCGACGAGCGAGCGCTTCGACGTCGTGATCGCAGATCTCTTCGTCCCGTGGCAGGCCGGTACCGGCTCGCTCTACACCCGCGAGCACTTCGAATCCGTGCGGGCGCACCTCGAACCGGGCGGCCTCTTCTGCCAATGGCTTCCGCTCTACCAGCTCTCGGAAGAAGAGCTGCGCATCATCGCCGCGACCTTCCTCGACGTCTTCCCGAACGCCGCCCTCTTCCGCGGCGACTTCTATGGCAGCTATCCGATCGCTGCGTTGGTGGGATTCGCGGGCGACGCGCCGAAGCCTGCAGAGATCAGCGAAGCCGCGCGCCGACTCGCCGCAGCTGGCGTCACCGATCGGTGGGTCACCGATTCGGAAGGCGTGTGGTCGCTGTACGTCGGGCCGCTCGCGCCGTTCGCGGGCGCCTGGGCAAGCGATCGGCGCAACAGCGACGACTGGCCGCTGATCGAAGAGCTCACGGCGGCGACGCACGCGGGCGGGACTCGCGGCAAGCTCGATCCGGTCGTCGGACCGAAGTGGGTGCGCGTGACGGAGTCGGTGCGGGAGGCCGCGCGCGGCGGCGATCCGCTCTTTGCGCTCGACGCGGACATGCGTCGCGCAGTAGACGGCGGCGCTGCATTGCAGATGGCGGGCGCGCTCTACGTGACGCAGCAGACCGAGGCGTCCTCGCGGGCGTTCGCAAGAGCGGCAGAATTGTTGCCCGCGCGGTTGGTCAAGGACGCGCAGGCGGACGCGACTGCGGCGGAGTTGTGGAGCGGGGAGCACTGAAGGGCATCGGCGGGGACAGCCAACGCTGCTCCTCGGATCGAGCACGCATCTCGTCTCATCGGGCCGCGACGCCGCGGTCAGCTCCGCTATCAATCCTCCCGCAGCTCCCGCACCTCATTCGCCCCCGCCCGGAAGCGCCCCTTCTTCGCCCATTCGATTGCTTCGTCCATCGACTCCGCCTCGATGATGTAGAAGCCGCCGAGCGGCTCCTTGGTCGGTGTCATCGTTCCGCTCGTCACGCTGAAGCCGCCGTCGGCGTGACGCCGAACGGTGCGCGCCTCGCTGCTCGGGCGCGCACCCCAGCAGCCGAGCTGTCGCGCACCGAGTTCGCGCTGGAACGTGACGTGGCAGGCGCCGACCCGCTCGCGCTCGGCTTGCGGCAGCGCGTCCCACTCGTCTTCGACATCTGCCATCGAGATCAGGAACTTCATGCGTGTCTCCTGGTTGCCCCCGACATCCGCTGCGATTCTACGCAGCGCGATCGGTCTTTTCTACGGGCGCACGCCGGGAATTCCGAGCCGGATCCGGTAGAGCTTCGAGCGCGCAGCGAGGTAGAGCGTGCGGCCGTCGTCGTCGCCCCACGCAAAGTTGTGCGCGTGCTGCGGAGTGCGGATCGCGCCGAGGTGCTTGCCGGCGGGCGCGTACACCTGGATGCCGCCGGGTCCGCTCACGTAGACGTTGCCCTGCTGATCGACCTTGACGCCGTCGATGGCGTCCTCGCCGGGGATCGGCGTCAGATCGGCGAACACGCTGCCGTTCGCGATCGAAACGTCGGCAGCGAGGTCGTAACGCATCACGATCTTCCGGTGGTCGTCCCAGTTGCCGACGTAGAGATGTTTCTCGTCGGGCGAGAGCGCGATGCCGTTCGGGCCGCTGAACTCGCTCGAGAGCAGTCGCAGCGTTCCTTCCTTCCACAGGTAGACCCCCGCGACATCGAGCTCGCGGCGCGGATCGTCCTTGAACTTCGGCAGCCCGAAGAACGGATCGGTGAAGAAGAGCGCGCCGTCGGAGCGGTAGACGAGATCGTTCGGACTGTTGAGACGCTTGCCCTCGTAGCGGTCGGCGAGAACGCTCAGCTTGCCGTCCTTTTCGAGTCGCACCACCCGGTGGCGGCCGTGTTCGTCGTTGGTGATGCGGCCCTGCGGATCGACGGTGATTCCGTTCGAGCCGGGCTGGCGATACGCGGCGATGTCGGCGCCGTCGTAGCCGCTCTGTTCGCGGAACACGCTGAGCGCGCCGTCGCCGCGCGGGTCGTACTGATAGATGCGATTCGCGTTCGGATCGCTGAACAGCAGCACGCCGCGATCGCGCAGCCAGACGGGGCCCTCGGTGAACTGGAAGCCGTCCGCCACTTCGATGAGTTTCGGATTCGACGGCACGATCGCATCGAGTGCGGGATCGAGCCGCTCGATCTCGACGTTGAGTTCGCTCGGCGTGACCGCGACCGGCGCGGACAGCCCCGGCTGCTCGAAGACGAGCTTCGCCTCGCGCATCCAGATGAAGTTCGCGGGCGGATCCGAGAGCGGTCCGTTCGCGGCGAAGACCGCGATCTGGATGCGCTGACCCGGCGTCGCGCGGCGTGCGAGCAGCACGTGGTTGCGCGCGTTCCAGCCGGCGATCACAGAGCCGCCGACCTGACCGAGACTGCGCGCGATCGCGCCATCGACCCAGACTTCGGCGTAGTCGTCGAGCGTGGTGTCGAAGTAGAGCGCGGCGCCGCTCGGATCGAAGTTCCCAAGCTTGGTCGGAACCGTCACCGCGACGCGGTACCAGTGGAACGACAGCCGGCCGTTGCCGAGGCGCGCGTTCGTCTTCGCCGGGTCGAGCACGGCCCACGACGAATCGTCGAACGCCGCCCCGCCCGCGTGCGGTGTGTAGTCCCATGTCTTCACCGGTGCGCCGTTCGGCTGCCCCTCGGCATCGGGCGCGCGATGCGTCGCCGGAACGATCTGCACCTCCGCGTGACGCCACTGCGCGCCGACCTGCCCCGCACCGGCCGCCGTCATCAGGTCGACGACGGCACGCTCCGCGGCGCCGGCAACGCGCGTCGTGCAGAGCGCGAGCGCGGCGATCCCCAACGTGAGAGCCCGAAACTTCATTGCGGTTCTCCTGGCGCCGTCACCTTGACGACGTAGTAGAGGAGCGGTCCCTCGACCGCTTGGAACCAGTGCGGAACGCCGTTCGGGACGACGAAGACGTCGCCGGGGGCGAGTCGCCGCGCGACGCCGCCTTCGATCGACGCGCCGCGGATCTCGGACGGCGCGACGGTCTTCGGATCGACGACGCGCCCGCCGGTGACGAAGTTCGCGCTGCCGCTTTGCACGTAGATCGTGTCGGTGTCGCGAAGATGGACCTCCGCGCTGCCTGCCGTCTCGCGACGACTCGCGTGGATCTTGAAGGCGTCGTTCTCGACCAGTGGCATGCCCTTCGCGAAGCCTGCGCGGACCTGTTCCGCTTCGATCACCGTCACGTCCGCTGCCGGCGGCGCCGCGTTCGCGGAATGGCCCGCGGCCAGAAACGCGATGGCGGCAGCCAAGCCGCGCGCGCCGAAGTTCATTGCGACACCGACGCGGCAGCGAGCTTCGCGATGTCGTCGTCCTGCTGCGCGCTCGATGCGCCGGCCACGCCGATCGCGCCGACCACCTGGCCGCCCAATGAGATCGGTACGCCGCCCTGCAACGGCAGCAGCTCCGGATTCGCCAGCAGCGCGAGGCGGCCGCCCTTCACGGCGTTCTCGAAATCGCTGGTCGGTTTGCGAAACACCGCGGCGCTGCGCGCCTTGTTGGTCGCGATCGCCGACGCCGCAGGGAAGGTGCCGTCGAGCCGGAGCAGACAGAGCAGGTGACCGCCGTCGTCGGCGATCGCGATGGCGCCGCCGGCGTTGTTCTTGCGCGCCTCGGCGGCGGCGGTCGCGGCGATCGCCTGCGCCTGCTCGAGCGTCAGGATGCGCTTTTGCGGCGGATCGGCGGCCTGGGCCTTCGCGGCGCCGATCGCGGTCGCCAGCAGCGCCGCGCAGAGCGCCACGGATTGGACAGTGCGGAGAATCGAGCGGGACATGGGACTCCTCCTGGGCGGTACGTGGGTTGGGTCGCACCTGCGCGCTTCGATTCCGGACCGGACGCGACGTGACGCGTCACCGTTGCGCCTGCTACGCATCAAAACGCCATGGTCAATCCGCACGACGAGGGGCTCGCTGCGAAGCCCGCCGAATGGATCGAGGCTGACGGATTGGGTGGCTTCGCATCGGGCACGGTCTCGGGCGTGCGCACGCG
>JANLTC010000020.1:0-3316 GCA_031362725.1 Deltaproteobacteria bacterium | reverse complement strand
CATCGCGGTGGAAGTGTACGGCGCGCTCGCTGCATCTGTTCCGACTGCCGATCCGACACCGAATCGCGTCGATGTGTGCGTCGACGTGACCGCCTCGATGCTGCACGGGGCCGCCGGTGGCCGGACACCGCTCGAAGCCGCCCGCAGCGGCGCCACCGAGCTGCTCGGAGCGCTGCGCGAGGGAACGGAACGCGCAGTTCTCGTCCTTGGCGTGCCGGGATCGGGTGTGTGCGCGGGCTCGGTGCGCGCGATCCAACCGACTGGCGCCGCGCTGCGCGAAGCGCTGGCCGCAAGCAGCGCCGATCGCGCGCCTCGCGCGGAAGCCTCGCTGACGGCGATGCTCGACGACGTGCGACGCGATCTCGAACGAGACGGCGTCCTGCGCAGGACCCGCGTCGTGGTCTTCACGGATCTCGACGAGTCCTGCGGCGGCGATCCGTGCCGGGCCGCCCAGCTTCTCATCGACGGCGGTGCCTCGCTCGAGATCGTGCCGGTGGGCGACGCGCCGCCCCCGGCCTGTCTTGCACGACTGCTGGCCGCGCCAGGCGTGCCCGTCGCCAGCGAGGCGGCCGTCTCGACGACTCCGCCCGCGTTCTACGTCTCGCGGGCCGGAGGGGACGAGGATCCCCCCCCGGTGCTCGCAATCGGCCACGCGGGAGAGGGCTCGGTGGCGGTCGCACCGGGTCTCGTCACGCTGCTCGTGCATCTGAATCCGCCCGAGGAGATCGGTCCCTTCCAACTCGACCCGGGTGAGTTCGCGCGGATCCGCGTGCTCGAGAGCCCCGGTTCCAGTGGACCGGCGCGGGTGTGGCGGATCGAACGAGGGAGCGAGGCGGTCGGCCGCGCCTTCCCTCCCCCTGATCATCTGGAGTAAGGCATGCCGAGTCGCGTCGCAGTGCTGTGTTCGATCCTCGTCGCCGTTGCCGTCGCGTCGGCCGGGCTCGTGCGCGCGGCAGAAGATGCCCCCGCCGCGTCCGGTCACTACAACGAAGATGCCATGCCGCCCCTGGTGTCGGCCCGTCAAGTGATCGAGCGGGCCTTCGAGAACTTCTACCACTACGACATGCACGCAAACCTCGAGTTCGTCGTGAGCAGGCAGGGGCGGGTCGTCCTCGACTACGAGACCGAATTGCTGCGCAAGTTCATCGACGGGCGTGCGCACGACCTCTTCTACTTCGAGGGCGACGGCGACATGCGCGGACGGCGCGTGCTTCGGATCCAGCAGATCGACCGCGCCGACGACGCGTTCGTGTTCCTGCCCCAGCTCCGACGCATCCGCCGCACCGTGGTGGCGCAGCGCGCCGACAAGATGCTGGGGATGGATCTGACCTTCGAGGACCTCGAGATCCAGCGCCTCGAGAATTTCGAAATTCTCGGCCGGGCCGCTTCGCGCGTCGGCGACGAGATGGCCCACATCGTGACGCTGAAGCGGCTCGTCCCGGGA
This sequence comes from Deltaproteobacteria bacterium, assembly GCA_031362725.1. Lineage (GTDB taxonomy): Bacteria > Myxococcota_A > UBA9160 > UBA9160 > PR03 > PR03. The sequence continues at coordinate 1,872 of JANLTC010000020.1, read as the reverse complement.
AGCTACGACCGCGTCGACTTCTTCATCGCCGCAGACGACTACGCGATGCTGGAGGTGCGCTTCTACCGCCGCGATGCGCTCGAGCCCTACAAGATCACCCACATGGAACGATCCTCGATGCAGCCATATCCGCATCACGTGTTGCCGTCGCAGATCGACTTCATCGACCGGGAAGCCGGCACCGAGACGCGGGTCGTGTACCGGCGGCGCGACGTGGACCCGGAGCTGCCGAGTTCGCGCTTCTCCACATCCAGTCTCGAAAAACGTCTCCACATCTCGTGGATGAAGGGCTGGAACAAGAATGTCGAGGTCGGGGCGCAGCCATGAGCTCGGCAACGGCGTTCAGCCCCACCGCGAATCCCAAAGCCTACGTGCCGAATGCCGGTGCGGAGCGCGCGCTGGAGGCGCTGCGCGAGTGGAGTTCCGACTCGCGTCGCCCGATCGTGCTGCTCGAGGGCGCACCCGGGATGGGAAAGACGCTTCTCCTCAAGGTCTTCGCCGTGCGCGCGAGAGAGCACGGTCGCTTCCGACCGATCTACGTGCCGAATCCGGACTGCCACCCGAAGGACTTCTGCCACTGGGTGCTCCGCGACCTCGATCCCGAGTCGAGCGAGGATCCTCGCGCAGCACTGACGCGGGCAGCCGCGGCCCTCGGCGCCGAACGCAATCCGCTGCTGCTCCTCGTCGACGAGGCGGAGAGCCTGCCGCCCGCGACCGCCGACTGGCTATTCGACGCCGCGCGCGGCTCGAATGGCGCGATGCGGATCGTGCTCGCGTTCACCGACGGTCAGCGCTGCGCGGCGACGGCGGCCACGCTGGGCGCCGACGCCGTGACGGTCCGGATCGACACTCTCTTGAGTCGATCGGAGGTCGAGGCGCACGTCCGGAGCGAGCTCGAGCTGGCGGCCGTCGAGCCGGCGCTGCGTGCGTGCTTCGACGACGCCACGATCGATGAGCTGCACGTGCGCTCCGCGGGGGTGCCGGCGCTATTCCAGAACGAGGCCGCGGCGATCCTGTGTCGCGCCGAGATCCGGCGCGGCACGATCCGGCGTATCGATGCGGCGACGGTGCGATCCGTCGCCAGCGCCGAGCCAGACCCGGTCGCCACGCGCGCCGCTCCGGCGAAGCGGCGCGCGGTGCCTGAACCCGTTGCTCGTCCCGGCGCACCGGAAGCTGTCGCGAACGCGACGAGCGCAGTCGCGTCTGCGCCGGCAACCAAAGCGCGGCCCTCGCGGCGCCCGCGAACGTTGCGCACCGGGTGGTGGGCCGGTCTCGCGTGCGGGATGGCCCTTGGGCTGATCTCTTCCCTCATCCTCTCGGAGCAACGCTCTCGATCCGGCGGGGACGCGCTCCCGGTCGCAGCGCTCACGAACCCGATCCCGCCGGTTGCGGCCGCCCCGCCTGACTCCGTGGAATCGGCCGACGACCCGATCTACCGGGTTGCGAGCGCACCCGTCGAGTTGCACGCGTCGCCGGCCGGTGACGGCGGGAAGGTCGCCGCTGCGGAGGTGATCACGCCGCCTCCGCCTTCGTCCGCGCCCGCACCTGTACGACTGGCAGCGGTCGCCGCCCCCGTGGCGCCGGACGAGTCCGCTCTCGCGCGGATCGCTCCGCCACCGCCAGCTCCGGCGGCTGCGAAATCCGTCCTCGTGAGCATCAACGCCGAGCCCTGGGCGACGATCGAGATCGACGGTCGCGCGGCCGGCGAGACACCGATCGCAGGTGTCCCGCTGACACGCGGCCGACACCGTTTCGCGGCGCGTATGCCCGACGGACGCACCGACGAGCGCGTCGTCGAGGTCGACGCCAAGAATCGGCGCATCGTCTTCCGCTGAGATCGCGCACGCGGCAGCGACTCGACGTTCCGGCGCC
>JANLTC010000014.1:0-7434 GCA_031362725.1 Deltaproteobacteria bacterium | reverse complement strand
AGCGATCAGTTTGCGGCGCGAATTTCACAACCGCAGCGTTGCCGCGACCGGCGGGTGCCCGCATGATGCCGGGAAACATGGCTCATCCAACAACAGGGTCAAAATCAGTCGATCATCCGGGCATCGAACAATTCGTGGAGGTCTACCGGGCTTTGTGCCAGCCGGACTCGGTCGTCTGGTGCGACGGCTCCGAGGAAGAGAAGAAGCGGTTCCTCGAGATCGCGGTGGACGAGAAAATTCTCGAGCCGCTGAACCAGGAGAAGCTCCCCGGCTGCTACCTGCACCGCTCGAACCCGAACGACGTCGCGCGCGTCGAGCAGCTCACCTTCATCTGCACCCCGACGCAGGAAGAGGCGGGGCCGATGAACAACTGGCTCGCGCCGAAGGAGGGCTACGCCAGGCTCGGCAAGCTCTTCGACGGTTCGATGAAGGGCCGCACGATGTACGTCGTGCCGTACATCATGGGCCCGGCAGGGTCGAAGCTCTCGAAGGTGGGTATCGAGCTGACGGACAGCGTCTACGTCGCGCTGAACATGCGAATCATGACCCGCATGGGAAAGATCGCGCTCGACATGCTGAAGGACTCGAACGACTTCAACCGCGGCCTCCACTCGACACTCGACTGCAACCCCGAGCGGCGCTTCATCTGCCACTTCCCGCAAGACAACACGATCTGGTCGGTCGGTTCTGGCTACGGCGGCAACGTGCTGCTCGGCAAGAAATGCCTCGCGCTCCGCATCGGCAGCTACCTCGGCAAGAAGGAAGGTTGGCTCGCCGAGCACATGCTGATCCTCGGCGTCGAACGTCCCGAGGGCGAGGTTACCTACGTGGCGGCGGCGTTCCCGAGCGCTTGCGGCAAGACGAACTTCGCGATGATGGTCCCGCCCGCGCGTTTCAAGGGTTGGAAGATCTGGACCGTCGGGGACGACATCTCGTGGATGCACGTCGGCGAGGACGGGCGCCTCTACGCGGTGAACCCGGAGTTCGGGTACTTCGGCGTCGCGCCCGGCACGAGCCACGAGTCCAACCCGAATGCGATGAAGACCATCATGCGCGACACCATCTACACGAACGTCGCGCGTACACCGGACGGAGACGTTTGGTGGGAGGGCAAGGACGGCCCGCCGCCGCCCGAGCTGATCGACTGGAAGGGCAACCACTGGACGCCGAAGTCGACCGAGAAGGCGGCGCACCCGAACTCGCGGTTCACCGCTCCGGCGACGAACAACCCCTGCCTTTCAAAGTTCTATGACGACCCCGAGGGCGTCCCGATCAGCGCCATCATTTTCGGAGGCCGCCGCGCGACGACGGTTCCGCTGGTGATGCAGGCCTTCAACTGGCTGAACGGTGTGTTCTTCGGCGCGACGCTCGGCTCGGAGACGACAGCCGCCGCGGTTGGCGAGGTGGGTGTGGTGCGCCGCGACCCGTTCGCGATGCTGCCCTTCTCCGGTTACGACATGGGCGAGTACTTCCAGCATTGGCTGGCGATGCAATCGAAGATCACCAACCCGCCGAAAATGTTCCTCGTCAACTGGTTCCGCCGTGGTGCGGACGGGAAGTTCCTGTGGCCCGGCTTCGGCGAGAACATGCGCGTGCTGAAGTGGATCGTTGATCGCGCACGGCTTCGCGTCGGCGGCCACGAGACACTCTTCGGATGGGTTCCGAAGGCGGGCGATCTCGATCTCTCCGGCCTCAACATCCCCTCCGAGCAGGTCGACGAAGCCACCAACATCGACCTCGACGAGTGGAGGAATGAGATCCTCTCCTACGGCGAGTTCTTCGAGAAGCTCGGCCCCACGTTGCCCAAGGTGCTGAAGCTTCACAGCGAACTGCTGCTGGCCCGCATCGACGGCATCCAGGGTCGCACCGGCTGAGGCGCGTGCACTCCCACTCGGAGTGATCGAAGGCACCGCAGGCGCTGTCTCCGCGTTGCTGGGCTCTTACGCGTTGCTCGGCGGCAACTCGCGAGCGTTCTCGGAGACGTTGCGAGGAGAAGGGGCAGGGTCTTCCAAGCGGCCTCGACTAGGACTCGTGGGACAGGCTTCGCCGAGGTGTGTCCCCAAAGTCCTCAGCCCGTCCTCGTTGAGGACCGTCCCTCTTCTCCCCTCTTCTCCACGTTTGCGTCGGCTCGGGACCGTGTCGGATTCAGCTCAGCTCTGCTAGCAATTGACGGGGGTGCGCTCTCGCATCTCGTTGGCTCAGGCATTCATCTCCAACTTGGAAGGATCTGGCAATGCGCTTCACGACGCGTCTGATCACGTTGGCTATCGGTCTGGCACTCGCGAGCCCCATCGTGGCCGCGGCGTGGATGGGTCCCTACCCGGTCACGAGCAACTACCACAATCCGCTGGATCTCTCGGCAAAGGTGTCGCTCGCGCCCAAGCCGTGGGTCGCGAACCGCCAGGAGTTCGTGGTCACCCCGGGTGGGCCCGCCGATCCGAGCATGCCCAACCCGCCGGCGTGGCCGACGGTCGATCGCTCCGAATGGAGTCGCTGGCACGACAGCTACTCCGTGAAGATGCGGGTGAACCGCTTCGACCCGGGCTGGCAGCAGCGGGTCCCGACGAACTAGTCGGTCTGGCGGCAGGGTCGATCGGCGCGCAGCCTCGGCCAGAAACTTGGAACGAGTTCCGCAACAGCGACCCTCGCGTGCCGCACGGTGCACGCGAGGGTCGCGCGCATTCCTCCTCGTACTAGAACACGTTTCAATTTCGCGATAAGGTGAACTGAGAGGCCCTGCCTGTCGGCTGGCTGCCTGTCGTCCTCAGGAGATCCCATGCGCACGCCCCTCTGTGATCGGCTCGGCATCGAGTTCCCCATTTTTGCGTTTACCCACTGCCGCGACGTGGTGGCGGCGGTGTCGAATGCGGGCGGACTCGGCGTGCTCGGCGCGGTTGGCTTCACTGCAGAGCAGCTCGAGATCGAACTCAAGTGGATCGACGAGCACGTGGGCGACAAGCCGTACGGCGTCGACATCGTGATCCCCGGCAAGTACGAGGGGAAGGGGATGGACGATCCCGCGGCGCTCGAGGCGAAGCTGCGCGAGATGATTCCGCCCGAGCACCGCGCATTCGCGAAGCGACTGCTCGCCGAGCACGGCGTTCCCGAGTTGCCCGAGGGCACGCACGCACGCGAGCTGCTCGGCTGGACGGCCGCCACCGCCGGCCCGCAGATCGAGGCGATGCTGAAGCACCCGAAGGTGAAGCTCGTCGCGAACGCGCTCGGCACGCCACCGGCCGACGTCATCAAGGAGATCCAGGCTTCGGGTCGCCTCGTCGGCGCGCTGTGCGGCAGTGTGAAGCACGCGCTCGCGCACAAGGCCGCGGGCGTCGACTTCGTGATCGCGCAGGGCGGCGAGGGCGGCGGCCACACCGGCGACATCGGCAGCATCGTGCTGTGGCCCCAGGTGGTCGACGCGGTGGCTCCGCTACCGATGCTCGCGGCGGGCGGCATCGGCGACGGCCGCCAGATGGCAGCCGCGATGATGATGGGCGCGCAGGGCGTGTGGACAGGTTCGCTGTGGCTGACGGTCGAAGAGGCCGAGTCGGCGCCGGCCGCGAAGCAGTCGCTGCTCGCGGCGACCAGCCACGACACGGTCCGCTCGCGCTCGTGGACCGGCAAACCGTGCCGGATGCTCAAGAATGACTGGACCGAGGCATGGGAGAAGCCGGAGAATCCGAAGCCGCTCGGGATGCCGCTGCAGTTCATGGTCACCGCCGACGCGGTGTCGCGCACCAATCAGTACGCGGCCAAGGCGCAGTCCGTCGCGTTCAATCCAGTCGGGCAGGTCGTCGGTCTGATGAACGAAGAGCGATCCGTGCGCGACGTGATCCTGCAGCTGGTCGAAGGCTACCTGGACGCAGCGGAACGCTTCGAGTCGCTCCAGCCGAAGGATGCCTAGCCGCTAGAGTGCCGCCGTGGCAGCGAGCAGGCGCCCCGGCGGAATCGCGCGCGACTCGGGTCGCGGGCGATTCGACCTGTCGGCGCCGCAGCTGCTGGTCGGCTCGTTCGCCGCGCTGATCGCGTTCGGTACGGCTGGATTCCTGGTGCTGCCGGGCCTCTGGATCGGCGAGCGTGCGGGCTTCGTCGACGCGCTGTTCATGGCCACCAGCGCGGTGTGCGTGACGGGTCTCTCGGTGCTCGACGTATCGAGTCGAATGACCTTTCTCGGCCAGCTCTGGCTGCTCGGGCTGATCCAGCTCGGTGGCATCGGCATCGTGACGCTCGCCGCGCTGGCGGTCGCGGCGCTCGGGCGGCGCATGTCGCTCGAAGTCGAAGAGGTCGCGGCGGGTCCGACCGTGCTGATGCCGGAAGGCGGCCCGCGCGCGCTGATCCGCTCGGTGGTGCGCGTGACGTTCGCGATCGAAGCCGTCGGCGCGGTGCTGCTGTGGCTTTGCTGGCGCGACACGCTCGGCAATGCGGGCGCCGTCTGGCCGGCCGTCTTCCACGCGATCTCTGCGTTCTGCAACGCCGGCTTCTCGACCTTCCGCGACAACCTCGCCGGCTCGGTGGACGATCTGCCGGTACTCGCGGTGATCGCGCTGCTGATCATCTCGGGCGGTCTCGGCTTCCTCGTCTTCGAGGATCTACAAGCGCGGCTGCGCGGCCGTCGCCGGCGCGTGACGCTGCACACGCGGCTGGTGCTCATCACCACCGCGCTGCTGATCGCCGGCGCGACACCGCTCTACCTGTTCTTCGAATGGAACCACACGCTCGCGGGTCACCGACTCGGCGCGAGCGTCGCGAACGCGGCGTTCATGGCGGTGACGCCGCGCACCGCGGGCTTCAATGCGGTCGACTACGAGCAGATCTCGAACCCGTCGCTGGTGCTGACGCTGGCGCTGATGTGGATCGGCGGCTCACCGGGTTCGACGGCGGGCGGCGTGAAGACCACCACCGCGGCGCTGCTCGCGCTGCTCTTCGTTGCGCGACTGCGGGGGAAGATCGACGTGTCCTTCGCGAACCGCTCGGTTCCCGAGGCGACCGTGCAGCGCGCGGTCGGTCTCGCGGTCGGCGCGATGCTGCTGCTCTTCGCGTTCGTGTTCGCGCTGCTGTTCACCGAGATCCCCGGCGAGAACATCGTGAGGGACCGGGAGAGTTTCGTGCACCTGGTCTTCGAAGCGCAGAGCGCGCTTGGCACGGTGGGGCTCTCGATGAACAAGACCGCCGATCTGTCGCCGCCCGGTCGCGTGCTGATCGTGCTGCTGATGTTCCTCGGTCGTGTGGGGCCGCTCGGCGCACTCCAGGCGATGGCGCGGCGCAGTCGACGCAAGCAGCCCTATCGTCTCGGCCGCGAAGACGTGCTGGTCGGCTGACGGGACCAGCGTGAAGGAAATGCAATGAGTCGCTACGCGGTGATCGGCCTCGGCAAGTTCGGCTCGTGGGTGGCGCGCACGCTCGAAGAACTCGGACATCAGGTGATCGCGATCGAGTCGAACGGCGCGCTCGTCGATCGCCACGCCGAGTTCGTCAGTCGCGCGGTGCAGGGTGACGCCACCGATCCGGTGGTGCTGCGCGGCGCTGGCGTTGCCGACGTCGACGCCGCAGTGATCAGCATGGGCCAGAACCTCGCGGCCAGCATTCTCGCGACCGTCGCACTGCGCGATCTCGGCGTGCGAAACCTCTATGTGAAGGCAGCGAGCGACACCGAGGGGCGTGCGCTCAACGCGCTCGGTGTCACCGAGGTGATCATTCCCGAGAAGGAGGCCGGCGTGCGGCTGGCGCACCGGATGGGCACTTCGGAGGTGCTCGACTACATGCCGCTCGGCGAAGGCCAGTCGATCCAGGAGATCGCGATTCCGGCCGCGTGGGTGGGGCACTCGCTGCGCACGGTGGCGCCGCGCAGCCAACTCGGCATCCAGGTGATCGCCGTGCGCTGTGCGCTCACCGAGGCGGTGCACGTCCCGCCCGATCCCGACGCGGTGCTGAAGGACTCGGACGCGCTGATCGTCGCGGGAGCGGACAAGGCACTCGCCGCGCTGCCGCGCCGCGAGACCTAGAAGTAGAGAGGAGCCCGGCGTCAACTTGTTGGGTGCGAGCCGGCGTTTCGTGACGGGATCGGGCTAGGCTGCCGCCATGTCTTCCCCCTGGCTCTTCCTGCTCGTGACGATCGTGGGCGCGCTGTTCACGTTCAACGCCTACCTGCCGCGACCGGCAAACAGCCTGCTCGCGGCGCCCAGTTTTTTCGCAGGCTGGCTCACCAGCGAGTTGGTCGCGCATCACTTCGCCTGGCAGCTCGCGGCGACGCTGTTCTTTGTCTGGGCCGGCGCGCTCGCCGCGTGGCCGGGCTGGCTGGGGCTCGGCATCACCATTGCTTCGTGGGCCGCGCTGCTCGCGATGGTGCCGGTGGCGCGTCGCTCCGAGGGCGAAATCGAAGCCGCGCTGCGGAGCGGCCTCGGCGCCGGCTATCGCGAAGCAGCGGCTCCGAGCGCGGCGAAGCTGCGCGACGCCTTCGAGCCGAACGGGCGCATGGTGAATCCGTTCCGCTTCGGCCACCCCGCTGTGCGCGTCGTGCACGACATCCGTTACGCCGACGGCGCGGGCAAGCGCCACCTGCTCGACGTCTACACTCCGCGCGACGCCGTCTCCGGCGCACCCGTGCTGCTGCAGATCCACGGCGGCGGCTGGACGATCGGCCACAAGCGCCAGCAGGCGCTGCCACTGCTGCATCATCTCGCCGCGCGCGGATGGGTGTGCGTCGCGGCGAACTACCGGCTGTCGCCGAAGGCGACGTTCCCCGAACACCTCGTCGATGTGAAGCTCGCGATCCGCTGGATCCGTGAACACATCGAAGAGTATGGCGGCGACGCCAGCTTCCTGGCTGTGACCGGCGGCTCGGCCGGCGGGCACCTCACCGCACTCACGGCGCTCACCGCGAACGACCCCGAGTACCAGCCCGGCTTCGAATCCGTCGATACCCGCGTGCAGGCCGCGGTTCCGTTCTACGGCGTCTATGACTTCACGGATCGCCAGCGTCTCGATCCGAAGCGCAGCTTTCAGCGTTTCGCCGAGCGCGTCGTGATCAAGAAGAAGTTCGCAGACGATCCGGCTGCCTTCGAGCGCGCGTCGCCGATGAGCCGCGTGCGCTCCGATGCGCCGCCGTTCTTCGTGATCCACGGCGCGCTCGACTCGCTGGTGCCGGTGCGCGATGCGCAGCACTTCGCCGCGTTGCTGCGCGGCGCGTCGCAGGCGCCGGTCTGCTATGCGGAGCTTCCGCACGCGCAGCACGCCTTCGAGGTGTTCCACTCGCTGCGCACGCGCAACATCGTGCGCGGCGTAGATCGCTTCCTCGCCTTCACCTACGCGGCGTGGCTCGCGGGCGCTCGCAACCGCGACGCCGCGTGATGGCGGTGCCATGAGGGTGCCGGGCGTCAGGTTATTTTTTGTCAGGTTGTTGAGCGACTCGGCCGGTCCGCGCCGATGCCTCGAATAACC
>JANLTC010000389.1:0-8142 GCA_031362725.1 Deltaproteobacteria bacterium | reverse complement strand
GCGGGCGCAGCGACTCCGCGATCCATTCTGCGGGCACGAGCTGCTTGTCGCGCCACTGGCCGTGGTCGAGCGCCATGCGCCCGAGCTTCGCGAGATCGCGTGGTCGCATCCGCAGCCCGGTGAATGCGAGATCGCGACCATGCGGATCGGCAACCCACTCCCAGTCGGTGATCCCGAGCGGCGCGAAGAGTTCCGTGCGGACGAGTTCCTGCAATGGCTTGCCGCTCGTGCGAACGAGGATGTCCGCAAGCACCGCCGTTGCGCCGGAGTTGTAGTTCCACAGCGCGCCTGGCACGGCGATCAGCGGGCGACTGAGCACGTACCGGTACGGCGTCCAATCCCAGTAGAGGCGCGTCTCGTCATTCGGCAGCGAGCCTTCGTCCCATTCGAGCCCACTGCTCATCGTCAGCAAGTGCTCGAGGTGCATGGCGTCGCGCTCCGGCGAACGCAAGCTCGCGTACTCCGGATAGAACTCGAGCACAGGTGTCGCGAGACTCGCGATCTTTCCTTGCTGCATCGCGACGCCCACCAGCAAGCCGACGACGCTTTTGCTGATCGAACGCATGTCGTGTCGCGTGGTCGGTCCAAAGGCGACGTCGGCCGCGAACGGATGCCAGAGCCCATACAAGAAGTTGATCGAGAGATCGGGTCCGCTCCGGTAGAGCTCCGCGACCAGGCGACCGTGGCGCTCGATGACGACACCGTGGAGGTTCGCGTCGCCCGCCGCGACAGCGGCGAGCGTCCGACAGAGCGCCGCGGCGTCGAAGCCCGACGCGTCCGGCGTCGCAATGTCCCATCCGTCGCCGATGCTCGCTGGCGCTGCGCAGGTCACTGCGGCCGCGGGAGCCGACACCGAGGCAAGACAGACCAGAGCCAACGGCACAGCGCCGAACAATCCGAGGAGAGTCCTGCGGAAGCGAGACTTCAGCGGCGACGCCGTCCGGCGCGAAGCTTCAGCGCGACGAGCGTCCCGAGCGCGATGGCCATCGCATCCGAGGGTTCGGGAACGAGCGCGAAGGTCATCGCCTGCTGCGAGCTGGCGATCGAGTTCACGTCGAGCGTCACGCTGCTGATCGGCCCCCCGAATTGGAGAATGCCGCTGTAGAACGCATCCGCAGCGAGCACGAGCCGCTTGCCTGCGTTCTCGACCACAGCCCCTTCGAAACCCGAGAGGATCGTGAAAACCGAGTCGAAGTCGTAGCTGACCGGGTCGACGCCGCCCTCGATCCCGCGCCAGCCGACGGCGTAGACGAGAATCGACTCCGCCCGCTGCGAGAGAGCGAAGTTCCAATCGGACGAAGTTCCGTAGCCGATCGTCTCTGCACTCGCCGACAGCGGCGCCGCGGAAAAGTTCGCGCCCGAAAGATCCGCGCTGCCGATCTGCGGCGCCGCGATCGACTGCAGCGTCGCAACGCGAGCGCCGGCCGCGCCAAGGGTCGGTGTCGTCCAGTCCACCGGCGTGATGTCGTTCGCCGGCTGGCAGGTCAGATCGCACACACCCGCGTTGGGCGGCTCGCAGGCCTCGCCCGCAGTGATGATTCCGTTGCCGCATCCGGTGGGCGTGCAGTTGGCATCGCAGCCGTCGCCGGAGGTCATGTTGCCGTCGTCGCAGAGTTCGTCCAAGTCGTTGGTGATGAGGTCGCCGCAGAACTCGTCGATGCAGGTGGCGCTGCAGCCATCGCCGCTCTGGATTCCGCCGTCGTCGCAGTTCTCGAGTCCTTCGATCGCCGTATTGCCGCAGATCGAAGCCGGTACGGAGCCGGCTTGACCGGAGTTCCGGCGAGGCGCCGGCGCACCGAACACGAAGTCGTTGGCGCTGTTGTTGGTGTCGTCACCCGCTTCGAGCGTGGTGGCGCCACCCGCGATGTCGAGGCGTCGCCGGATCGCCTTTCCCAACACCAGGCCGCGTCCCGGCTGCGCTGCGACCGGCGACGCGTCCGAGTTGAACGGCGTGCCGACTGCGGTGTCGGAGACTGGCGGCGCGTAGTTGCCCCACGCCACGCAGTCGATCATGTCGAAACACACCTTGCCACCGGCCAGCGGCAGGCTCGCAGTCATCGTGCGGTCGGCGCCGACTCCGAAGAAGCTCACGGCCTCCGGCGTCGCGATCAGGATCTTCGCCTGCGTCGTGCCGGTGCTGAGGTTGCCGGTGAACGGGAACGTCGTGATCACGGCGCCGCTGGCATCCGAGAGGATGACGCTGTGGCCGTTGACCTGGGTCTGGCTCGGAACGTACATCTGCAAGACCACATACTGCGCGTTGGGTGCAGCCGCGGTGCCGGGGAACACCTCGACCACCTTCATCATGTGGAAGCTCGCCTGGGCCGGGTTGCCGCCGAGGACGAGTCCGAGTCCACAGAGTGCGAAGAGCAACGCGAGCCGGCGGGTTTCACGCATGCAGGCATCCTCGCATAGTTTGTCCGACGGGTGAAATCAGAACCATCGCGCGCATCCGAAGGCGCCGAACCTCGACCAAACGAGCACGCGTCGACCCCGGCGGCCGCGGTCCCCCGTCACGGGACGATCACGGCAGCCAGCGCGTCGGCCGCGAGCGCATGGCCTGCAGCGTTCCAATGTCGCTCCTGGAAGAAGAACGGCCCGCGCTGTGCCTCGCTGCGAAGCAATGGGCGCAGGTCCACGAACGCAATCTCGTGCGCACGTGCAATACGCGCGAGCTCCTGGCTCGGATGACCGGCGTCCAGCGCATCGCCGAAGCCGGCCGTTTCGCGGGCGAGATCCCACGACGCACCATCTACCTCGATCGCATCCGACGCGTAGAGAAGAATGAATCGCGCACCCGCGGTCCGCGCCTCTTCATCGAACGCGGTGATCACGGCCTCCGTGACGACCCAGGCCTCGCGCGTCGCAGCGGATGGCTGTCGCGCGTAGATGCGCTCGTAGTATGCCGCCGTCTGCCAGAGGTCGGCCGACTTCCATGCGCGCGACACGAGCGTCTTGACGTGGCTCCGCCGTACCAGATCCGCACCCACGCGCGCGAACCACGCCGCGCTCGCAAAGTGCGGCGAATCCCAGCTCGCGATGGGTTCTACCGGAACGCCGACGGTCCGCAGCCGGCGGTCTGGCGCGAGCGTGAAGCGCGGCTTCGGCACGAGACGCCCGCCGCCGCCATTGCCAAAATCACTGGTGTTGTCCGCCAGATCATTGCCATACACCACGAGCACCACGACATCGGGGTCGAAGCGCCTGCCGACCTTGCGGAACGCGAGCAGCGACTGGTCACTCCCGTAGCCAGCGACACCGAAGTTCAACACCTCGATCGGCGCACGGCTCCGCTCGCGCAGGCGCGCTGCGAGCCGGGCCCGCAGCGTGTCCGCCTCGTCTACACCCCAGCCCTGCGCGAACGAGTCGCCGAAAATCGCGACGCGACGCACACCCGCGGGCTTTTCGAGCGTGGTCTCGGGTCCCCGCAGCCCTTCGCCGTTGATCGCGAACTCGACGTTGAACTCCGGCGACACCAGCCGTCCACGCGCGCCCGGCAGATTCGCCCAGCCGGTGTCGGCGTCGAAGTGCCAGACGCGCGGAGTCATCATCACCTGGGGCGCGAGCAGCCCGAGACCGAGCTCGCTGAGCACGAGAGCCGCAAGCGTCCCGGCCGTCAGAAGTCCCACTCGCTGCAACACTCCGCAGTCCTTTCGGGAGGCCAGCCGATGGCGGATCCGTCGCGACGGGCTTCCACGTCGCGGAAGAATTGAATCGCGCCCTCGACGCAGATCTTCTGGTCGTCGTAGATCGCCAGGTGGCTGCCGTTCGGGCAGTAGAGGTAGCGCCTCTTCTTCGCCAAGCTCGCCAGCTTCTCCCTGTGCGCGGTGTCCATCGTGTCGTAGCGCGCGCCGCTTCGAGGCGCTTGAGTTCCGCGAACGCGCGGGGGTCCATGGCCGGCAGCAACACCGTCTCGACGAAGTAGTCGTACGCCGCTGCGCTGGCCATCATGTCGGAGATGACGAGTCCCTTCAGCTGCTGCTGATACTGGAGCGCGTACTCGATCGCGAGGATCCGCCCCAAGACTGACCGAGCAGATTGAAGTTGCTCGCGTCGAATCCGCGCGCCTCCGGGTCGCGACCGTTGGCCAAGAGCGGAGTACCGGGATCGAGCTCGAACCAGACTGCGTAGTCCCCGTGCGCCCCGGAGCACGAACAGGAAACCGTCATGAGCTCGAAGATCCGGCAGCTCACACGCTTGACTCGACGCGCGCGATCGCTCCCTCTCTCGACATCGCGTCTCGACTGCTTGCAACTGCGGTCAGCGGGACTTGTTTGCCCACTCGACAGGGAGAGTTCTCATTGGTGTTGGGCGACGACGACGAATCTCCCCGATTCAGACCGGAATGCGGAACTCGAGGTGAATGTCCTCGGGCTCGAGCTCGAACAGGGCGGCGTCGACATCGTCCGTCACGCGACATCCGCGGCGGAGATAGAAGCGCACCGTATTCTCCGACGGCGTGGCGGAGATGTACAGCCGACGGGCGCCGAGTCCCGTGGCCTTTGCCACAGCCTTGTCGAAGAGAGCGCGAGCGAGGCCCGCGCGGCGGTGTCGTCGGCTCACATGAAGAAACTTCAGCTGGAGCTGATCTTTGTCTGGCCCGATGAAACGGCTCTCGAGCACCGTTGCGCCGATCAAGATCTCGCCATCGAAAGCCCCGTAGAACGTCCCGCCGTGATCGAAGCAATCGAGCAGAATCGGACCGTAGAGTTCCGGCTCGCCCGGTGGCCAGCCCTGCACGTCGTGGTGTTCGGGCTTCAGAACGAGTTCCTTGCCCGCGCGGCAATAGACCCTGTCGACCACCTCGGCGCGATCGATCGACCAGATGTTGCGGATCTCATGCCGCTCGAGCTCCCTGATCTTCATCTCGAGTCCTCGTCGGCTCGCGCAGGATGATCTAGCCCCGCCCAACGGATCGGCGCTCAGCTTCACCAAACAGCGCTGATCGCCAACGCTGGAACTGAGTCGCTCGCCGCCAGAATGCCGCTGTGGATCCAACTGAACAAGCTGTTTGGTGTCAGCTGCAGCGCCTGTCAGGCGGCGGGCGAAGCGGCCTCGGGGGAGAACGCTCGACTTCTTCTTCGTCACGGGATGCAACCTAGGCTCTCGCCCGGGACTGTCCCAGAAGGAGGGCACTGGCGTCGCCATTGACGGTAAAGCTCGCGACGAGAAGGTAGGTAGTGAGTACTGGAACTCCTCCGAAAAGGCCCACCAGCCCCAAGGCCAGGCCGAAGGGTGAGAAGTGATGGCGCCAGGCCAGCCAGAACGCCGACAGCAGCAAGAAGCCCGAGAAGTCCATGTTGAACTGCCCGGGCCACTCCATCTTGGCGATGTCATCAAAGAACACCGGGAACAGACCCATCCCGTGGTTGGCAATCACGACCGACGTATAGACAACGACGGTCGCGAAGATCGCGCCCAGAAGAACACGGAATGCAATCATGGGCTGGTTACCTCGTGGCTTGGCCCGCATGGAACCCGCTGCAACCGGTTGTTAGGCCGGCTCTATTTGTACTTTGTGTGCCTACGCTACGGCGTCACAGGCTTTGGCGCGTCAGCTGCGCGCCGCACGTCGTCGTGGGTGAAGACCGCAAAAACAAACGGCTGCGCTTCGAGGAAACGAGCCAAGTCCGTCAAGGTCAAGCCGAGATCCAACAGCCGGTCCTCATCGACGAACATCTGCGCGTTTTCTGGTTCGTAGGATGTGACGAGCTGCTTCGCCAGTGGATCGAATTTCTGATGCAGCAGGTCTACAACCGCGGGCGCCAGGTGCCGGCGCTCCGGCGGTGCGGAGGGCATGCCATGGTCCGCGGTCACCGCCAGGAGATAGTCCTTTCCAACCTTGGCCTCGAGCGCGTCGATGATTCGCGCCAGATTGCGGTCCATTTCGCCCAGTGTGAGGCGCAGCTCGTCCGAATCCGGCCCGTACGGGTGCCCCACGAAATCCGCGCCTTTGTAGTTCAGCAGAAGAAGGTCTGCGACATCGTCTTCGCCCAGCGGCTCATGTTCAATCATGGCGATCATTGCGTCGGCTTCGAAGGCGGGGAAGCGCGCCGAACGACGCACCGCCGCAGGCGAATCGATTCTGTGATGCAGCCACTCGCTGTCCGCTGACCACAGTGCACTCGCATTGAGATCTTTCAAGTAATCAGGCAGCCGGAAACAATCGGGGTTCGAGTGCCAGGTACCCGTCGTCTCGTCGTAACTAACGAGCACGACCGGCGCGCCATTCGGCTGACACGCGCCATGTCCGGCGAGCGGCGTCGCCGCGCGGTCGATGCTTCCCTGCGCCAGGACGATCGCGCGGCCTGACGTCGCCAGTTGCCATACGTCCGCAAGCGTCAATGCCATCAGAGCCTGCGGAATCATCCCGGCGAAAAAGTCTTGGCGGCGTCGGTGGAGGCGGTCATAAACGTTGTTGCCCGTGACACCGTGGATACCCGGACCGGCACCCGTTGCGATCGTCGCGTGTCCGACGGCGGTGTTCGTGGGCAGAACGTTCATATACGCCTGACTGAACCATGCGGCGCGCCGGCGCAGCGCGGAAAGCGTCGGCATCAAATCGGCGTACCGATCGAAGTAATCGCGCCGCATACCATCTAGAACGAGCACAAAGACAACGCGCGGTCGAGCAAAACCAGGCCGCAAGACCGGCAGTACTCGGCCTGTCGCAGTTGGGGGCATTGACACACCGAGCGCCGCCGCGAGCGTTGGTGCAACGTCCTGCTGCACGACCGGCATCGAGTACACCTCGGTTCTTACTGCGGGCCCCACAAACATCAGCGGAATCGAGACGTCATACGCCCACGGCGAACCGTGCATGTACGCGACGTCCGGGTCAGGCCGCGTTATGAAATCGCCTTCACGTGGCACGATCAGGAGTTGGCCAGTTCGTCCGGGAAAGTATGCTCGAGCGAACATTTCTAGGAAGCTCTGGCGTGCCGCAACGCCGGCAGCATCGGCCGGCGCCGTACGTCGGACTCGAGGCGCGTCGCTCCCAGAAGACCGCTTCACCTCCTGGCCCGAAGCTGTCGAAGCCATCGCGACTAGGGCCAGGGTGAGAAAGACCACGCCGAGAGCGGCCAACTTTGCGGGGATGACAAAGGTTCGCCGCGTCATCATGGCGCCCCCCTCAGTTCAAACCGGACGACCATGCTGGGACCAGATCTGACCCGCGCGCAGAGCCTGCATCCTGTTCGCTTCCCAACTCAGTTTCATCCCAACCTCCTGCCTCAGTCCGCGTGACACCGTGCGCGAGTATGAACTATTGCATTTCCAGTGCGGCCTGGCGGCTCGGTGATCACCTGCGCAGCCCATCGGCCGCCGAGCACCGATCGCTGCAGACCCTACTCCGCGAGACGGCACCTCGCCACGATGCGGTAGCGCTGGGCCGTGTCAGGTGCAGCGCCTTGATTCTCATCCGAGGCCTCGCCCTCCGCCTACTCCAATCAGAGTAGGATGGATGCCAGATCCAAAACATGCGCATCCGCGCAGGGAGAGAACCAATGCGATTCCACACGAACCAGCACCGCCACTACTGCGGCATCGATCTCCACACCAAGACGATGTACGTCTGCATCCTCGATCGCGACGGCCAAGTACTCGTGCACAAGAACCTTCCCTCGAACCCCGAGGCGTTTCTCGAAGTAGTCGCTCCGTATCGCGACGACCTCGTCGTCGCCGTCGAGTGCATCTTCACCTGGTACCGACTCGCCGACCTCTCCGCCGCCGAAGGCATCGCCTTCATCCTCGGCCACGCGCTCTACATGAAGGCGATCCACGGCGGCAAGGCGAAGAACGACAAGATCGACGCGCAGAAGATCGCCATGCTGCTGCGCAGCGGGATGCTGCCACAAGCCTACGTGTACCCGGCCGGCATGCGTGCGACCCGCGATCTGCTGCGCCGACGCCTGCACCTCGTCCGCAAGCGCGGCCAGCTGCTCGCCCACATCCAGATGACCAACCAGCAGTACAACCTCGCGCCCTTCGGCAAGCGCATCGCCTATCCAGCGAACCGCGACGGGCTTCTCGAGCACTTCCCCGATCCCGCGGTGCGCAAGTCCATCGAGGTCGATGCGTTCCACCGGCTGCGCTCCGTACCCGGCATCGGCAAGGTGCTGGCGCTGACGATCCTCTACGAGA
>JANLTC010000365.1:0-39478 GCA_031362725.1 Deltaproteobacteria bacterium | reverse complement strand
CTCTTTGGCCAGCAGGCGGGTCGCCACGCGAACCTGCTCGCGGTGAAACTCGACGGCGCCACCAAGGAACTGTTCGCGTGGGGTCTGCGCTGCGGCTTCATCACCTTCGGGCCCGGCGATCCCGCGAGTGCAGAGGTCGTGTGCGACGTGCTCGACGCCAAGACGCGCGGCGCGATCCGTGGTGCGCTCTCGAACAGCCCGATGCTCTCGCAGACGTTGGTCGAGCGGGCCCTCGAGACCTCGTCGATCGCCGCGGAACGAAAGGAAAAGGCCGAGACGTTGCGGGCTCGTGCGACGCGGGTGTACGAGGTCGTCAATCGCCCGGAATTTCGCGCGACCTTCGATCCCTATCCGTTCAACAGTGGCTACTTCATGTGCGTGAAGGTGAAGGGCGTCGATGCCGAGAAGCTGCGGCTGCACCTGCTCGACAAGCACCAGATCGGCCTGATCGCAACGAGTCCCACCGACATCCGCGTCGCGTTCTCATGCCTCGAACTCGACCAGATCGAGCCGCTCTTCGAAACGCTCCACGCAGCGATCGAGACGCTTCGCTAACCGCGAGAACCGGTGCCGGGCGTCAGGTTATTTTTTGTAAGGATATTCGGTAAACCGACGCATACCCACCGGATTGCTCAATAACCTGACAAAAAATAACCTGACGCCCGGCACCTCTCCCTCTACCGGCCGAGGGCTTCGAGGATCTTCGCGGTGGCTTGGATGCCGCGTTCCATGTTATCGACCGAGACGCGCTCGTTGGGGCCGTGGATGCCGCGGGTTTCGCTCGGCGGGAGCCAGCGCGGCACGAAGCCATACGAGACGATCCCGAGATCGCGGAAGTAGTGGGCGTCCGTGAATCCGGCGATCACGCGGGGCAGCACGAGCGCTCCCGGGTCGATTTCGTGCGCGACGCTTGCGATCGCACGAAATAGTTCCGTGTCGGACGGAGAACTCCGCGTCTCGAACGCGAGGATCGGGTCGATGCGGATGCTCGGGTCGGCTACGACGTCGCGCAGTTGCTCGAGGAACTCGTCGCAACGCTCGTCGGGTAGCAGGCGCACGTCGAGATCAGCGCGCGCTTCCTCGGGAACGACGTTGGGCGACGAGCCCGCTTTCAGCACCGTCACCGCGATCGTGTCGCGCACCAGCGCGGCGCGCGAGTCGTCCGCGAGGAAGCGACGCCGGAACTCGGCGTCGTTCGCGAGCGCATCCCCGAGGTTGGCGAGTCCGGCGCGATCCTCGGCTTCGGCGAGTGGCGCGAGTTCGCGGAACATGTGCGCCACTTCGGGAACCACGCGCACTTCGGTCTGCATCCGTCGCAAGCGTTCGAGCGCCGCGACCAGGCGGGGAACCGGACCGTGGAGCCCGCCGGTCGAAGCGTGCCCCGCCGTTCCCCTCGCGGTCAGGCGTGTCCAGCAGGGCGCCTTTTCGGCGACCGCGACGCCCCACACGTTTGGCGCTCCCTCGCTCCCGAGCAGAATCCCGCCGCCCTCGGTGAGGAGGAACTCGGCGCCGCGCAGCAGATCCTTGTGACGCTGTGCGATGAAGCCGGCGCCGTCGCGGCCGCCGGTTTCCTCGTCGGGCGTGGCGAGCAGGATCACGTCGCGCGACAGCTCGACATCGCGGCGCGCGAGGGTCGCCATCGCGAGCAGGTCGATGACTGCGAGGCCCTTGGCGTCGAGTGCACCGCGCCCGACCACGTAGCCGCCCGCTACGAGTCCGCCGAACGGATCGACCGCCCAGCCGTTCGGCTCGGCTGGGACGACGTCGAGATGGGACAACAGCACCACAGGAGGGCGCTTGCCGGTGCCAGGCAGACGAGCCCAGACCGCGGCGCGCCCGGGCTTGGACCCCTGTGACGGCGTCTCGATCACGCGTGCCTCGAGGCCTTCCCGGCGCGCAACCGAGACGAGCAGCTCGGCCAGCGGGCGCTCGTCGCCGGGCGGATTCACCGTGTTGATCTGGATTGCCTGGGAAAGGAGCTGGCTGGCGGCGCCGCTGAGGTCCTTCGCGGGGTCCGGAAACGTGGGGCCGGCCAGGTGGAATGCGCAGCCGGCAACAACCCCGACGCCCGCCATCTGGGCCGCCACAGACTTTAGTTTCCGGAGGTTTGCGGCGTGCCTGCGGGTCAGAGTGGGTCCGATGATGGGCAGCTCCTCTGCAACTGCTCTCGAAAACGAGCCACGCAACGGAAACCCGATTACGAACTGTCACTTACAGTTGGATCGAGCCTTTGCCGATGCGCTAACCGTAGCGCCCGCCGCGCAGGGGGCAGGAGGGGATAACTTGAGCGCAGCTCGTGCAGCTGGAGAAAACCAGCGACATCACCTCGTCGCGTGCGGCGCGTTGCGGGCAAAGATTGCCGATGTCGCTACCGCTCTCGTCGGTGTCGTCGCCATCTTAGTGGCCGTCAACTCGATCCTCGTTTCACCCGTAGCGGCTGGTCAGGGCGCAGCGGTCGCGAGTCTCGCTGGTGGCGCCCTCGCCGCCTCCGCATCGACCAGCCTGGCACTCGCCCTCGCCACCAACCCCAAGTCCGAAGCTGTCACGGCACCGCCGCCCACGCTTCTGGCGGCGCTCGCTTCGCCGCCCGAACGCGTAGTCGAAGGGCAGATCGCGCGCGGCGACACGCTCGCCAAGTCGCTTGCCGGCCAGGGCCTCGCGCCGACTACGGTGTCGCTGATTCAGCGCGAGCTGAAGGACAAATACGATTTCCGGCGCGCGAAGGCCGGGCATGCCTATCGCATCACGCTCGACCCGAAGGGTGTACTCGTCTCGTTCCACTACACCGTCTCGAAGACGGAGCACTACTGGCTCGAGAACGACGGCAAGTCCTGGAACGCGTGGCGCGAAGAGGCCGATGTGCGCCGCGAGCAGAAGAAGATCGCCGGCATCGTGACGACGAGCCTGCACGATGCGATCGAAGACCTCGGCGGAGCCGAGAACAGTCGCCTCGCGAACGAATACGCCGGCATCTTCGCCTGGGACCTCGATTTCTCCCGCGGCATCCAGCAGGGCGACCAGTTCCGCATCCTGTACGAGCGCACCTTCGCGCCGCAGGGCAAGGGACAGGAACGCAATCTCGGTCCCGGCCGCATCCTGGCCGCCCGTTACCACGGCGGCGGCGGCGAACTGCAGGCGATCTACTACGAGACCGAGGCGGGGCGCGGCGGCTATTACCGTCCCGATGGCACCTCGGTGCAGGGGCAGTTCCTGGCTGCGCCGCTCAACTTCAGCCGCATCACCTCGGAATTCTCGCACGCGCGCTTCCATCCGATCCTGCACAAGGTGCGGCCGCATCCGGGCATCGACTATGCGGCGCCGGTCGGAACGCCGATCTGGTCGGTCGCGAATGGTGTCGTCAGCTATGCGGGCTGGATGAGCGGCTACGGGCGTCTTGTGAAGGTGATGCACGCCGATGGCTACGAATCCTACTACGCGCACATGTCGCGGTATGCGCCGGGCCTGCGCGTGGGTCAGCCGATCCGGCAGAAGCAGGTGATCGGGTATGTGGGATCGAGCGGTCTCGCGACCGGTCCGCATGTCTGTTTCCGGGTGACCAAGGACGGCGCGTATGTCGATCCGTCGCGGGTGCGCATCGCGTCGTCCGTCGAGCGAATTCCGAAGGGCCAGTGGGCGGCGTTCAAGGTCACGCGCGATCGCCGGCTAGCCGAACTCGGCCCCGCGCCGATCATTGCCACCGACGAGGCGATGTAGCCGCCTCTGAGTTCGCGGGCTGCTCGCGCTGCGCTTAGGTCGCCCCCGCAACCCCCGCGACTGCTTCGTATCGGTCTACCCGCGTTGGTCCTGCTGTGCGACGATGCGCTGATGCAAGACGGCGCCCCCCCGCCCAAAGCTGATCTGCGGAGCCGTCTCGCCGCCGCCGGCAGCCTGCTCGGTGCGCGCGAGTCGACTCACCGCGCCGGCTTGGACGAAGCGAGCAAGCGCTGCGAGTCGCTCCGCTCGCTCGTCGATGACGCCATCGAAGCGTTCCACACGGCCGCAACCGAAGCGGGCGCTCCGCATCTGCGCGTCGAGGTGACGCCGCTGCGACTCGATGAGAAGCACGTGCGCGCAGTCGAGTTCGAGGTGCGCCGCGGTCGGCACGCGGGGGTCGTGACCGTGAAGTCGCGTGGCGACGTCACGCTGGTCGGTCCGTTCCGGAGCGGCAAGGCGGAAGGCCCCTGTCGCACCTTCCCCTGGGACGCAGAGGATGAGATCTGCAGGGCGCTCGGCGACTTCCTGCTGCGATTCCTCGAAGAGGCCGCCACTCCGTGAAGGTCGCAGGTCGCGCAGCGCTGAGGCGCAGCCCATGACGCTCGATCGCAAGGCTTCGGCGGAGCTCGAGCGGCCGATCGAGTCGCAGGATGATCTGATCGCGTACTTCCGTGCCGGGGAGAAGCCGCGCGCGCGCTTCCGCCTGGGTATCGAGCACGAGAAACTCGCGTTGCGACTCGGATCCTTCGACCCGGTTCCGTACGACGGATCGACCGGCATCGAGGCGCTGCTGCGCAGCATCGCCGACCAGCCTGGCTTCGCGACGATCACCGAGGACGGTCGCGTGCTGGGCCTCGACGGTCCCGCCAGCGTCTCGCTCGAGCCGGGCGGGCAAGTCGAGCAGAACGGCAGCCCGCATACCGAGCTGCGCGCGGCCGTTGCGGAGATCCACGAGCACCTCGCGCTGGTGCGGCGCGTCGCGGAACCGCTCGGTATCGCACTCGTCGGTCTCGGCGCACACCCGTTCCATCCGACCAAGGAACTGACCCAGATCCCGCGTGAGCGCTATCGGATCATGCGCAGCTATCTGCCGACTCGCGGCGAACTCGCGCTCGACATGATGCACGCCACGGCTTCACTGCAGGTCAATTTCGACTGGGAGGACGAAGCCGACATGGTTGCGGCGCTGCGCGCGTCGCTCATGGTGACGCCGATCGTCACGGCCTGCTTCGCGAACTCGAGCCTGCACGTCGGACGCCCGAGTGGATTCGTGTCGCGGCGCGCATGGATCTGGCGCCACACGGATCCGGATCGGAGCGGCCTGCTGCCCTTCGCGTTCGAACCGGGATTCGGGTACGCGCGCTACGCCGAGTGGGCGCTCGACGTGCCGATGTTCTTCCTCGTGCGCGAGGGCCACTACCAGGCGATGGAAGGCAAGACCTTCCGTCGCTTCTGGAAGGAAGGCCACGCGGGCGAGCACGCCACACTCACGGATTGGGATCGCCATCTGACGACGCTGTTCCCGGAAGTGCGCGTCAAGCGAATCCTCGAAGTGCGCTGCGCCGACGCGGTGCCCGCGGCGCTGCTCGGCGCCGTCCCTGCGTTGTGGCAAGGGATCCTGTACGACCGCGACGCGCGCAGCGCGGCGACCGCGCTGGCTGCATGGAGCCCTGCGCAACGCGACGCCGTACAGCTCGACGTCGCGCGACAGGGGCTCGCCGCGCAGACTCCGAGTGGTCCGATGCTCGATCTGGCGCGCGCACTCGCTGGCATTGCCCGGGGCGGTCTGTCGCACCAGGGGCCGTCGACGGCAAGCGCAGTCGATCTGCTCGATCCGCTCGACGAACTGATCGAGCGGGGAAAGAGCCCCGGCGAGATCGTGCTCGAACGCTGGCAGGGCGAGTGGGCAGGCGCACCAGATCGCTTGATCGATTCCACGCGGTACTGATAGAGTGCCGCCGCCCCGCCCCGCGCGCGGCGGCAGGGAGGGCTTCATGGCGCAGAACTTCAAGATCAGCTTCTCGCTCGACGAGAGCGACGTCGCCTACTTCCGAAAGCTGTTTCGCGATGCGCGCAAGACGGCCGCTGGACAGGATGCCGGCGAGATCGTCCACGCGGTCCAGGAACTGATCGGCCGCGTTCGGGAGACGAAGAAGATTCCGGCCTTCGTTTCGGAAACCGTCACGGTCCTGGAAGACCTGGTCAAGATGATCCAGGACGAGGACTACGAGCTGCCCAAGGCGCCTCGCGCCGAAGTGCTGGCCGCGCTCGCCTACTTCGCGGATCCCGAAGACCTGATCCCCGACACCGTACCCGGACTCGGTTTTCTCGACGATGCAATCATGATCAAGATCGCCGAGGAGGAGTTCCGGCACGAACTCTGGGGCTATCGGAGCTTCGTGAAGTTCCGCTCGGGCGCCGAAGTGCGACCGTGGACCACGGTCGCGAAGGCGCGGCTGCCCGAGCGGCTCGTCGAGCAGCGCAAGAAGATTCGTGCGGATGTCGACCGCCGCAAGCGCGAGCGCCGCACCACTTGGTGGTAGTGGGGCGGGATCTCACGGGCGGGAGATGAGCGCGCGCGCGCGCATCCTCATCGTCGACGACGAGGAAGCGATCCTCGAGACGATGGCGTTCACGTTCGAGGACGACTACGACGTCCTGACTGCACCGAGCGCGCCCGAAGCGCTGCGCGTGCTCGACGCCAATGCGCCGATCGCGGCGGTGATCACCGATCAGCGCATGCCCGAGATGACCGGCGTCGAATTCCTGGCGCACGTCTACGAGCGCCATCCGAACACGACGCGCATCATCCTCACTGGCTACGCCGACGGCGACGCGATGGTGCGCGCCATCAACGAAGGCCACGTCTACGCCTACGTCACCAAGCCGTGGGAGCCGGACGAGCTGAAGCAGCTCGTGCATCGCGCGGTCGAGCTGCACCGGCTGCGCCTGCAGAACGACCGACTCCTCGACGACGTGAAGCAGGCAAACCGCTTCCTCGAAGCCGCGATCGACGAGATTCCCGTCGGCGCGCTCGTCGCGGATGCGGCCGGAGTCGTGCGCGCCGTCAATCGTCCGGGTCGCGAATACCTCGGCCTGCGCGCCGATCCGCGCGGCAAGGCGCTCGCGGACGTCCTCGGTGCCGACTCGCTTCGCGAGCTGCGCGACACCGCAGCGCGTCTAGGTGAAGCGACCGGCGCGCCGTACGAAGAGTTGGAGCTTTCGCTCGGCGGCGTATCGCTGCGACTGCGCATCGCCGTGCGCACGATCGGTCGGGCTGAACAGCCGATCGGGCGCGTGATCCTGCTCCGCGAGATCTCCCACGAACCGCTGCGGCGTCGCTTCGAGGAGTTGTTGCAGGAAATCAAGGCCACGACGGGTGGGCTGCGCGGACCGCTCGAGAAGGCGCAGCAGGAACTCGGCGAGTGCGCAGCGAAGGTGAAGGCGTGCGGTGTCGACTCGCCGGGTATGGCGGAACTAGGCGAGCGCATCTCGCGATCTCGCACTGCCATCGAGCATTGGCTCGCCGTCGACGACGCGCTGGTGCGAGATGGATATCCCGACGCGCAGCTGCTGCGCGAGCGCATGCGGATCGGTTTGTCGCGATGGCCCGTACCCGAGGATCTTCCCGAGCGCGTGCGCGCGCTGGCCCAGCGCGTCGAGTCCTACTACGAAACGGGCGAGAATCCTGGCCAGCCCGTCCTCTGAGGCGCCGCCGCGCGCATTGCCGCAGCTGCTGATCGCGGTCGACCGGCTCGGGCTGCGCGTTCGCATCACATGGGCGTTTCACGCGCGCGAGGTTCGCTTCGAGCGCGAGACACCCAAAGGATTCATCCCGCTCTTTGCCGAAACGTTCTCGTTCCATCTCGATCGCCATGATCCTTTCGAGTTGCAGCTCCAGCTCGAGGATCTCTGGTCGGACCCGCGCAGACTCGACGCCGCTGCCACACGCCGCGATTCGCAAGATCTGGTGCGGCGGATCCTGGCCGGCGCGCCGGGCTACGTCGAAGCGGTTCTCGATCAGCTGGTGCAAAGCGGCCGGCTGAGCGGCGCCGCGAGCGTCCGCGTGCACACCGACGCCGTGGTGCTGGCGCGCGTGATCGCGCGGTTCCTGCGCGAGAAGGAACTCGAAGCGCATCCCGAGACGCGCTTCACCCGCTTTCACCTACGTAAGCTCGTGTGGCGTGCTTCGTGGGTGCTGGTCCGAGAACGTGTCGGTGAGAAGCGACTCGAGGAATGGCTCGCGTCGCCCGCGGCCGGCGCGCGACGGTCGCCGCCAGCGTTCACCGAACGCGAGCTGATCCAGGCGATCGCCGGCAACGACCACGCGGAAGCCGCCCCGCTGGTGCTGGCGCTCGCCGAGCGCGCCTTCCATCGCTGGCTCGAAGACACCTGCCTCGACGTCGACAACGAGGCGTTCGAGAGCGAGGGATCGCCGTTCGGGAGTCGCGAGGACGAAGTCCTCGCGGTCGTGAGCATCGACCCGCAGCGGCGGCTGTACCGCGTTGCGCACATGACGCCGTTGTTGCGTCGCCAGAGCAGCCGCGATTGTCTGCGCGTGTTGCGCGCGCTCGAGGTCTGGTTCCTGCGCCAGTACGACGTGCCGCGGGCGGGTGCCGTGATTCGCCACGAGGAGAACCTGGTGCGCGGGCGCGCGAACTTCAGCGGCGTGTTGTCGTGGCATTCGAGCGCGAGCTACGCCGCCGCGATCGCGGCGCTGTTCGCGCCCTTCGTGGGCGCCGCCTTCGCCTACGATCGCGCGCCGCTGGTCTTCGATGTCGCCGCGTCCGTGACGATGGCCGGCGTGCTCGGCGCAGTGCTCTGGTACCTGATCGTGCGATTCCTGTGGCAGAAGGATCTCGCGTTCTTCCATTCCGCCGTGCCGCGGGTCGGCGCCGGCATCATCGTCGGCTATCTGCCGGTGTTCCTGATCGACGAGGTCTGGGACCTCGCGCGACGCCCCTGGTTCCCCCTTGGGGTCACCGTCGCACTGATGGGAACCACGACGTTGCTCTACCTCTACGTCGAAGTGAAGAGCCGCATTCGCGACCCACGCGAGGCCTTCTCGCGGGCGCGACGGCTGTTCCTGCTCGGCGTTCTCCAAGCGCAAGCGATCGGTCTGATGCTCACGAGCCTGCTCGGCGCATTCATGGTCGCGCGCACGTGGGGTGAAGACGGATTGATCTCGATCGCGGAGTTACGCGGCGTCACGCCGACCTTCGTCGGCGAGCTTCCGCGCATCATGGGCATCGAGCCGTTCTACGTCTTCCCAACCGCCGTGCTGCTGAT
The DNA here is from genome assembly GCA_031362725.1 of Deltaproteobacteria bacterium. Taxonomy (GTDB): domain Bacteria; phylum Myxococcota_A; class UBA9160; order UBA9160; family PR03; genus PR03. The sequence goes on along the minus strand of JANLTC010000365.1, from coordinate 30,475 downwards.
GACATTCTTCTCGCTCTTCGTCGGCATCTTCCTACAACTACTCTGGGAAGACCTCCCCATCACCGAGCCGCTCTAGTGATTTCCGCACCACGGCCACCGCAGGATTTCCGCACAACGGCCGGACGGCCGCGCGCCAACACGGGTCAGCGGGCCGCGAGCCGGGCGGGCGGAATCTCGGGCTCGATAGCCTGACGCCCGGCCGCGCTGCGGCTACGCTGCCGGCCGATGGCTTCGATCACGATCTACTCCAAAGAGACGTGTCCCTACTGCGATAGCGCGAAGCGCCTGCTTGCGGCGAAGGGCCAGACGTGGACCGAGATCGACGTCGAGGCGGAGCCGGCGCGACGCGACGAGATGATCGAGCGCAGCGGGCGTCGCACGGTGCCGCAGATCTGGATCGGCGAGCGCCACATCGGCGGCTTCGACGACCTCGCCGCGCTCGACCATGCTGGCGAACTCGATGACCTGCTCGGCCTGCGCAAAAGCGTCGCAGCACCCGCGGAGCACGTGCGCCTGCTGATCGTCGGCAGCGGCCCGGCGGGCTGGACTGCTGCGCTCTACGCCGCGCGCGCCGAGCTCGAACCCGTGGTCGTCGCGGGACTGATGGCTGGAGGCCAGCTGATGCTGACGACCGACGTCGAGAACTACCCCGGCTTCCCGGATGCGATTTCAGGCTCTGAGTTGATGGAGCGTTTCCAGGCGCAGGCGGAGCGCTTCGGAACGCGTGTATTCCAGGAGGACGCGACGCGCATCGACCTCTCGCGGCGCCCGTTCTGCGTCGAGACGGCGGAGCGCGCGTTCACCGCCGACACGGTGATTCTCGCGACGGGCGCCACCGCGAAGTGGCTCGGCATCGAATCCGAGCAGCGCTTGATGAATCGCGGTGTCTCGGCCTGCGCCACCTGCGACGGTGCGCTCTACAAGGGCAAGGCGATGGCCGTCGTCGGCGGCGGCGACACCGCGATGGAAGAGGCGCTCTTCCTGACCCGCTTCGCGCCCGTCGTCACGTTGATCCATCGCCGCGACAAGCTGCGCGCATCGAAGATCATGCAGGAACGCGCCACCAAGAACGAGAAGATCCGCTTCGTGTGGGACTCCGAGGTCGACGGAGTGCTCGGCACGGACTTCGTCACCGGCGTCCGCGTCCGCAATCTGAAAACTGGCGCGAAGACCGACCTACCGGTCGAGGCGCTGTTCATCGCGATCGGTCACAAACCCAACACCGATCTGATCGCCGCGCAGCTCGCGCTCGACGGCGCCGGCTACATCAAGGTGGAGTCGGGCTCGTCGCGCACGTCGGTCGAGGGCGTCTTCGCGTGCGGCGATGCGACCGACCCGACCTACCGGCAGGCGATCACCGCGGCCGGCACCGGCTGCATGGCCGCGATCGATGCCGAGCGTTGGCTCGCCGGCCAGGGGCTCGAATAGGTCCCGTTCGATGGCTGTGACCCAAGAGCGACTCGAACAGCTGATCGCGCGTTCCACGGACATCGTGGTCGCCACCGACCGCAAGGGCACCGTGGTTTCCTACAACGACGGTGCCTCGAAGATCCTCGGCTACACGTCCGACGAGGTGCTCGGTCACTACGTCGGCCAGCTCTATCCGGACCTCGAAGAAGCCAAACGCGTGATGGCAGCGATGCGGAGCCCCGAGTACGGCGGTGTCGGCATCTGCGAGACGTTCCGGACCGCGTTCCTGACGAAGTCCGGCGAGCGGGTTCCCGTCGCGATTTCCGGAACGTTGCTCTTCGACGACGCGGGCCAGGAAGACGGCACGATCGGCTTTGCGAAAGACCTACGCGAGATCCTGAAAAAGGATCAGCTCGCAACCTGTGGCGAAGTTGCGATCGGTCTCTCGCACGAGATCCGCAATCCACTCGCGGTGATCTTGAACCAGGCGGAGTTGCTCGAGCGCGACATCGAGCGGCTCGCCGACGAGAACGACTGCTCGGTCGAGACGGAGCGACTCGACGCGATCCGCCGCGAGGTCGCGCGCATCGCCGACGTGGTCGAGCAACTCGGCAAGATGGCGGCCGGCGATCACTACGAGACGGTCGAGTACGTCGGCCCGACGCGAATGGTCGATCTTCGCGGCACGCGAGCGCGCCGCCGCGCGCGAGATCCACGCCTCGAAGGCGCCCGCGTGCTCGTCGTCGACGACGACGGCGGCATCCGCCAGACACTCGCGGAAATACTCGAAGCCGAAGGCTGCAAGGTCGAAACCGCCGCCGATGGCGCCCTGGCTCTCGAGAAGATCGAGAAGGGCGGCCTCGACGTCGTGCTCACCGACGTCGTGATGCCGAACATGGACGGCTACGAACTCTTCACCACCGTCCGCAAGCGCTGGCCGACGCTGCCGATCCTGATGATGACCGCGTTCCACTACGACAAGGACCACATCATCAAGCGCAGCCGGATCGAGGGACTCGACGGCGTGATCTTCAAGAAGCCCGTCGACTCGGAGCGGCTGTGCGCGGCGATCGTGGATGTGATGGGCGCCAAGAACTGAGGTGCCCCGCCCGGCCTACGCGGTCCGCGCCGCGCAAACCGCGACGACGCTCCGCACGCCGGCTCGCCGCAGGGCTCGCGCGCACTCGCCGAGAGTGGCGCCCGTCGTCACGACGTCATCGACCAGCGCCACACACGCAACGCCGCGTAGCCCCGTGCGCGCTGCGAATGCGCCCTCGACGTTGCGGCGTCGCGCGCGTCGATCGAGCCCCGTCTGGCTCGCGGTCGAGCGCAGTTGCCGGAGCGCGTCGCGATCGATGCGTGTACCGAGCGCGGCCGCGACGGCGCGCGCCAGTTCGCCCGCAGGATGAAAGCCGCGCTCGCGCAACCTGGTCGGATGCATCGGCACCGGAGCGACGAAGGCGGGTGCCGGCCCTGCAAGTCGTCGCGCGGCATCGGCAACCAGCGCGCCGAGTGCTGCACCTGGTCGCGGATCGAGCCCCGCGAGACCCCCCGTTGGGTACTTGAATGCGTGTACCCAGCGCGCGATTTCGCCGGCAAACGCCACTTCCGCAGCGATTTGCGCGAGTGGCAGACGCTCGTGCGCACAGCCACCGCAGAGCGACTGCGTACCCGCGACGGGGATCTGGCAGAGCCGGCAACCGCCAGCGGCGATCCTTGGAATCACTGCGACGCAGCCCGCGCAGAACGCGTCGGTGCGTTGCACGGCGCCACCGCAGCGCGCGCAGGCGCGGGGCAGCAGAAGATCGAACAATCCGGCAAGCATCCCGCGCATGCGGGCCTCCGCCGGGACCGGTGGGATGAGCGTCTTGATGAAATCTCGCCGCTCGCGGCGAGGATCATGAGTTGGAAACGATCAACGAGTGGCCGGTCATCTCCGGCGGTGCCGGAACACCGAGCAGCGCGAGCACCGTGGGTGCGAGGTCCGCGAGTCCGCCGTTCTGCAGTCGGCGACCGGTGGCATCGGGCGTGATCCAGTAGATCGGCACGGGATTCGTCGTGTGCGCGGTGTGCGGACCGCCCGTCGCCGGGTCGATCATCTGTTCGCAGTTGCCGTGATCGGCGGTGACGAGCGCCTGGCCGCCGAGCGCGAGAAGCTTCTCGGTGACGCGGTCGAGGCAGCGGTCGATCGTTTCGACTGCCTTCACCGCCGCCGGCAGCACACCGGTGTGTCCGACCATGTCCGGGTTGGCGAAGTTCACCAGGATGAACGCGTAGTCGCGCTCGTCGAGTTTTTGGAGCAACGCGCGCGTCAGCGGCTCGGCGCTCATCTCCGGCTTGTGATCGTAGGTGGCTACATCGCGCGGCGACGGCACCAGCACGCGGTCTTCGCCCTCGAACGGCGTCTCACGGCCGTTGTTGAAGAAGAACGTGACGTGCGCGTACTTCTCGGTCTCCGCCATCCGGAGCTGCGGGAGTCGCGCCGCCGCGAGGATCTCGCCGAGGATCTGCTTCGGCATCTCGGGGGCGAACGCGACCGGTAGCGCGAACTCCGCGTCGTACTCGGTGAGGCATACGAAGATGCCCGGCCGGATGACCTTCTTGCGATCGAGCTGACCCTCGAAGCTGCTCGGCCGCGCGTTCGTCAGCGCATTGGTGATCTCGCGGGCGCGGTCGGAGCGGAAGTTGAAGAACAGCGCGGCGTCGCCATCCTCGAGCGCGACGCCGCCGTCGATCACGCTCGGCTGCACGAATTCGTCGCCTTCGTCCCGTGCGTAAGCCGCCGTGACCGCGCCGAGGGCGTCTGGCGCGGCGATTCCGTCGCGGCAGACGATCGCGTGATAGGCGCGGCCGACGCGATCCCAGCGGTTGTCGCGATCCATCGCGAAGTAGCGCCCGATCACCGTTGCAACGCAGCCATTCGCGGCTGTGACGTGCGGCAGCACGCGAGCGAGATGGTCGTAGCCCGAGCGCGGCGGCGTATCGCGACCGTCGAGGAACGCGTGCAGCACCGGTCGTACGCCGCGGCGCTTGCAGGCGGCGAGCAGCGCGATCAAGTGCTGGTCGTGACTGTGCACGCCACCGTCCGAGACCAGGCCGAGAAGATGCAGATAGCCCCGGCCACGCGTGGCGACGTCGAGTGCGCGCGCGATCGCCGGAACGCTCTCGGGTCCGCGCTGCTCGAAGACCCTGGAGATCCGAGTCATGTCCTGATAACGAATGCGGCCGGCGCCCATCGTCATGTGACCAACTTCAGAGTTGCCCATCTGACCGGGCGGCAGTCCAACCGACTCGCCCGACGTCTCGAGCTGCGCGTGCGGGAACCGGCTCCGTGCGCGCGACAGGAACGGCGCGTGCGCCTGCGCGATCGCGTCGCCAGGCCCGCCGTCGCCGATCCCGAACCCGTCGAGAACGACGAGCATCACCGGGCCGCTCATCGCGCCCGTTCCGCCGGTGCGCTCGCCGGCAGTGCCATGCGTCCCGCATCCCCCCACAGTCGCTCGATGTCGTAGTGCTCGCGCGCTTCGGGCACGAAGACGTGCACGATCACGTCGTCGAGGTCGATCAGCACCCACCTGCCTTCTGCGTAGCCCTCGATCCCGAGCGGAACGACACCGGCCTGTTTCATCGCCTTCTCGATCGAGTCGGCGATCGCGCGCAACTGGCGATCGGAGCGACCGGTCGCCACGACGAATACGTCGGCGAACGAAGACAGCTCGCGAACGTCCAGCGCTGCCACGTCCTCGGCCTTCACGTCCAGTGCCGCTTCCACGATGCGCCGCGTCTTCTCCACTACGTCGAGCTGCTGCTTGGCGATGGTGCGACTAACCTCCGGCGCACCCGAAGGCGCCGCTTGCGAGAACGGCTTCGCGGACCGTCTCGGGAAGGAGATAGCGCACGGAGCGCCCGTCCCGCAGGCGCTGGCGCACCTGCGAGGCCGAGACATCGAAGCCCGCGATCGTGACGAGTTGCAACCACGTCGCGGCGCGTCGATGGCGCGCGGAGCGCTGGTCCGGCGCGATCTCGATGTCGTTGCGCACGACCTCCGGGAGCCATGCGGCGAGGCTGCCGGTGCGCAGCGGTGGCCTCACGATCACGGCATAGTGCGCGAGTCCGAACAACGCGGTGGGCTCGCGCCACGCGCCCATCTCGGCGAAGGCATCGCTGCCGACCAGGAACACCGGCTCGTCGGGCGCGAGCCTCGCGCGCAGCTCGCGCAGGGTGTCGACCAGGTACGAGGCGCCGCCACGCTCGACCTCGATCGCCGACGCCTCGAATCGAGGGTTGCCCGCGACCGCGAGCCGCACCCAGGCGAGTCGATCCGCCGCCGGTGCGATCGCGTCGGCGCGATCATCGACTTTGTGCGGCGGCGCTGCGCTCGGCACGAAGAGTACGCGCGCGAGACCGAGCGCTTCTGCGACCTCTTCGGCGGCGCGCAGATGCCCGACGTGAATCGGGTTGAAGGTGCCGCCGTAGATCCCGACTAGACCCACGGTCAATCGGGCCGGAGCTGTCCGTCGCCGAAGAGCACGAACTTCTGTGTCGTGAGTCCCTCGAGTCCCATCGGGCCGTAGGCATGAAGCTTCGACGTCGAGATGCCGATCTCGGCGCCGAGGCCGAGTCGGTACCCGTCGGCGAATGCGGTCGAGCAGTTGACGCCGACGGTCGAGGAATCGACGCGCCGCACGAACTCCTGCGAGTTCGCGTAGTCGCTGGTGATGATCACTTCGGTGTGGTTCGATCCGTAGTGGCGGATGTGCGCGATCGCCGCGTCGAGGTCATCGACGACCCGTACCGCGAGGATCGGCGCGAGATACTCGGCGTACCAGTCCTCCTCGGTTGCAGGTTTCGCTTGCGGGAACACTTCGCTGGTCCGTGCGCAGCCACGGATCTCGACGCCTTCGCTGGAGAGCGATTCGAGCACGAACGGAAGCACCGTGCGCGCAGCGTCGACATGCACGAGCAGTGTCTCGAGACCGTTGCACACCGCCATCTGGCGGATCTTCGAGTCGCGCACGATCGCGCGCGCCATCTCGCGATCCGCCGAGGCGTCGAGGAATACGTGGCAGACGCCCGCGTCGTGCTTGACGACCGGGATCCTCGACTCTGCGACGACCTTCCGGATCAGCGACGGGCCGCCGCGCGGGATCAGCAGATCGACGTAACGATCGAGCGTGAGCAGGTGATCGACCGCGGCACGATCGGTCGTCGGCACCACGGCGATGGCGTCGACGGGCACGCCCGTCTCGGCCGCCGCGGCGCGCAACTCGTCGCCGAGCGCGAGGTTCGAGCGGATCGCCTCCGAGCCGCCGCGCAGGATCACCGCATTGCCCGACTTCACGCACAGCGCCGCGGCATCGACCGTCACGTTCGGTCGCGACTCGTACACGATCGCGATCACGCCGAGCGGAATCCGCATCCGACCGACCCGCAGCCCACTCGGGCGCACGCTCATCAGCGAGATCTCGCCGACGGGATCGGGCAACGCCGCGACGTCACGCAGCCCGGCGATCATCGACGTCCATTTTTCGCCTTCGAGTTTGAGTCGCGCGGCGAGCGCGGCGTCGACGCCGCGCGCTTCGGCTTCGCGAATGTCTGCTGCATTCGCCTCGAGCACGCGCTCGCGCGCGGCTTCGAGGCGTTCCGCCGCCCGCAAGATCCAGCGATCCTTCACCGCACGCGAGAGGCGCGCCGTTTCGTGCGACGCCTCGCGTGCCGCACGCGCGAGATCCTCGACTTGCTGTTCCAGGCTGGTGTCCATCAGATCGCCGTTTCTAGCTGTTGTTCACGACGACCAGATCGTCGCGATGAATCACTTCCGAACCGTTCGAGTAGCCTAGCACCGGCACGATCTGTCGCGTCGAGACTCCGCAGATGCGTGAGACTTCGGCGGCAGAGTACGCGACGAGTCCACGCGCCACCTCTCGTCCCTTCGGATCGACACAGCGAACCACGTCGCCGACGCCGAAATCGCCCCGTACACCCGTGACGCCCGCCGGGAGCAGTGAACGACCGCGTTCTCGCAGCGCCGTCGCGGCGCCAGCGTCGACGAGCAGATCGCCGCGTGGCCGCGCAGTGAAGGCGAGCCAGTGCTTGCGACTGCCGAGTCGTGTCTCCGGCGGACCCGGCAGGAACAGCGTGCCCTCGGCTTCCCCTGCGGCGATGCGCAGAAGCGTGTTCCGCCTGCGCCCGTTCGCGATCACCGTCGCCGCACCCGAGAGCGCCGCCTTCTGCGCCGCTTCGAGCTTCGTGATCATGCCGCCGCGACCGAAGGTGTGTCCCGATTCCTGGGCGGCGTCGGTGATCTCGGACGTGATCGACGGAACGACTCCGTAGAGCGTCGGCGTCGGCGCTCCCTTCCGCGGCGGTTCGCGGAACAGGCCATCGACGTCGGTCAGCAGGATCAGCAGGTCGGCGCTGATCAGGTTCACCACGGTGGCGGAGAGGTTGTCGTTGTCGCCGAAGCGGATCTCTTCCGTCGAAACCGTATCGTTTTCGTTCACGATCGGTACGACGCCCAGCTTTAGCAACGTGGTGAGCGTGCGCTCCGCGTTCAAATAGCGCTCGCGATCGTCGAGTCCGACGCGTGTCACCAACACCTGGGCGACCTGCCGCCCGCGTCGCGCGAAGCCGAGCCGGTAGCGCTCCATCAACGCGATCTGCCCGACCGCCGCCGCCGCCTGTTTCTCGGGGATCGAACGCCCCGGGTGATCCCAGCCGAGTCGATGGCTACCCATCGCGATCGCACCCGACGACACGACCACGATCTGGCGGCCGTCATCGGTCAGTGCGGTCACCTGGCGGATCAATTCGGTGAAGACGCGCGGCCGCACGGCACCCGCGGCGGTCAGGATCGACGAACCCACCTTCACGACGATGCGCGACGCGCGCTGTGCGACGGATCTCACGGCGCTGCGACTTCCGCGATCGCAGCAACGCGACCGGCGTCGGTGGCATCGAGCACGCGCACGACCGCTCGCAGCAGCACGTCGATTCCCTCACCGGTCGCACCCGACACCCGGACGACTTCGCAACCGCGCGCGCGGAGCGCCGCTTCGAGTACCGCAAGGCGCTCCTCGCGTACCTCCTCGGGCATCAGGTCGAGTTTGTTCAGCGCGACGATCTCGGTGCGCGCGCCAAGGCCCGCGTCGTAGCTTGCGAGTTCGGCGCGGATCGCTTCCCAGTCGGCCAGAGGCGCATCGGCAGGTCGTTCTTCGAGCCATGCGGAGCCGGCGTCGACCAGGTGGACGAGCACGCGCGTGCGTTCGACATGACGCAGAAAACGGTCGCCCAGGCCGGCGCCGTGGCTCGCACCTTCGATCAACCCGGGCAGGTCCGCGACGACGAAGCGTCGCTCGTGCGCCTGCACCACACCGAGCGCCGGCACGAGCGTCGTGAACGGGTACGCTGCAACGCGCGGTCGCGCGGCCGAGATACGGCGGAGCAACGTGGACTTGCCCGCGTTCGGCAGGCCGACGAGCCCGACGTCAGCGATCAGTTTCAGCGAGAAACGCAGCCGGCGCATCTCGCCCGGGGTGCCGGATTCGGCGGTGTCGGGCGCCTGCCGCGTGGGCGTCGCGAAGCGCGCATTGCCGAGCCCGCCGCGACCGCCACGCGCGACGATCAGTCGCTGCGCGTGTTCCGTGAGGTCGCCGAGCGGCGCGGCGTCGGCCTCTGCATCAGCGTCGCGCACGACGGTTCCGACCGGCAGACGCAGCACGCAGTCGGCGCCGTTCTTGCCGGCGCGGCCGTTGCCACTGCCATGGGCGCCGTTCTCCGCGTGTGCGTGCGGGCGGAGTTGCAGGTCGAGGAGCGTCGTCAGGTTGTGGTCGGCGAGCACCTCGACGTGGCCGCCGTGGCCGCCATCGCCGCCGTCGGGGCCGCCGCGCGGATTGAACTTGTCGCGACGAAAACTCGCGCAGCCGTTACCACCATCGCCTGCGGTGACGTCGATCGTCGCTTCATCGATGAAGTTTTCGCTGGCCTTCACGCGGGCTCCGGCTGGGACCGGCGCCACTGGCGGGCAATGACCAGGAAGCCGGCTCGAGAGTCGGCTGACGCGCAGCGAGGCGAAGCCGAGCGAGGTGCGCCGCTAGGCGGCGGGTTCGATCCGAGCGACGACGCGTCCCTTCGAAGTCCCATACGCGACGGTGCCATTACAGAGCGCGAACAGCGTATAGTCGCGACCAAGGCCCACGTTGCGACCCGGATGCACGCGCGTGCCGACCTGTCGCACGAGGATCGTGCCGGCATTCACGGCCTGACCTGCGTAGCGCTTCACGCCCCGGCGCTGGCCGTTGCTGTCGCGACCGTTTCGGGAACTGCCCTGACCTTTTTTGTGCGCCATCTCGCCGTCCTCATGAGTTCTGCTCGCCGACCGGCCTGATGATCTTTGCTCGCCTTCGGCTCGCTGCGCGGCGCTCGGAGCGCCTTGCCAATGATCTTCGCTCGCCTTCGGCTCGCGCTGCGCGGGCTGTACGCGGGCTTCGGCGGCTTACGCTTCGATCTTCTCGACCTTGATCTGCGTGTATTCCTGGCGGTGACCGAGTTTGCGGCGGTAGCGCTTCCGGCGCTTGGCCTTGAAGATGATGATCTTCTCGCCGCGGCCGTGACCCGCGATCGTCGCGACGACTTTGGCGCCAGCGACGGTGGGCGTACCGATCCGCGGGACCCCCTCGCCGCCCACGAGCAGCACGTCGGCCAGCTCGATGGTCTCGCCGACGCTCCCCGGGAGGCGCTCGACCCACAGCGCGTCGCCGGGAGCGACACGAACCTGCTTTCCGCCGGTGCGAACCACCGCGTACATCACGACTCCTCACCTTGATCGGGACGCGGCATTATCCGGAATCCCGGAGCCGCGTCAACCGGTTGTTGGTTCCCCGCCTCGGCCACTTCGGGACCCAGATCGAGCGGCGAAAACTCCTCCAATGCGTCGGCGCTGAAGGGCGACATTGGCGCCGGCACACTTGGCTTCTGCTCTTCCTCGGCGCTGCGATCGACCTCGACCGGCTCCGGAACCGGGATTCGGTCGGCCGGCAACTCGATCTTCGCGGCAGGGGCGATCTCTTCGATGCCGAGCCACGCGAGCGCGATCTCGACCGGAGGGCCGGCGTCGAGCGCGATCAGCTCGAACTGCTCCTGGTGCATGCCCGGTACTGCGCGCACCTCGACCTGGCGGCCCAGTTCGGCTTCCAATTCGGCCAGCGCCTCGCGCTCCGCGCCGAACAGCACCTCGGCGACGCGCGGCGAGACCGCGATTGCGACGCGCCGACCGCAGAAGCGCGGCAGGTCCTTCTTGATCTCGCGAAGTACCTTCTGCGCGACGCTCGTGCGCGAAAGCACATAGCTGCGTCCTTCGCAGTACGGACACGGCTCACAGAGCAGCTGCACGAGGTTTTCGCGCGTGCGCTTGCGCGTCATCTCGACCAGGCCCAGCTCGGAGATCTTCAGGATGTTGGTCTTCGCCTTGTCCTGGCGCAGCGCTTCCTGGAGGGCGCGATAGACCTTCTCGCGGTTCTCCGCGGGCTCCATGTCGATCAGGTCGATGATGATCAGACCGCCGATGTTCCGGAAGCGGAGCTGATGCACCACCTCCTTCACGGCTTCGAGGTTGGTCTTCAGCACCGTCTCTTCGAGATCGCGCTTGCCGACGTAACGGCCGGTGTTCACGTCGATCGCGGTCAGCGCCTCGCTTTGATCGACGATCAGGTAGCCGCCCGACTTGAGCCAGACCTTGCGGCCGAGGTTGGCGTCGATCTCGGCTTCGATGCCGAACTCGTCGAAGATCGGCAGCACGCCGCGGTACAGCTCGACTTTCGGCTTCGGGTCGGCGACGAAGCGCGACACGAAGCTCATCATCTCCTCGAACACTTGCGGCGAATCGACGACGATTCGCTTCGTTTCGGTGTTCGCGACGTCGCGAACCACGCGCAACGGCAGCGACGGTTCTGCGTAGAGCACCGTCGGCGCGCGTTCGTCGCGCCGGCTCTTGATGACTTCCCAAGCCGACGCCAGGTACTTCACGTCCGCTTCGAGGTCGGCTTCGCGCGCGCCTTCGCCGGCCGTTCGGATGATGAAGCCGACATCGCGCGGACGAAGCCGCTCGACGATTTCGCGCAGGCGCCGCCGTTCGCGGTCGGATTCGATGCGCCGCGACACGCCGACGCGCGCGCCCGAAGGCGTCAGCACCAGATGGCGTCCCGCGATCGCGACATGTGACGTGATCCGCGCGCCCTTGGTGCCGATCGGCTCCTTGGCGACCTGGACGACGATCTCCTGCCCTTCGGACAGAATCGTGTCGATCCGGGGGACGACCCGGCTGCCGCCGTTGCGGCGTCCGCCGCGCCGTTGCGGCTGGCGCGATCGCGATTCGCCTTCGTCATCGCCGAGATCGACGTCGCTGTCGTACTCGTAGTAGTCGCCCGCGTACAAGAAGGCGGCTTTTTCGAGGCCGATATCGACGAAGGACGCCTGCATGCCCGGCAGCACACGGTTGACGCGACCCTTCACGACGCTGCCGACCATGCTGTGCTCGCCGCGCCGCTCCACGAGGAGTTCGGCGAGCGTGCCTCGTTCGAGGATCGCCACGCGGGTTTCACCGCGTGACGCGTTGATCAAGATCTCATTCTGCATGGGCCCTGAGCCTAGAGCTGGCGAGCCGGTCGCAGGACCACGAGCGTTGTTCGGCCCTTGGCGGGCGCCGAGCGGATGGCGGGGTGCTTTTCGGGCGAGCGGAAACCGTCTCAGCAGCTTCCGGACGGGCGGGAAACGCTCATTGTCGTCCCAGACTGTGTCATCTTGCATTCAGGCGACGCAGTCCGTCGCGGGTCGACTCGCACAGGAATTCTCTCTTCCGGTCGATTTCTTGAACTCTGCGGTTCTTCTTACGACGGCCCCGCCCTCGCGTCGGGTTTCGGGCTCCAGCACCCCGCCGGCCCATCTACCTCCCGACATCGTCGCCGGCGCCTCTTTGCGCTCGGCCTCGGCTCGGAACCGTCGGTAAACTCGGAGCCAACCATCCTGCATCGACTCCGCCGGCGCAAGGCAGAAATGACCGCGAGGTCGACGCCCCCCAAGGGCTTCGACTCGAATCGAGCGGCCAACGTCGCGATCCCGCCCCCGCCGGTGGTAGGGTCGACGCCGTGAAGACTGGGACCGATCCGCGCCGTGGCCTGCCGGCCGTCGACCGGCTCGCCGCCGCCGTTCGCGGCGACGGTCCCGACCTCCCCGGCTGGGCGGTTACCGCTGGCGCGCGCGCTGCTCTCGCCGAGGCGCGCTGCGCGGAGGCGACACGGACCGGAACGCCGCCGATGCAGCGCCCGCTCGCCGCGACGGCACTACTCCACGCGCGTGTGCTCGCTGCGCGGCACCCACGACGCGTCGTGAATGCGACAGGTGTCGTGCTTCACACCAACCTCGGGCGCGCCGTGATGGCGCGCGGCGCTGGCGAGGCGGCACTCGAAGCCGCCACCCGCTACGGCGACCTCGAACTCGATCTCGGCACCGGACGCCGCGGCGAAAGGCTCGCACCGCTCGGTCGCAAACTCGCGCTGTTGGCCGGCTGTGAGGCCGCGCTCGCGGTGAACAACAACGCCGCGGCCTTGTTACTGGCGGTCGCGGCGCTCGCGCGCGGTCGCGAAGTCGTCGTGTCGCGCGGGGAGCTCGTGGAGATCGGCGGCTCGTTCCGGTTGCCCGACATTCTCGAAGCAGCGGGAGTGCGACTCGTCGAGGTCGGCACCACCAACCGTACGCACCCCGAGGACTACCGGCGCGCACTGGGTCCCGAGACTGCGCTGCTTCTGAAAGTGCATCGCAGCAACTTCGAGCAGCGCGGCTACGTCGCGGAAGTCGATGTGGAGACGCTTGCAAAGGTCGCGCGCGAGGGCGGCATTCCGCTCGTGGAAGATCTCGGCAGCGGCACGCTCGTCGATCTGCGCGGTCAGGGACTTCCCGACGAGTGCTACGCGCCGGCACGCCTCCGGCTCGGCGCCGACGTCGTGTGCTTCTCGGGCGACAAACTATTCGGCGGACCGCAGGCCGGGATCCTGCTCGGCAGCGCGCGATTCATCGACGCGATGAGCAGACATCCGCTCGCGCGCGCGCTGCGCCTCGACAAGATGGCGATCGCCGCGCTCGACTGGACTGCCCGCGTGATGCTCGCGGGCGACGCGTTCGAGTCGCTGCCGGTGTTGCGGCAACTCCGCGAGCCGGCCGCATCGGTCGAACAGCGCGCCCGCGCACTCGCCGCGTCGCTCGCGCCCGCGATGGTCGCGGCGGGCTGGCATCTCGAAGTGACGGAGAGTCGAGCGCCTGTTGGTGGCGGCTCCTTGCCAGGCTTCGAACTCCCGTCTTGGGCGGTGGCGCTTCGCGCGGGTGGGTCGGCCGGCGGAGCCGAGGCGTTTGCCGCGCGCTTGCGCAGTGCGCCCGTGCCGGTCGTTGCCCGGGTCGCCGCTGATGTCGTGCTGCTCGACGCGCGCACGCTGCTCGATGGCGATGCAGCGGCGATCGAAGCAGCCGTCATGAACGCGCTGCAAGGTGAAACGCGTTGATCCCGGCGGGGGCTTCGGGTACCGTGCCGCGACGCCAATTCGCGATGTTGAACTCGCCGGTCCTGGTGCTCAATCGATCTTACTTGCCGGTCCATGTGACGTCGGTACGGCGTGCTTTTTCGTTGGTGTATCAGGGGATCGCACGCGTGGTCGACGGCGAATACCGCACCTTCGACTTCGAGCAGTGGAGCGGTCTTCGCCTGCTCAACGGACAAGTGAATGGATACGACCAGCGCAAGAACGGCCACGAGCATCGCGACGTGCGCAACGGCGAAGCGCCGCACCGCACGGGCCCTGATTTCGTCGGGACCAGCCGCGGCCGACTGCCGGCGCCGCGCGTGATCCTGCTCACCATCTTCGATCGCGTCCCGCGACGCCATGTGCGCTTCAGCCGCGTCAACGTGATGACCCGCGATGGATTCACCTGTCAGTACTGTGCCGATCGACCACCGCGATCGCAGCTGAATCTCGATCACGTGGTTCCGCGCGCGCACGGCGGGCGCAGCACCTGGGAAAACGTCGTCGTGAGCTGTCTCGATTGCAATCGTCGCAAAGGTGGACGCACGCCGGAACAAGCGGGGCTGCGCTTGCTGCGCGCGCCGGCGCGCCCGCGCTGGACGCCGCTCGCAACGCTTGCGCTCACCCACGTCCGCTACGACGAGTGGCGGCCCTTCTTGCGCGTGGTCGAGGGCTCGCTCGCACGCGAGTCGCGGCACTAGGCGCCCGGGAGCAGCATGAGCCACACCCGAGATGCCATGACGCCGACGGGCGTACGCCGCGACCTTCCCCGCACCTACGGGACGGGGCCGCGCCTGGTCGCCGTCGGCGGCGGGAAGGGCGGCGTCGGCAAGACGCTGGTCGTCGCGAACCTGGCCGCCGCGCTCGCGCAGGCGGGTCGCCGCGTGGTGGTGGTCGACACCGATCTCGAAGGCGCCAACCTCCATACCGTTCTCGGTGTCAACGCACCGCGCGCGAGCCTTGCAGATTACGTCGCGAAGCGTGAACCCGATCTTCGCAAGCTGCTCCTCGACACGCCCATCCCCGGGCTCCGGCTGATCGCGGGCACGCACGGACACCTCGGCGCGCCCCAGCCGCGCTCGTTCCGTCGCGTCGCGCTGCTGGGCGAACTGCGCAAGCTGCCCGCCGACTTCGTGCTGGTGGATCTCGGCGCCGGGACGCATCCGTCGGTGATGGACTATTTCCTGGTCGGCGACGACGGCATCCTGGTGCTGACACCCGAGCCCACGTCGGTCGAGAACGCCTACTCGTTCCTGCGCGCCGCATTCTATCGCCGCCTGCGCCTCGCGATGACCAGCGAATCGGCGCGCGCGCTCGTGCATCAGGCGATGGACCAGGGAAACGAGCGTGGCATCCGCACGCCGCTCGACCTGCTCCGCGAAGTGCGCGCGATCGCCCCCGAGGAAGGTCTGCGTCTCACCACCGCAATCCAGGGTTTCCGGCCGCGCATCGTCGTGAACTCCGTGCGCAGCGCGGAGGACGTGCGACTCGGCTTCGCCGTGCGCAGCGTCTGTCGCAAGTATTTCGGAATCGCCGCCGAGTACGTCGGATACGTGAACTACGACGAAGCCGTCACGCAGGCGATCCGACAGCGCCGTCCGGTCGTGGTGTCGCATCCGAACTCCGACGCCGCGGTGTACCTGGCGCGGATCGCGCGCAAACTGCTCGGGAGCAGCGGGCCGGGACGCGGGCGCAGCACGCGCACACCACGCGACACCGCTTCCGCTGGCTTCGCTGCGAGGCGACCTACAGCATGATCGGCTTCGAAGAACTCGACCATTATGACGTGCTCGAAGTCGAGCCGGATGCGGCACCCGACGAGATCGAGCGCTCGTACCGCGTGCTGTACGCCGCCTACGAGAGCGATTCGCTCGCGACCTACTCGATGTTCGGCGCAGACGAAGCCGAGCAGCTGCGCGATCGCATCGACCAGGCGTATCGCGTGCTCTCCGATCCCGCGTTGCGCCGCTCCTACGACGCCGCGCGCGCGGGCGAGCTGCCGGGCGAAGAGGAGTACGGCGACGAACCCGTGGTACTCGCGCCGCTCAACGACGGGCTGGCGCAGCCTCTCGCCGAGCCCCGGTCGCGTGCCGTGCCGACCTTCGATCAGATGGATGACGGCGCGGAAGCGGAGTCCGACGAAGAGGCGGCCTGGGACGGACCGCGGCTACGCCGCGCGCGCTTGCTGCGCGGTGTCGAGGTCGAGGACGTCGCGACGGCCACCAAGATTGGTCCCGCCTACCTGCGCTCGCTCGAGGAGGATCGTTTCGACGACCTGCCTGCGGTCGTCTACGTGCGGGGATTCGTCGCAGCCTACGCGCGCTTTCTCGGTCTCGACGCCAATGCCGTGGCGCGCAGCTACGCGCAGCGATTCGAGGAGCACCGTCGCGCCAAGCCGCGCGGACGCCTGCTCGGCCGGCGCTGAAGCCTCCCGCGTTGCTGCACCTCGCGGTGGACGAGAGCTTGGCCGGGCAGCGACTCGACCAGGCGCTCGCGCAACTCGTCGGCGTGCCTCGTGCGCAGGCGCAGCGTTGGATCAAGGCGGGTCGCGTTGCACTGGATGGTGGCAGCGCGCGACCCGCGCAGCGCGTCGCCGCGGGCGCCGAGATCGTCGTCGATCCGCCAGCGCTGTCGCCGCTCGCCGCGCTGCCCGAGCCGATTCCGCTCGCGATCTTGTACGAAGACGCGGACCTGATCGTGATCGACAAGCCGGCCGGCCTCGTCGTGCACCCCGCGCCGGGACATCCGGGTGGCACGCTCGTCAACGCGCTGTTGCACCACTGTCGCGACCTGGCAGGCATCGGCGGCGTGCTGCGTCCGGGCATCGTGCATCGACTCGACCGCGGCACGTCGGGGGTGCTGGTCGCAGCCAAACGCGATGCCGCGCACGCCGCGCTCGCCGCGCAGTTCCACGATCACAGCATCGAGCGCGTGTACCTGGCGTTGGTGCGCGGCGTGCCGGGTACCGAGAGCGGGCACGTCGAGCGTGCGATCGGGCGCCATCCGACCGATCGCAAACGCATGTCGGTGAGTGCGAGACGGGGTCGCGCCGCGGAGACGCAGTGGCGCGTCGCGCAGCGTTTCGCGAGAAGCGGTGTCGCGCTCCTCGAGGTCAGGCCCGCCACCGGGCGCACGCATCAGATCCGCGTGCACCTGACGGCAGCGGGGATGCCGATCGTCGGCGATCCGGTGTACGGGCGCGGAGGCGAAGCATTCGGGCTCGAGCGGCCGGCGTTGCACGCCGCAGTGCTCGGTTTCACGCACCCGACGAACGGCGAACGGATGCGTTTCGAGGCGCCGCTGCCGCCGGACCTGGCGGATGTACTCGCCGTCGTCGCGCGGCGCGAGGATTCCGCTTGAGGTGGCTCCGCCATCCGCTGCTCGACGCCGCGGGCGTCACGTACGGCTTTGGTACGCGCGACTGCGTCGCACCAGAGGGTATCGTGCGCGTGCGCCAGGTCCACGGTCGCGCCGTCGTTCGCGTGACACGATCGGCGGACGCACCGGTCGGCGATGCCGATGCGCTCGTCTGCGACATCCCGGGACTCGCGGTCGGTGTCGTCACCGCGGATTGTCTGCCGGTGCTGATCGCGTCGCCGTCGGGAGCGGTCGCGGCAGCGCATGCGGGTTGGCGCGGACTCGCGGCCGGCGTGCTCACCGCGACAGTCGAGGCGCTGCGCGAGATCGCGTCCGACGCAGATCACGCAGTTGCCGTGATCGGGCCGCATGTCGGGGCCTCTTGCTACGAAGTCGACGAGCCGGTGGTGCAGGCATTCGCCGCACGCTTCGGTGACGCGCTGAACGAAGCCTCGAGACCGTCCCGAGCTGGCCACTGGAAGATCGATCTCGCTCGGCTCGCCCGCCTCGATCTCGAGCGCGCAGGGCTCGCGAGCGATCGCATCGCGGCGTTGTCCGATGCCTGCACCGCCTGCGATTCCGAACGTTTCTACAGCTATCGACGCGAGGGACCGGGCGCCGGAAGGCTGCTCCATTTCGTGGCGGCTCGCGCGTCTGAGGGCTCGCGGTGAGGCGCGCGGCCGCGCACTCGCTCTTGACACGCTGGGAACCCCGGAATAGGCTCGCCCTCGTTTCGAACCAGCCGGCCATTTGTCGACTTGCTGCGCTTCGCCGGATTCTTCGAGTCCTCCAGAGTTCTCCAAAGTAGGCAGACTGGCACCTCGATCCCCTGATCGCAGCGACCCTGGGCATCGACGCTCTGCGACCCAGCGAGTCCCGCGAAAGAAGCCGAGAAACCTCGAACGCAAACTTCGACCGAGATCGGATCGAGGACGGACCGAGGCGAATTTCGGTCAACCAACGAGGCCGACGTTCCGAACAAGAGCGAGAGCCAAGCCATTCGAATCTGAAGCGCGATCCGGGAGGTGAGTTCCTCCCGACCCCCGGACGCGACCCGCACGCCGGCCTCCACTGCGCCGACGTAGCAGCCCAGCGGGAAGCCCCCGCACAAATCCACCCGATCGACCGCAGCCTCCATCCAATCGACACGCAACGACGCGATACCCGCGCAATCAACCGAGGACCAGGAACCCGTGAGCATGGACCGAACCAGTGAAACGCAGAACGGTGGCATGGGCGGCAATCGTCCGCGACGCGGTCGACGCCGGTCGCGCGGGGGCGGGGGCAACGGATCCGGCACCAACGGCTCCGGTCCCGGTCCCGGTCCGGGTCGCGGGAATCGTCAATCGCCCCAGGACATCCTCGACGTTGCGGATGAACTGTCGGAGGAAGATCTGCTCGACGACGGCGAACGGGTCGGTGAGAGCCTCGACGTCGCCGAGTTGAAGCGCACGCCGATGGAGAAGCTGACCGAACTCAGCGAATCGCTCGAGGTCGAGAACGCCGCGGGCATGCGCAAGCAGGACCTGATCTTCGCGATCCTGAAAGCCAACGCCGAGAACCGCGGCAAGATCTTCTCGGAAGGCGTACTCGAGACCTTGCCCGATGGTTTTGGTTTCCTGCGTTCCCCCGACGAGAGCTATCTCGCGGGACCCGACGACGTCTACGTTTCGCCGTCGCAGATCCGCCGCTTCGGCCTGCGCACCGGGGATTCGATCCGCGGGCAGATCCGCCCGCCGAACGACGGCGAGCGCTACTTCGCGCTGCTGAAGGTCGAGACGATCAACTTCGATGCGCCCGAGCAGCTTCGGCACCGCATCAACTTCGACAATCTGACACCGCTCTATCCCGAAGAGAAGTTCAAGCTCGAGATGCCCGGCGTTGCGACCGGCCGCATCATCGATCTGATCGCGCCGCTCGGGAAGGGACAACGAGCACTGATCACGTCGCCGCCCAAGGCCGGCAAGACGATGATCCTGAAGGACATCGCCAACGCGATCGCAACGAACCATCCGGAGGTCTACCTGATCGTGCTGCTGATCGACGAGCGGCCCGAAGAGGTGACCGACATGCAGCGCAACGTGAAGGGCGAGGTGATCTCCTCGACCTTCGACGAGCCCGCGACGCGCCACGTGCAGGTCGCCGACATGGTGATCGAGAAGGCCAAGCGCCTGGTCGAGCACAAGCGCGACGTGGTGATCCTGCTCGATTCGATCACGCGCCTGGCGCGTGCCCACAACACCGTGGTGCCGCACTCGGGCAAGATCCTCTCGGGCGGCGTCGACTCGAACGCGATGCACAAGCCGAAGCGCTTCTTCGGCGCCGCGCGCAACGTCGAGGAAGGCGGCAGCCTGACGATCGTCGGCACCGCGCTGATCGAAACCGGCTCGCGCATGGACGAGGTGATCTTCGAGGAGTTCAAGGGCACCGGGAACAGCGAACTGGTGCTCGACCGCAAGCTCGCCGACCGCCGCACCTACCCCGCGATCGACATCAACAAGAGCGCGACGCGTCGTGAGGAACTGCTGCTCGACGACACCACGCTCAACCGCATGTACGTGCTGCGCAAGGTGCTCTCGCCGCTCAACCCGGTGGACTCGATGGAGTTCCTGCTCGAGAAGGTGAAGGCGACCGACTCGAACGCGGAGTTCCTCGATTCGATGAACTCGTAGCGACGGGCTGGACGCGCGCCTTGCACTGGCTTTCCTGAACTCGAATTCAGCTTCGGGACACGCCACGGCAAGGGGAAGTGCCTATCCCTTCGTTCGACCGCCGGGAACCGCCCGGCCTCGAACGAAGGAAGAGTCCGCATGGATGCCTCGCAGCCTGTTCCGATCCGCCGCACGCCGGAGTCCGCACCAAGCCCTGGTTCCGCCGCCCAGGCCGACTTCGCGCGACTGCGCACCCATCTCGGGGAGCGCATCATCGGGCAGCCCGATCTCGTCGAGAAGCTGCTGGTGTGCCTGCTTGCCGATGGCCACCTGCTCGTCGAGGGCGCGCCCGGGCTCGCGAAGACGACGGCGATCAAGACGCTCGCTGCGGCGCTCGAGGGCGCCTATCACCGCATCCAGTTCACGCCGGATCTGCTGCCGGCAGACCTCACCGGAACCGAGATCTTCCAGCCCGAGACGGGGACCTTCCGCTTCGAGCGCGGTCCACTGTTCCAGAACCTGGTGCTCGCGGACGAGATCAATCGCGCGCCGGCCAAGGTGCAGTCGGCGCTGCTCGAGGCGATGGCCGAGCGCCAGATCACCGTCGGCCGTCACACCTTCGCGTTGCCGCCGCTGTTCCTGGTGATGGCGACGCAGAACCCGATCGAGCAGGAGGGAACCTATCCGCTGCCCGAGGCGCAGCTCGACCGCTTCCTGCTGCACGTGCGGGTCGGCTATCCCGACGCCGTCTCCGAGCGACGCGTACTCCAGCTCGTGCGCGACGAAGCGCAAGGCCACCGAAGGGAAGCCTTCGTGCCCGTTGCCCAGGAGACGGTTTTCGCTGCGCGCCAGGAAGTGCTCTCGATCCATCTCGCACCGCAACTCGAGGAGTACCTCGTGCAGCTGGTGATCGCGACGCGAAGGCCGACTCCGTACGGCGCCAGCCTCGCGCGCCTGGTTCGCTACGGAGCGAGTCCCCGTGGCACGATCGCGCTCGACCGCTGCGCACGGGCAGTCGCGTGGCTCGCCGGTCGCGACTACGTGACACCGGACGACGTCCACGCGGTAGCGCCCGACGTGCTGCGCCACCGCATCCTGTTGAGCTACGAGGCCGAGGCCGAGGGCGTCACGCCCGACGCCGTCGTCGCGCAGCTTCTCGCGGCGGTGCCGGTCTCGTGAGCGGCGCCAAACTGCCGCCGCCCGAACCGGGCGTCGTCGCGACGCGTCGCCAACTGGTTGCGCTCCCGCGCGAGCGACTCGAATCTCCGCGCGGCCGTGCGGCCCGTGTCAAGACACAGTTTGGCGGCACGCGTGCCTCGCGATTCCACGGGCGCGGCATGGAGTTCAGCGAAGTGCGGGCCTACCAGCCGGGAGACGACGTGCGTTCGATCGATTGGCGCGTGACGGCCCGCACCGGCCGGCCCCACTCCAAGCTTTTCGAGGAAGAGCGCGAGCGGCCGGTCTGGTTGATCGTCGATCTCGGTGCGTCGATGCGCTTCGGTACACGCGATGCATTCAAGTCGGTGGCTGCCGCGCGCGCCGCGGCCGTGCTCGCGTGGGAGGCGCACGGCGAAGGCGAGCGCGTCGGCGGAATCGTGCTCGCGCCCGGATCCACCGTCGAGTTGCCGCCCGCGCGAACGCGGCGGCACCTGCTGCGCTTCCTCGATGTGCTCGCCGCCGGCACGGCCGCCCCCGACGAGGCGCTCGCGGATGAGCTGGAGTCCCAGCTGCGCTGGCTCACGCCGCGCGTGCGGGCGGGCAGCCGCGTCGTCGTCGCGAGCGACTTCTACGCATACGACGCGTCGCTCGCGCTGGCTTTGCGCGTACTCACGCGCCGCGCCGACGTGACACTCGTGCATGTCTTCGATCCGCTCGAGTGCACACCGCCGCCGGCCGGTCGCTATCGCGTCAGCGACGGTCGAGAGATTCGCAGCGTGACGTCCGGACGCGGCAGCGCCTGGCAGCAGGCAATCACGCGCGACTTCGAGGCGCGTGCCAACGCGCTCAGCGAGCTATGCCGGCGCCACCGGATGAAGCTCGTCTCGCTGCGTACCGACGATGCGCCCGCGATGGCGATCGCGGTGGCGCGCGGTCACGTGGGACGCGCCGGAGCCGCGTGATGGATCCGCAACTGGCGTCCGCGCTCGAGACGCTGCGCGACATCCATCTACCCGCGCCCGTCGCGTTCTGGCCGCTCGCGCCGGGTTGGTGGGCGCTTGCGGCGGTCCTCGGGCTCGCCGTCGCCACCGTCGCGTGGGCGTGGCGCCGCCATCGCCGCAGCGTTCGCCGGCTGGCACTTCGTGAACTCGCGGTGCTCGAGCTCCGTTACGGCACGGCGGACCAGCGCATCGCGCTCGCCGTTTCGCTGACCACGCTGATCCGCCGCGTGGCGCTGCGCCGGTCCACGCGATCCGGTGTTGCCACGCTGCATGGCGAGCCCTGGGTGGAGTTCCTCTGCCAGGGTGCGAAGAGCGAGGCGCGCTCGCCGCGCATCGCTCGCGAGCTGTTCCGGACCGCCTACGGCGGAGAGCGCGCTGCCGTCGGGGATCCCCGCGAGTGGCTGGCCTTCGCGCGGTCGTGGATCCGGGAGGTCGCATGATCGAAGTCGCGCTCCCCTGGGCCCTCGCGGCCCTGCCCCTCCCCTTGCTCGTGCGCCGTCTTCTTCCTCCGGCGCGCGAACGGGGAGGGGCACTCCGGGTTCCGTTCTTTCGCGCGCTCGCGGAGGCGCCCGCAAAGGGCGGCGGGTCGTCGCGTCGCGGATTCGCCGTCGTCGCGACGAAGTCGCTCGCGTGGACGCTGCTCGTCGTCGCGGCGGCGCAGCCGCAGTGGATCGGTCCGCCCCGGGCGGTCCCGACACAGGGACGCGATCTGATGCTCGCGCTCGATCTCTCGGAGAGCATGCGCACGCCCGACTTCGTGGTTGGCGGGCGCGCGGTCGATCGCTTCCGCGTGGTGCGCGCGGTGGCGCGCGACTTCACGCTCCACCGGACCGGCGATCGCGTCGGGCTCGTGCTCTTCGGCACGCGCGCGTTCCTGCAGGCGCCGCTCACGCCCGATCTCGAGACGGTGGCGAAGTTGCTCGACGAGAGCGAGGTCGGCCTGGCGGGTCAGGCGACCGCGATCGGTGACGCGCTCGGGCTCGCCGTCAAGCACCTGCACGAACGGCCCGCCGGCGAGCGCGTGCTCGTGCTGCTTTCCGATGGCGAGAGCAACGCCGGCGTGCTCGATCCGAAGCGCGCGGCCGAACTGGCGCGCGATGCGGGCGTTCGCGTCTACACGATCGGCGTCGGCACCGGGAACGGCAACGGACGCGCCCAGCGACGCCCGGTGAACGGCCCTCACGGTGCCGACGAGGCGACATTGCGGGAGATCGCCGCCACGACCGGCGGTCGCTACTTCCGCGCCGACGACACCGAGAGTCTCGTCGGTGTATATCGCGAGATCGATACGCTCGAACCGACGACCGGCGATCCGGCGACGGTGCGACCGGTGCGCGCTCTCTTTCCGTGGCCGCTCGGCGCGTCGCTCGCGCTCACCGGGTTGCTCGGGCTCACCGGTGCGGCGAAACAGGCCGCGCCGCTGCTCGCCGCTCGCAGCGCGGCGGCCGGGTCGGGCTGGAGGTCGTCTTGAACTTCGAGGCCTTCCACTTGCTGCGTCCTGCGTGGCTGTGGGCGCTGCTGCTGCTCGTTCCGATCGGCTGGAGCCTGCTGCGCCGCGCGCGCAGTGCCGGTCCCTGGGAGCAGGTCTGCGATCCGCATCTGCTCCGCCATCTCGTGACGACGGGCCAGTCTGGTGGCGCGCGCTGGCCGCTCTCGCTGCTCGCGCTCGGCTGGACGCTCGCGACGCTCGCACTCGCCGGTCCCACCTGGGAACGGCTGCCGCAGCAGACGTTTCGCGAGCCGACGCGCACGGTGTTCGTGCTCGGCCTCGGCGACTCGATGAATCAGCGCGACGTGCGACCGAGTCGGCTCGCTCGCGCGCGCCACAAACTGCTCGACGCAATCGATCGCAGCATGAGCGGCTCCGTGGCGCTCGTCGTGGTTCGCGACGAGGCTTTTGCAGTGACACCGATCACGGACGATCCGCACGTGCTGCGCGAGGCGATCCCGCTGCTCGAGACGAAGCTGATGCCAGGCCGGCGCGTCTATCCCTCGCGCGGCATCGAGCAGGCGCTGCGACTGCTCGATCCGGTGGGCGTTCGCGGCGCGCGCATCGTGCTCGTCAGCGACGGTGCCGACGACGACCCGCAGGCCACCCTGGCCGCGGCGCGCGAAGCCGCCGATCAGGGCGCACAGCTGTCCGTGCTCTCCGTCGCCGGAGACGACGAATCGCTCGCCGCGCTCGCGCGCAGCGGCAACGGCAACTTCGCGGCGCTCGCGATCGACGATGCCGATCTCGAGCGGCTGCTCGCCAGCCCCGGTGCGGCCGATCTGGCGAGCGGAGCGGCGCTGACGAAGAGCGACATCCAGGCGGACGACTGGAAGGACAGGGGCGCCTCGCTGCTGTGGATTCCGCTTGCGCTCGCTCCGTTCGCGTTTCGCCGGGGCTGGGCGGCCGCGCTGCTCGGCCTGCTGCTCGTCCATCTCGCGCCGGCGCCCGCGCTGGCGCTGGACCTCGACGTCTTCGCCCGGCCCGATCAGAAGGGCGCACGCGACTTCGCGGAAGGGCGCTTCGCCGAATCGGCGGCGCATTTCGAGGATCCGGCCTGGCAGGGAGCTGCGCGCTATCGCGCGGGCGACTTCGCGGGAGCAGCGGAGGCACTCGCCGCGCAACCCGATGCAGCGTCGCAATACAATCTCGGCAACGCGCTCGCAAAGGCCGGCAAGCTCGAGGAGGCCGTGTCCGCTTACGAACGCACCCTCGCCATGACACCGAACGACGACGATGCGCGCTTCAACCACGACCTCGTGAAGAAGCTGCTGGAGCAACAGCCGCCGAAGCCGAAACCGTCGAAGGACGAGTCGTCGAAGGCGAAGCAAGACGGGGCCGATCAGAAGCAGCAGTCCCCGGATTCCAATGGCGAGCCCGGCGATGAAAAACAGCAGCCTTCGGATGCGCAGCAGGAATCTGGCGACCCGAAGGAGTCGAAGCCGCAAGACGCTTCGACCGATCGAGCGGCCGCGGATCCGGGCGACTCCGATACCGACGCGCAACACCAGGATGCGCCGGACGACGCGGAGACCCGCGCTGAAGAGCACGCGCCGGCGCCCGATCCGGCGGCCGCGAAGGAACCGCTCGACGGCGAAGACCAAGCAGCGCAACGGGGAACGGGCGAACCCCCGCCCACGGCGGCCGACCAACAGCGAGCGCAGTGGATGGCACGCCTGCCGGACGACCCGGGCGGACTGCTGCGCGAGCGCATTCGGCGCGACTACCTGCGCAAGCAGGCCGAGCGCCGCGGGAGGGATGGACCGTGAGAGCGCGAGACGGATTCGCGATCGCCATCGCGATGATCGGGTTCTGCGCCGCGCCGCTCGCGCTGCGCGCAGCAGATCGCGACGTCGAAACGTCGGTATACGCATCGACGGTTGCGGTGGGCGATCCGATCACGCTGCGCATCCGGCTGCGCGGCGCCGCCGCTACGAGTGAGCCTGATCTCGCGCCACTCGATCGGGACTTCGAGGTGCTCGAGGTCCACCAGGCGCATCAGACTTCGATCCTGAACGGCATACGCGACGAGAGCATCGAATACACCGTTGCGCTCGTGGCGCGGCGCGAGGGCGATCTGCTGATTCCGGCGCTACCGGTGGGTGACACCGCGACGGATCCGGTGCCGGTCCAGGTGCGCGCGCGCGCGGGCGACTTGGCAGAGCGCGACACCGAGCGCGAGGCGCCCACCGCCCCGGTGCTGCTCGAAGTCCACGTCGATCGCGAGGATCCGTACGAGCAGGAACGCGTCGTGCTGCGCATCGAACTCTACGCCGCCGGAGAGATTCTCGAGGGTGCGCTCAGCTCTCCCGAGATCCCCGCGGCGGTGGTCGAGTCGATCGGCGAGGACAAGCAGATCGAGAAGGAGATCGGCGGCAAGCGCTACGCCGGCATCGAACGCATCTACACGATCGTGCCAGACGCGAGCGGCGATCTCGTCGTGCCACCACTTCGTTTCGAGGGACGCGTGCGCGTGCCGCAGCCAGCGCCGCAGCAACGACGTCAGGGCGGCTTCGGCCACTCGCTGCTCGATCAGTTCTTCGGAAACGCTCCGATGTCGCGCAATCTGCTCGAGAGATTCTTCGGGGGCGCGAGCCAGCGCGTCGCGATCGGCTCGACGCCGGTGACGCTCCGCGTGCGCCCGCGGCCCGACGCGGTGGCCGGCCAATGGTGGCTGCCCGCGCGCGACGTTGCGCTGTCGGAAGATTGGGACCCGGATGCACCATCGGTGCGGATCGGTGAGCCGATCACGCGGCGGATCGAAGTGCGGGCGGACGGCGTGTCGCCCGCGCAGCTTCCCGCGTTGCCGAGTGGCGCGACTGGCGGCATCAAGCAGTACTCCGAGGCGCCCAAAACCACCGAGACGGTCCGCGGCACGATTCGCGTCGACGAGACCACGCTGATCCCGACGCAGGCGGGTTCGTTGACGCTGCCCGCGATCGAGATCTCGTGGTGGGACACGAAGGCCGATGCGCTCCGCAAGGCGACGCTGCCGGCGCGTGACATCGAGGTGCTCGCGGCGACCGGTGGCGGCGACCGCAATGCGGCCGGCGCGGCGCCGTCCCCCGCGAATGTTGTGCCGGAGCCGGCGGCGTCCTCGGCGCCGAGCGCAATCGGGTCGCGGCCAGGTGCGCGCACGCTCGCCGTCGTCGCGACGCTGGCGGCGATCGCGCTTTTCTTGTTTGGATTCTTCGTCGCGCGGCGTTGGCAGCGACGCGGCAACGTGGCGGCGCGTTCCGAGACGGCTGCGCCGCAATCGCGGCGCTCGGCCGAGCGAGCGCTGCGCCGGGCGTGCGCCCGCAACGATGTCGCCGCTGCCGACGACGCCGTTCGCACGCTGCGCCGCGCGCTCGGTGCCAACGCCGAGCTGCTCGGCGACGCCGCGATCGCGCCGGAAATCGCCCGCCTGCAGGCCATGCGCTACAGGGCCCAGCACGGAGCGTGGTCGGGCGCCGCGCTGTGGAAGGCGTGGCGACGGGCGCGCAAATTTCGACGACCGGCGAACCCGCCCCCGGCCTTGCCGCCGCTCTATCCGGCGCCCTAGGCCCGCGTCGTCGAGATGGGGAGTCGGGCCGACGTGAAGGTGCTGCTCATCGAGGACGACGTCGTCACCGCCGAGTACCTGACCGGCGCGCTCGGCCAGGCGGGCCACCGCGTCGAGCACGCGGGTGACGGACTGCGCGGGCTCAACCTCGCGATGACCGGCAGCTACGACGCGCTGATCGTCGATCGGATGCTGCCGGCGCTCGACGGGCTCTCGGTGATCGAGACGCTGCGCAAGGCGGGCCGCGACATGCCGGTGCTGATCCTCTCTGCGCTCGATGCGGTGGACGAACGCGTCCGCGGGCTGCGCGCCGGTGGCGACGACTACCTGACGAAGCCGTTCGCGTTCACCGAACTGCTCGCGCGGCTCGAAGTGATCGTCCACCGCCGCAGTGGGGGGACGGGGCCAGCGACCGTTCTGCGTGTTGCCGACCTCGAACTCGATCTGCTCTCGCGGCGCGTGCGGCGCGGTCCGCGCGAGATCGACCTGAAGACACGCGAGTTCCAGATCCTCGAGGTACTGATGCGAAACGCGGGGCGCGTGGTGACGCGAACGATGCTGCTCGAAGCGGTCTGGGACTTCCACTTCGATCCCAAGACCAACGTGATCGAAGTGCACGTGAGCCGGCTGCGCCAGAAGATCGACAAGGGCGAGGAGAGTCCGCTGATCCAGACCGTGCGCGGCGCAGGCTACGTGCTGCGGGCTGAATAGGGTGAGGCGCAGCATCCGCGCCCGCCTGGGCCTCGCGACGACCGCGCTGGTCGCGGGGTCTGCGACGCTCGCAATCGGCGCGGTGTACTGGACGACGGTGACCGCGCTGCGCCACGGCTCCGAGGTCGCGGTACGCGGTGAGCTCGAGTCGCTGCTCGGCACCTGGCGCGGCGGTGGCCTCGACGCGCTGGTCGGCGAGGTCGGTCGCCGCAGCGGCGATCCCACCTCGCAGGGTTTCGCGTACCTGATCACGCAGGAGCACTCGGTGCGCATCGCCGGCAACGTGCGCGCGTGGCCGAAGGAGATTTCCGAAGAGGCGCGCGCAGGCCCGATCGCGCTCGAGGTGGAACGCGCCGATGTGTGGCATGTCCGCTCGTACCGGCTCGAGTCGGTGCGCCTCGACGGCCGCCGCTCGCTGCTGGTCGGCAGCGACGCCTCCGCCGAAGCGCCGCTGCTGGCCGTCTTGCAGTGGACGGCGCTCGGCGGCCTCGTCTTCTCGCTGCTGCTCGCGATCGGCGCGGGCCTCACGGTGAGCCGCCGACTGCTCGGCCGCGTCGAGAACATGCGCGCCACGATCGTGTCGATCCTCGGCGGCCGGAAAGAGGGGCGCGTGGCCGTGAGCCTCGCAGGCGACGAGTTCGACGAACTCGCCGCACACTTCAACAAGCTGCTCGATGAGAACGATTGTCTGGTCGCGCAGGTGCGCGAGGTGACGAACGACATCGCCCACGACCTGCGCACGCCGCTCCAGCGGATGAAGGGCCGGCTCGAGGCGGCGCTCGCCGCGCCGTCGACACCGCCGGAATCGCGGCGCGTCTTCGAGGCGTTCGCAGTCGACACCGAACGGTTGCTCGATACCTTCAATGGTCTCCTCCAACTCGCGCGGCTCGAAAGCGACGAGTTGCGGCGCTCGATGACGCCGATCGCGGTCGAGGTCGTCGTGCGCGAGGTCTGCGAGCTGTATGGGCCGCTGGCTGAAGAAGCCGGGCTGGCGCTCGACGTCGTCGCCCTGCCCGATCTCACCGTGATCGCCGATCGCGAGCTGCTGGCGCAGGCGATCGCGAACCTGATCGACAACGCCCTCAAGTACGGCGGCGGTGGTGACTCGATCCGCGTCGAGGCCCACCGGCGCGAAGGCGAGGTCGAGATCAGCGTCGCGGACCACGGGGCGGGGATCCCCGAGTCGGAGCGCGAACGCGTGCTCGTCCGGCTCGTCCGTCTCGACGCAGCGCGCGCGATCCCCGGGACCGGTCTCGGACTCAGCCTGGTGGAAGCCGTCGCAAAGCTCCACGGCGGCACGATCCACCTCGAAGACAACCGGCCCGGCGTTCGCGCCGTGTTGCGGCTGTCCGCTTTCTCCTCGCAAGCCGGGTTGCTACCGGGCCCCTCGGGCGCTACCTCCCCAAAATGATCTTCCCCGCCGAAAACACCCCTCGGCATGCGCGCCAATGGACCGTGCGCGGCGGCGTCCATCGCCACGCGGAGCACTAGCTCCGCCTCGAGGTCCGCGGGGCCGTCGCCCCGCTTTTTTTGTGTTCGTCCCCCCTGGCAAGAATCCCTCCCTGAAAATCTGGAATCACCGGCCCCGGCAGGCACCGCGGGTCCAGCCGCTTCGAGGTTTCGATGTCCGAGCTGCTGCGCCGCATCGAAGAGTCCGAGGGCCGCGCCCGCTCCCTCGAGGAGCGGCTCGCAGACCCGGCTCTCGCGGGCAAGTCGAGTGAGTTCGCCGAGTCCGCAAAGGAGCTGGGCCGGCTGCGACCGCTGCTCGACGCCGGCGCCCGCTACCAGAAGCTGCTGCTCGACGTCGCCGGCGCGCGCGCGCTGCTGGAGGAGGCCGACGACGATCTGCGCAAGGAAGCGCGTGAGGAGATTGCGCGGCTCGAGCCCCACATCGAGCAAGTCGAACGCGAGTTGCGCGTGCTGCTGGTGCCGCGCGACCCGAACGACGATCGCAACGTGATCCTCGAGATCCGCGCCGGCACCGGTGGCGAGGAAGCATCGCTGTTCGCAGGCGATCTCTACCGGATGTACTCGCGCTACGCCGAGGCGCGCCGCTGGAAGGTCGAACCGCTGTCGTTCTCGAGCAGCTCGTCGGGCGGCGTCAAGGAGGTGGTTGCCGCGATCGAAGGTGACCGCGTCTACAGTCGCTTGAAACACGAGCGCGGGGTACACCGGGTGCAGCGCGTGCCGACGACCGAGGCACAGGGTCGCGTCCACACCTCGACGGTCACCGTCGCGGTGATGCCGGAAGCCGAAGACGTCGAGGTGCAGATCGCGCCGAAGGACCTGCGCATCGACGTGATGCGCGCCGGCGGACCCGGCGGCCAGAGCGTCAACACGACCGACTCGGCGGTGCGCATCACGCACTTGCCGAGTGGCCTGGTCGTGCAGTGCCAGGACGAGAAGTCGCAGCTGAAGAACAAGAACAAGGCGATGAAGATCCTGCGCGCGCGGCTGCTCGAGCAGGAGCAAGCGCGCGCAGCGGCGGAACGCGCGGCCGATCGCCGTTCGCAGGTCGGCACCGGCGAGCGCAGCGAACGCATCCGCACCTACAACTTCGCGCAGTCGCGTGTCACCGATCATCGCGC
>JANLTC010000343.1:0-20748 GCA_031362725.1 Deltaproteobacteria bacterium | reverse complement strand
CGACTGCAGAAGAGCTGACGCCTGCGGAGGTCATAGAGCACGAACGCCCACATGCCGTTCAGGCGATTCGTGAAATCCGGTCCCCAGCATCGATAGCCGTGCAGTAGCACTTCCGTGTCCGAGTGATCGCTTTGGAAGCGGCAGCCGAGCCCCATGAGTTCCTGGCGAAGCTCGAGATGGTTGTAGATCTCGCCGTTGAAGACGACGCCGAGCTGACCATCCTCGGTCCACATCGGTTGATGACCGCCGCCGAGGTCTACGATCGAGAGCCGGCGATGACCGAGGAACACACGATGGGTTTCGTCGACCCAGGTGCCATCGTCGTCGGGACCGCGATGCGCGAGCGCGGCGTTCATGCGTCGCAGGTCCTCGAGGCTGCCGCGTCCGACGAATCCAGCGATCCCACACATGGCCGAGAACCCCCTATTCGACCCGGAGTACCGCGAAGTTCTCGTCCTGGTAGAGCGCTCCCGGCTCCGGCCACGGAACGATCATCACCGTCGCATGCAGCGTCTTCGCCACCTTCGACACCACGCCGATGTCACGCGATTCGAGCGCGCCGGTTACGGCGTCGAGTTCGTCCTTCCACTCGCGGCGCGACGCATCGGTGATGCCCGTCGTCACGACGTTCTGGAAGGCTCCCACCACCTCCAGTCCGGCAACCCGGAACTCGTTCCGGTCGGTCAGCAGGCGATCGCTCGGCTTCGTGTTGCGGCTGAGCCAGTCGAGCAGACCGAGCGCCGAGTAGTAGAAACGCGGGCCTTCGCCCGCCAGGCCCAGATATTGGCGGGCATACAGCATCCGAAACGTGTCTTCCTTGCGGAGTACGCCCGCGGCCGTCATCCGCTCGAGCAGCGCTTCGCGCCAGCGCAGCGGTAGGGCGCGCAGCATCATGACCGGCTGCGCTGCGAAGGCCAGCACGATCGCCGCTGCGAGCGCGCGGTGCTTCCACTCTGCGTCGCGCCACAGCGTCACGACGAGTCGCGACACGAAGTAGAGCGACGGAATCATGATCAGGTTGATCGATCGGACCTCTTCGAAGTTGATCGGGTAGATCGGGAAGTAGGTGCGGAGTACCCACAACGCCGTCTGCGGGCCGTAGGCCGCAGCCAGTACCGCGCCGCTGAACGCGAGCATCACGTGGTCGAGCGGGTTCCAGCCCCGACGACGCCGCGTCGCGATCGCCGCCGCCACGCTCAACGCGAAGATCACGCCATACGAGAGCGCCAGATTCGCGAGTGTCGACAGCGGCAGCGGCATGTTGCGCCAGGGGAACGAATAGAGCTCGATTGCCCACGCGTCCTCGGGGCTCAGATTTCCCGTCGCCCCCCAGGCGCGCGAGAAGCTGTGTTCCACGAAGCCGGTGAAGCCGAGCCCACTCTCCGCGACGAACTGTCGCGTGATCACGGCGGCGATCACGCCGGCGCCAAAGAAGAGCAGGCGCCGATCGATCCGGCCCCTTCGCAGGAACACGAAGTCGATCGGCTCGAATGCGAGCAGCACGAGAAGCAGGTGGTAGGTGCTGAGGTGAAGCAGCGAGAGCAGCACGAGCAACGGGTAGCAGGCATAACGCCAGGGAGAGTCGCGGAAGCGAAAGAAGAACCAGAGGATCAGGACGAAGAGGGGGACGACCAGCGTGCGGTGCAGCGACGCCGAGAAGTCCGTCATTCCCCAGAACGACGCACCGAACGAGACGAAGAGCGCCGACAGCAGCGAGAACAGCACCGCGAACGGTCGCGACTTCGTGAAGAAGAAGGCCAGCTGCTCGAAGGCGACCAGGTAGGCGACCGTCATGCCTGCCAGCAGCAGCTTCAGGCTGACGATGTTCGAATCGGTCCAATTGCTCACGTACGCGACGAGCACCGAGTACGCGTGCAGCGTGTCGAACGCGCGCCAGTAGTCGCCGCCCGGATAGTGCGCGCGAATCACGTCCGCCAGCTTGAAGTAGGCGATGTGATCGATGTTGAGTTCGGGTTCGAGGCCGTGGACGTGATAGACGACCGCTGCGAAGGCGATGTAGAGCAGCAGTGAGAGCAGGAAGAAGGGACGGCGCCCGCTCATTCGACGAGCGCGTGCACAGGCCCGCCGCTGACGCGCGCGGGCTCCACGTTCCGGGTTTCCTTCACCTGGTAGACGGCCTTGTCCTGCGACTCGTGATAGGTGCGCGTCAGCAGCTCGGCGAGCAGCCCCATCAGGATGCACATGAAGCCCATGATCGCCGTCATCACCAGCACGAGCGGCAGCGGCGTCTGCACGAAGGTGATGCCCTCGAAGAGCTTCAGGTAGAGCGCCCAGAGTCCCGAGAACACCGCCAGCGAGAGACTCGCGAGGCCGAAGGCGCCGAACACGTACATCGGCTTCTCTGCGTACTTGGCCAGGAACTTCACGACGATGAGATCGAGCACGACCTTCATCGTGCGCTCGAGCCCGTACTTGGACTTGCCAAAGCGGCGCGCGTGATGGGTGACCGGAATCTCGGTTACCCGCGCGCCCTGCCAGCTGGCGTACACCGGCACGAAGCGGTGCATCTCGCCGTAGAGCTTGACGCCCTTGATGACGTCCTTGCGATAGGCCTTCATCGAGCAGCCGTAGTCGTGGAGCCGCACGCCCAGGATGCGCGAAATCAGCCGGTTGGCGATCGCGCTCGGGAGCTTGCGTCGGATGGCCGCGTCCTGGCGCTGTTTGCGCCAACCCGACACGACGTCGTAGCCCTGGTCGAGCGTGGCGATCAGCCGCGGAATGTCGGACGGATCGTTCTGCAGATCGCCATCCATCGGGATGATGATCTCGCCCTCCGCGAAATCGAAGCCCGCCATCATCGCGGCGGTCTGGCCGTAGTTGCGGCGGAAGTGGATGACCTTGACGCGCTTGTCGTTCGCCGCGAGCTGATCGAGCGCGGCGCGCGAGCCGTCGGTGCTGCCATCGTTGACCAGTACCAGCTCCCAGCGGCGATCGAGGGTCGACAGTGCCTCGCGCACCTGCTCGTAGAGGAGCGGGATGTTCTCTTCTTCGTTGAAGATCGGGACGGTGACGGAGATCATGGGGCGCTTCTTCGAACTCGCGTGGTGGACTCGACGCCCGGCATACTATCAAATGAGATCGAGTTCGTTAGAACTTGAAATAGAGGAAGGACTGCGGCGTCGCGCTGGCGAATAGGGCGATCAAGATCGTCGCACCGGCATACGCAATGGCCTTCGGGAACAGCGCAACGTTATCGACCCACCAGGCCTTCCAGTCGACGCGCTCGTTCCCCATCTGCCAGCTCCAATGCAGGACCGTCAGGGCAAACACCGCCAGTACCGCGCGACTCGCCGGAGCCGGCTGATGCCAATTGAACATCCTCATCGCGAGCGCCCCGACGGTGCCAAGATCCGCCGCGCGAAAGGGAATCCACAACAGCACCACGATCTGGAAGGTGACGAAGCTGAGCGTCGCACGCACCAGCGCCGACCGGGGCGGATGCTGTCGCAATCGCTCGCCGACCTCGAAGAGTCGTTCCCCACACAGGAACGCTCCATGGAGGAAGCCCCAGAGGACGAAGTTCCAGGCGGCGCCATGCCAAAGTCCGCCGAGCAGCATCGTCAGCATCAGGTTCCGATAGACACCCAGCTGCGACTTCATGCGGTTGCCGCCCAGCGACACATAGAGATAGTCGCGGAGCCAGGTCGAAAGCGTCATGTGCCAGCGGCGCCAGAACTCGGTGATGCACAGCGAAGCATGGGGGCGGTTGAAGTTGATCGGTAGTTCGAAGCCGAGCAGCCGCGCGCAACCAATGGCGATGTCGGAGTAACCGCTGAAGTCGAAATAGATCTGCAGCGCGAAGCCGTAGACCGCCATCCAGACCTCGAGCGTCCCCGCTGCGGCGGCGTTCTCGAATACCGGATCCACGAACTGGGCCAGCGTGTCGGCGAGCACCATCTTCTTCACCAGTCCACCGACGATCAGCAGGATCGCGCGCTCGAACGCGCGCATGGAGAGGCGCGGCGGGCGTCCGATCTGCGGGAAGAAATCCGCGGCGCGGATGATGGGACCGGCGACGAGATGGGGAAAGAACGCGACCAGGAACGCCAGTCGAGTCCAGGACGGCTCGGGCGCAATCTTGCGGCGGTAGACATCGATCGTATAGCTCAACGCCTCGAAGGTGTAGAACGAGATCCCGACCGGAAGCAGCACATGGGTATCGATCCAGCCCCGTTCCCACCCGAGGAAGCGCGCCCACTGCGTCAGGTTCTCGCCGAAGAAGTTGAAGTACTTGAAGTACGCCAGCACGCCGAGGTTCGACAGCAGCGAGACAGCCACCAGCAGCTGCCGCCGGGCAGGGCGATCGGTGCGGCCGAGTGCGAGGCAGACGGCGTAGTCCACGGTGGTCGTGGACAGCAGGATGAACACGGCCCAGTGATTGTTGCTGGTGTAGAAGTAGAGACTGGCCGCGAGGATGAACCAGATGCGCAGCCGACGCAGCCCGGACATCGACCACGAAACGCCGAGGACGACGAGAAAGAAGAGCAGGTACTCGACGGTGTTGAAGAGCATGGGCTCAGGGCTGCCTCGGCCCGGGGCTCGGGAGCAGCGGCCGTAGCACGTCGGCCAACATCGGCGTGTACTTCTCGATGCCGCTGCTGTTCAAGTGGTTGTAGTCGAAGTAGTCGTCGTTCTGCAGTCGATCCTGGTCGGTGGTCACGTAGGGAAAGCCGCGTGCCTCCACCATGGGCCGGACGATCGTCTGCATGACCTCGCGGAATGCGCGCCGATTCTCCGGAGAGCCGAACACGTACGGAGCCTCGTCGATTTCGTTGATGATCACCTTGACCCCTCGATGCTGGAATTCCTCGAGGATCCTGTCGAAGAGGCCGAGGCAGTCGGGTAGAGGGGGGCGCACGCTCAGGTTGCCGGTTGGCCCGACCTCGACCTCGCTGGCGCGCGGCGCGCCCTGTTGGCGCTCGCGGAAGAACGCGTGATCCACCTCGGTACGGTAATAGCCACCACCGCGGTAGAACGCGATCACGGATGTGATGCGGCCACCCTCCTCGGTCACATCGACATGCGTCACCTGCGGGTCGCTGCCGAAGCGGCGAACGATCGTGGCTACCTCGGCCGGGATCGAATGCCGGTCCTTGATGCGCGGATTCAACACCGAAAGGTTTACGGGTGGGGCCAGCAGCGCGGCGGTCGGGATTTCGAGGGATCCGCGCTCGACCGTAGCGGGGGGGGCCGGTGCCGGCCTTGCGGTCCGCGCCGCTTCGGGCGCGAGCCGGGGGAGCCGCGCCCGCGTCCAATTGAGGAAGCTCTCGTGGATCTCGCCGCGGACCGACCAGAAATGGAGGTAGGGGTTGTAGAAGAACACATTGTCCCACAGCCCTTCCCGTGGGATCTCCATGGTCGTGTAGAGCAAGGCGGTCGGGATATCGATCGGGAACACGCGCTGGATCGTCCCAATACAGGAAAAATTTCTCTGCCCTGTCGTCAACACGACCGTGGTCCGCTGCGGGACGATTGCGGCCACTTGCTTCGCCTCGGCGTACTGGGTCGGAAACCAGTTGGCAAAGGACGACAGGTTGATCGAGCGGCTACCGAGTAGCGGATCGATGCGCTCGGGGTGGATCCCGCAATAGCTGCGGCTGTCGCCGAGGAAGAGCAGATCGAAGTCGTCACGGTGCGCCTTGTAGTACGCAAAGCGGTTCGGCAACTCCTGATCGCCTCCGGCGATGGGCTCTGGCACTGCAAAGGTCGCCAGACTCCAGCTGGTAGAGAACGCCGTGGCAATGACCAGAATCAGCCCCAGGTGCTGGAATACGCGAATCACGATCCGGCGCGGAGACCTTTCGGCATCAACGCAGTCATGTGGCGCTTGGAACGACACACGGCGAAGGAACTCTGGCAACCAGCGAAGCACGGCGGCCGCGTTCTTCCAGGCGAGTGCGAGTAGAAACGCGGCGCAGGCGCCGAAGAAGGTCCGCTGCTTGGCGAAGCGGTGATACTCGAAGTCATAGCGGCGACCGTTTTCGCGTGGGTCGCTGTTGTCGCTGGCGGCGAAGTACACGCTTGCGCCGCGGTGTGAGAGTCGCCCTTCGCCGAGAGCGCGAATGTCCTCGAGACGGGAATGGGGGCGGCTGATCGCGCGGCCATCCTCGCGCAGGATGAGCGAGGATTCGGCCGGTTCCTCGGCGGAATCCGGCTGGGCGATG
Source organism: Deltaproteobacteria bacterium (assembly GCA_031362725.1). Lineage (GTDB taxonomy): Bacteria > Myxococcota_A > UBA9160 > UBA9160 > PR03 > PR03. The sequence continues at coordinate 14,563 of JANLTC010000343.1, read as the reverse complement.
AGACGCCCGGGCGCCCAGGAGCGGTCGAGCAGAATGGTGTAACTGAAGCCATCATCCGGCGAGATCATTTCTCGAGGCACGTCGACCCGGCGCGCGAGCCCGAAGAAGGACAGATAGCCCGAGACGATCACCAGGACGAACGAGAGCAGCAGCGCTGCGCGACGCATCCATGTGATGCTCATGGCGGATTCATCCAGGGCATGCGGGCGGCGATCCGAGACGTGCAACGCGGCCGGTCTCAGCGTCGCGCCGCAAGCACTTCGCCATACAGGACCTCGTAGCGCGCTGCGATGACGCGCCAGTCGTAGCGCTCCGCCGCGCGACGACCTTCGCGCGCCAGCGCCCGTCGCGCGTCGGCGTCGTCCATCAGCGCGCCGAGTGCGCGCGTCAGCGCCGCGACATCGCCGGGCGCGACGAGTCGCGCCGCGTTGCCGTGGTCGGCCAGCTCGGCGAGACCGCCCGTATCGCTCGCCACGCAGGCGATGCCGTGCGCCTGCATCTCGAGCAGCGCGCCGCCGAAGCTCTCGCGCTGCGAAGGCGCCGCGCCGACCGCCGCGCGGCCGAGCACGCGCTCCTTCTCGGCACCGCCGATCCAGCCGAGCAGCGCGACGCGATCCGCGAGACCCGCGGCCTGCGCGCGCAGCGCCAGCGCCGTGCGCTCGCTTCCGTCACCGGCGATCCACCGCCGCCAGCTCGGTCGCTCCTTCGCGAGCGTCGCGAAGGCGTCGATCAACAGATCGAGATTCTTCACCGCCTTCAGCCGGCCGAGTGCGAGCACGGCGTCGTCGCGATCCTCGAAGTCGGGCGCCGCACCCGCGTCGATTCCCGCCGGTACGACGTGGATCGCTTCTGCGCGCGCGCCAGCGTCGCGCGCGTGCGCGGCGGCCCACTGCGACGGCACCACCACGAGATCGGCGGCGCGCAATCCGATCCGCGCGCGCCGCTTCGCGTAGGGACGCGAGCTGTGCGCGGTGACGGCGAGCAGCGGTGCCCGGCTCGCGGCCCGCCACGGGCGCAGCCAGCGCAGGCCCGCGATCACGTCGCCGTGAGGCATCGCCGAGTGGAAGTGCACGATGTCGGGTTCGATGCGGCGCACGAGCGGAACGAGGTCGACGAGCTGCATCAGCTTCATGCGTCGCTTGCGAAACGGCTGAACGACGACGCCTTTGAGCGGCCCCGGATCGCCCTCCGGCGTGGGCCCCGCGACGTGCACTTCATGACCGCGCTGTGCGAGGGCGCGCGCACCCCGCGCCACGACGTTCCCGATGCCGCCGCTCCAGCCGAGATTGGACGCCACCCACAGGATGCGAAGCGAGCGCGACATGAAAAGCGACCTTCGCACCCGGTCCGTGGCGCTGCAAGCGAGGCGCGCTTCGGTGCGCGGAAGCCGGATCCCGCGACGAGCGGGGTAGACGCCGGTGCCGGCCCGATTGGAGCAACCCATGCGCGTCGCTCGTTTCGCTTCGTCGCTCGCGGCCCTCGTGGTCATCGGGGGGCTCACCTGCGTGCCGGCCACCGTCCAGGCGGGACCGATCTGCTCGGCCTCGTGCCGGTCGCGGCCGAACTTCGACTTCCATGCGGACGCCAAGGTCGATCTGATCACGACCAACGCCAATGGCGACGTCCGGATCCAGCTATCGAACGGACCCGCCGCGACGACGAACGCGGCGGTGATTGCGCGAGCCGAGCCGTCGCAGCACTGAGACAGTCGGCTCGATCACCGCAACGTGAACGCCACCAGCGAATCGCCGAGCGGGACGCCGAGCGCGCCGTGTCCGCCCGCGGCGATCACGACGAACTGCCGTCCGCCCTTCTGCAACCGATACGTCATCGGTGTCGCCTGTCCGCCGGCGGGCAGGTGCGTCTTCCACAGCTCCGCGCCGGTCTCGACGTCCAGCGCGCGCAGGTAGCCGTCCATCGCGGCGCCGATGAAGACGAGGCCGCTCGCGGTGACGAGCGGGCCGCCCATGCTGGGCATGCCGATCCCGAACCAGAACGGGAAGGGCGCCTGGCCGCGCGTGGTGCCGAAAGGGACTTCCCAGCGTTTTTCACCGCTGTCGAGGTCGACCGCGAGCAGCGTGCCCCACGGCGGCGGCGTGCACGGGATCGGGAAGGGGGAGTTCGGCGTCGTGAGCACCTGTTCGCGCGCGACCCACGGTGTGCCTTCTTGCGGGAATACGGCTTCGAACGGAACCCGGGGTGCGCGCGCAGCCTCGGAGTCGCGGGGCACGAGTCTCAGTACGTGTGCGACGCGACCCTGCGTCGTGACGAGCAGCCGTCGCGCCGGATCGAACGCGACACTGCCCCAGTTCATGCCGCCCGCGACGCCCGGGTATTGCAGCGAACCCTCGCGACTCGGTGGCGTGAAGATGCCGTCGTTGCGCAGTGCGCGGATTCGATCGCGACACGCAGCGCGGTCCCACGGCACGAGGCCGAAGGCGTCGTCGGCGGCGACCCGCCCTGGGTGCAGCGGCTTCGGATGGGTCGGGAACGGCTGCGTCGGCGCGTACGTCTCGCCCGGCACGTCGCCCTGCGGAACCGCTCGCTCTTCGACCGGCCAGATCGGCACGCCGGTCTGGCGATCGAGCACGAAGACGTGACCCATTTTGGTGGCTTGCACGACCGCCGGGATCGCCCTGCCGTCCTTCGTGACGTCGATCAGCAGCGGCTGCGATGCGACGTCGTAGTCCCAGAGATCGTGGTGCACGGTCTGGAACTGCCAGACGAGTTCTCCCGTGGATCCGCGCAGCGCGACGACCGACGACGCGTAGTAGTCGAGCCCGTGGCGCTCGCCGCCATAGAAGTCCGGGCCGGCGTTGCCGGTTGGCACGAAGAGCAGATCGCGTTCGGGATCGGTCGAGAAGATCGACCACGCGTTGGGCGTGCCGTGGTGGAAGTACGGTTCACCATGGGGCGATGGAAACAAAGGCGGTGTTCCCGGCGCTACGGGATCCCACGCCCAGCGCAGCGCGCCGGTACGCGCATCGAAGCCGCGCACGACACCGGGCGCGTGCTTCGTGCGCTGGCCGTCCCAGACGAGTCCGCCGACGGCGACGATGTCGCCGATCACGGTCGGCGGCGACGTCACGCCATACTCACCGGGCGCGACCGGTTCCAGGCCAGCCTTCAGGTCGACGACGCCGGTGTCGCCGAACGCGGCGCACGCACGACCGGTTTCGGCGTCGAGCGCGAAGAGGCGTGCATCGACGGTGCCGAGGAAGATGCGGCTTGCGCATTGCTGTCCTTCCCGGGCGCTCGGATCCTGCCAGGCGGCGACACCGCGACAGGTGAAGTTCCAGATCCCGGAGTCTTGCAGCACCGGATCGAAGACCCATTTCTGCGCGCCGGTCTCGGGATCGAGCGCGAAGACGCGATCCTTCGGCGAACAGAGATAGAGCGTGTCGCCGAGCAGGATCGGCGTCGCTTCGAAGGCGCTCTTGCCCTTCGTGGTCGTGCCGTCGAGGATGTCGCCGGTGTGAAAGGTCCACGCGACTTCGAGTTGGCCGACGTTGTCGCGCGTGATCTGATCGAGCGGCGAATGGCGCGAGCCGCCGGGATCGCCTCCATACACCGGCCAGCCCGCCGTCGGGCCTTCGTTCGAGATCGGTGCAGCATCACAGCCCAGCAGCGCGAGCAGCGCCGCGACGACGGCGCGCCTCATTCAGCCGCGTCCGCCGTCCACGCGGGATCGAGCCGGATCACCTTCGGCACGCCGCCTTCGATCTGCCAGGTGGGCGCGTTCGAGTTCGAGGTCCATACGCGACCCTGCGCGTCGAAGTCGATCTCCCGCGTATAGGTGACACGCGTCGGCAGCGGGTAGACGGTGAAGACTTCGATCTTCGGCTCGAAGCGGATCAGCGAGTCGCTGTTGGTGCCGCAAATCCAGATTGTGTCGGTCTTGCGCTCGACGTTGAGCGCGTAGGGAACCTCGGAGCCGAGCGGTTCGATCGGCAGCTCGTAGGTCTTGAACGCGCGCGTCGCCGGATCGAAACGCGCGATGAGATTGCCGGAGAACGACGGAATCCACAGCTTGCCTTGCGAATCGAAGCGCAAGCGGCGCGGAGCGGGGAAGGGCGTGTCGACGATCTCGATCGTGAACGAATCGGGATCGACCCGGCCGATGCGGTGCGCGTTCAGCTGGCTGAACCAGACGCCGCCATCGGGCGCGACGTCGATGCCATACGGGATCGGCACCGTCACCGCGTCGCCGCTCTCGCCCGCGGCGCCGCGGATATCGACGTAGCGACCGATCCACAAGATGAACGGCAGTGCGCGCAGGACGGCTTCCTGCGTGAAGTTCTGCGCCGGAAGCCGCAGCTCGCGATTCTCGCCGGTCGCGGGATCGAAGACGCCGAGATGGTTCGACGCGGCAATCGTGTACCAGATGCGACCGCGGTGATCGAAGCGAAGCGTGTGCGGGTAATAGCCCCAGCGCAGCGCGTGCGTCGTCCACTGTTCCGTGTTGGGATCGAAGCGCGCGAGCTGGTTGCCGAGCGCGAGCGTGATCCACAGCGCGCCATCGGGCGCCACCTGGATCGAGTGCGGGCCGACGTGCGCATTCGATGCGGGCATCTGCGGCGTCTCGGTGGCGGCGAAGACACCGCCGAGCGGCAGGTCGCCCGGCGCAATCGACCACGCCTGGCGCGCGCCGTCGGCCGCGATCGGATCGAGGCGATACAGCTGGTCCTGGCTCATGTCCACCGAATAGATGCGACCGTCGGGGTGCACGACGATGTCGTGCTGCATCGATGCGCGACCGCCGAGGTCCCATTCGTCGATGCGCGCGCGCCGCACCACGGTGGACGGCGGCGGCGCGAAATCGGCCTCGTGCATCCGCGCGGTCAGCGCGGGCACCGCGACGGCCGGATCGTACGCGGCGTTGAACAACTTCGGAATCTCTGCGCGCAGCTCGCTCGACACGATGCCACCCATGCGGCCCATCAGCGCCAGGACCTTCTTCCACTCCTCGTCGCTGCGCTGCTTTCGCGTCGCAGCGCTGCCCTGCTGATGACAGTAGGTGCACTGGCGTAGCAGCTCTTCGCGACGCGCGGGGTCGTCGAGCTTTGCGAGCACCAGCGCGTACCAGCGATTCGCGGGCAGCTGCGCGGCCAACGCGGCCGGGTCGGTTTCGCGCTCGAGTCGCACGACGCGCGTCGTCTCCGCGCTCGGCGCTTCGACGCGCAGGTCGCGAAAGCCGATGCGGCGCACGCGCAAGAATGCTGCGCCGGTGTCGTCGGGAATCCGTGCGCGATAGCTGCCATCGATCGCGGAGAACACCGTGACCGCGTGCGCCGGGTCGCCCCGCGAAACGCTGACCATCGCGCCGACGACGGGTGCGCCCGCAGCGTCGACGACGCGTCCCTCGAGCGCGGACTCGGCGCCCGCCGACGCCGCGGTGAGCGACGTCAGCAAGAGCAAGCCGAGGATCACGCGGTCGCGCAGCGGGCCGCCGGTGTTGCGGGTTCGCACGGTCGTCGAATCTAGCTGACGGGCGGTTACAATCGCCGCCCGCAGCAACACCCCAAGCGTCTCGCAACGGAGGAATCCCATGCCCCTCGATCCCAGCGCCGTCGGCCTCGAAGGCACACCGACCGAACGATCCTGGTCCCAGACCGACACGATGCTCTACGCGCTCGGCGTCGGCTGCGGCGTCGATCAGCTCTCGTTCAGCACCGAGAAGAACCAGCAGGTGCTGCCGACCTACGCGGTGATCGCCGGCATGGGCGGCATCCCGTTCGACAAGATCGGCACCTTCAATTTCGCGATGCTGGTACACGGCGAGCAGGCGATCGAAGTGTTCGGCGCGATCCCGCCGGCCGGCAAGGTGCGCACGACCGGCAAGGTCGCGGCGATCGTCGACAAGGGCAAAGCGGGTCTCGTCACATTCGAGTGTGAGTCGAAGGACGCCGAGACCGGCGAGCTGCGCTTTCGCAATCGGATGACCGCGTTCATCCGCGGCGCCGGCGGCTTCGGCGGGGATCCGGGTCCGAAGGCCGCGCCCTTCGAAGTGCCGAACCGCAAGGCCGATCACGAGATCCGCTACCAGACGAGTCCCGATCAGGCGCTGATCTATCGGCTCTCGGGCGACATGAACCCGCTGCATTCGGATCCCGATCTCGCGAAGAGCGTCGGCTTCCCGAAGCCGATCCTGCACGGCCTTTGCACGTACGGCTTCACCGGTCGCGCGCTGCTCGAGGCGCTCTGCAAGAACGACCCCGCGCGCTTCCGCTCGATGGACGGTCGCTTCTCGAAGCCCGTTTTCCCCGGCGAAGCGGTGACCGTGAAGATGTGGGTCGATGGAAACACCGCGCTGTTCCAGACGGTGAACCCGGCTGGTGACGTGGTGCTCGATCAGGGGCGCTTCGGCTTCGCCTGATCAACGCAGCGGGATCCGATCCGTGGCCCCCGGAAATGGGGCCGCGCATCGGATCCCTGTATCGTCGAGCAGCTGCGCAGCGGGCTCGCGCTACGACGCCTTCTTCGACCAGGAACTGCAGTGGCCCTCGGCGCTGACCAGTCCCTTCTGGAAGAGCGCACACTTTCCCTTCGGCGCGGCACCGCCGAGATAGACCGCGCAATTCCCGCAGTGCGATTCGGGGATCGCAGACTTGGCCACGTAGCCGAGCGCCTGCAACAGCGGCGCGTTCTCCGCGATCTCGTTCACCATCTGCTCGTCCTCTGCTCCCGCCCGTCGCGCCGCGAGGCCGAGGCCTCCGGCCGCGAGCACGAAACCCAGGCCGAGCTGGCCGAGTTCGCGCCGCGTCACGAGCATCTTCTCCGATCGGGTCGCCTGTTCCTTCATGATGCTTGTCCCTTTCTCTTTGACAGATCGTCTTTGGCAGATCGTCCCGCCTCACCACGGGATCGGTTTGCGCGCCCAGTCGAGGAAGCTTCCGCTGTCCTCCGGCGTGAGTGACTGGATCACGTCGATCAGCTTCAGCGCAGCATTGCGCGGATCGAAGATTCGTTCCAGCGCGATGCCCCGGCGGAACGGCTCCGAAAGCGCCGTCGCGACCGTGCCGGGGTGCAGCGCCACGCAGACGACGTTCGACGCGCGCCGCCGCAGCTCGATTGCGAGCGTCCGCGTGAACATGTTCTGCGCGGCCTTCGAGGCGCGATAGCCGTACCAGCCGCCGATGCGGTTGTCCTCGATGCTGCCGACCCGCGCCGATACGTTGGCGAGGACGGCGGACTCGTCGTGACGGAGCCGCGAGAGGAAGTGCTTCGCTACGAGCAGCGGTCCGAAGGCGTTCACTTCGAAGCTGCGCCGAAGCCGCTCGGGATCCGCGTCTTCGAGCCGCTTTTCGGGTCGCAACCCGTCGCCGTGCAGAACGCCCGCGCAATTCACGAGCCAGTGCACGCGTGGCGCTGCCTCGCCGATCCGCTTGGCGGCGGCTTCGATCGACGCCTCGTCGCAGACGTCGATGCGATCGCAGACGAGCCGGCTGCCGTGTCGCGCGCGCAGCGTGCAGAGCCCCACACTCGCGTCTGGCTCCCGCGCCGTCGCGAAAACGCGGTCGATGTCGGGTCGCTCGAGCAGCGTCTCGACCAGCGCGAGTCCGAGCCCGCGACTGGCGCCCTGCACGACGGCGACGCGCCCGCCCGTGCTGGTCATGCCGCGGTCCCTTCGATTTGCAGCAGCCCGCGCGGCGAAGTGCCGCGTCCGAGGCCAGCCGTCAGCATCTTGCGCCGCAGGAAGGCGTACACCTCACGCAGCGGAAGACCTTTCGGGCAGACGTCCTGGCACGCCATCAAGCCGATGCAGCCGAACACGCCGTCCTCGCTCGAGACGACCTCGAACCAGTCCTCCTCGGTGCGCGCGTCGCGCGGATCCATCGCGAAGCGCGCGATGCGATTCATGCCGGCTGCGCCGACGAAGCGCGGGTTTACGCTCGAAACGCCGCAGCCCGCGATGCAGCAGCCGCACTCGATGCAGCGCTCCCCTTCGTAGATCGCCTGCGCAAGCTCGTCTTCCATCCGCGCTTCGGGCGCCGCTGGATCGAAGGGCGCGCGCTCGTGCACCCAGGACTCCACGCGGCGCGCCATCTCCCGGAACCAGGTGCCGGTATCCACCGACAGGTCGCCGATCAGTTGGAACGCAGGCAGCGGATGCAGCCGGATCACCGCCGGCAGATCGGCGGTGAGCGTCTTGCAGCCGAGCGTCGGGCGGCCGTTGACGAGCATCCCGCACGATCCACACACCGCCGAGCGACACGCGAAATCGAATTGCAGGCTCGGGTCCTGCTCTTCGCGGATTCGGTTCAGCGCGAGGAACAGCGTCATGTAGGGCGTCTCATCGAGCATGAAGACGTCCATGTGCGGCTCGACTTCCGGTGTCTCCGCGTTGAAGCGGAAGATCTCGAAGCGGAGCTCGCGCATCTTTCGAGCCGTTCGGTCTGCCATCACTCGCTCCGATCGGGCACGGCACGCGTGGCGCCCGCGCCTTCTGCCTGCCACACGCCCCAGCGCAGTCGCGAGCCGAAGGGCTCCGCGGTCGGCAGCGCGCCCGCGACTCGTTGCGCCGCGCCGACTCGCGCATTGTGCGCGGCAATCGACTCGCTCATCTCGGTCCGCGCGGCCTGCCCGTAGCCGCGATCGCCCGGCGGCAGATCGAGCAACCCGACGGGCTCGTACGAGAGATCGGGCTCGCCCGCGCCGCTCGGCCAGCGCGCGAGGGTTCGATTCAGCCAACGCGTGTCGTCGCGAGCCGGGTGATCGGTGCGCGTGTGCGCACCACGGCTCTCCGTTCGGGCGAGCGCGCCGGCCGCCGTGATCGCCGCGAGGCGCAGCATGCCGCGAAGGCGTAGCGCGAGCGTCAGCTCGGGATTCGGGCCGGGACCGCGCGAACGAAGCACCGCACGATCGAGTTCGAAGCGCTGGCTGCGCAGCTCGCCGACCGCCTGCTCCAGCTCGGGGCCGGTCCTGAACACGCCGACGCGCGACAGCATCGTCTCCGCCATGGCGTCGCGGATCGCATAGACGCTCGGACCCGAGCCGGCGCGGTCGAGTAGCGTCTGGATGACTTTCTCCTGGTCGAAGCGGAATCGTGTCGCCAGGGAAGCTTCGGCATCGAGCGAAGCCTGCGCCGAGAACGAGGCCACCCTTCGCCCGACCACGCGCCCCGCGACGATCGTTTCGGCGAGGCTGTTTCCGCCGAGCCGATTGAAGCCATGCAAGTCCCAGCACGACGCTTCCCCGATCGCGAAGAGGCCGCGCATCCCGTACGCCTCGCCGTCCTTGTTGACCCGCACGCCGCCCATCGAGTAGTGCTGCGTGGGCCGAACCGGGATCAGGTCGCGGGCGGGATCGACGCCGAGGAAGTCGCGGCAGATCTCCACGACCTCGCGCAGCTTGGTGTCGAGGTGCTTGCGGCCGAGGTGCCGGAGGTCGAGCCACAGATGCGGACCGAACGCGCTCTCGACGCCGGTTCCGTCCTTTATCTGCTGCATCATGTGCCGCGAAACCACATCGCGACTCGCAAGCTCCTGCTTCTCGGGCTCGAGATCCACGAGGAAGCGGTGGCCATTTCGATCGAGCAGATAGCCACCGTCGCCGCGACATCCTTCGGTGACGAGGATCCCGCTCGGAACGAGACCTGTCGGGTGGAACTGCACCGCCTCCATGTTGCCCAGCGGAACCACGCCCGTGTCGAGCGCGAGCACGGCGCCCATACCCTCGTTGATGACGGCGTTCGTGGTGTGCTGGCCGTAGATGCGGCCGTGCCCACCGGTCGCGATCACCGTGGCCTTCGCGAGCACCGCGCCGAGACGTCCGGTGCGCAAGCAGCGCACGACGGCGCCCCAGCAGCGTCCGCCCTCGTGGATCAGCGCGAGCGCCTCGACGCGGTCGCGGACGTCGATGCCGAGCCGAACCACTTCTCCATCGACCGCGTAGAGCACCGCATGTCCGGTTCCTGCCGACGCGTAGCAGGCTCGCCACTTCGCCGTGCCGCCGAAGTTGCGATGCATGATGAGTCCCGCCTTCTCGGCGGACTCGTCGATCTCCACCTTCTTGCCCTGCACGAAGTAGTGATTCTTGCCGGGCCGCACGCGCGTCCACGGAACGCCCCAGTGCGCGACCTCGCGAACGGCGATCGGCGCTTCCTCGGCGAAGATGCGCGCGACTTCTTGATCGGCGCCCCAGTCGGAACCGCGCACGGTGTCGAGCCAGTGGAGTGTCGGGCTGTCGCCCTCTGCCTTCGCACAGTTGCCGAGCGCCGCCTGCATGCCGCCTTGCGCGGCGCACGAGTGGCTGCGGCGGGGCGGCACGAGCGAGAGCAGCATGACGTCCTGCCCGCCGTTGGCAGCCTCGATCGCGCAGCGTTCGCCCGCGAGGCCGCCGCCGATCACCAGTACGTCGGTGGTCTCGATGCGCTCCATCTCAGCGCTCCGTCAGGAATGCAAGCGGCGGAGCGATCCAGCCAGCGAGCACGAAGAGCGTGAAGAAGCCGAGCCCGAGGAACACGACGAGCACTGCGTGTTCGAGGCGTCGGAGCGTCGCGCGCGCGAGCCGAGCGCCGAAACCCCATTTGACTGCGAGTCGATAGAGTCCGGCGCTCGCGTGGAACTCGACACACAAGAGGAGCACCGCGTACACCGGCCACAAGCCGCCGCGCACGCGCTCCATGGACGAAGCCGCCTCGATCCCGGCGCGCTCCCCGAAGACCGAGGTCAGCACGTCGATTCCGACGAGCAGCAGATGGAAGGATCCGAGGACCAGAATCGTCATCCCGGTCCGCACCTGCCAGATCCACAGCGCGGAGTCGAGATGGAGCGCGCCGATCTCGCGCATGCGACGCCGCTCGCGAAGCTGCGCGGGAATTTTGCGGCTCGCCAGCCCGGCATGCACGAGAAAGAGCGTCGAGATCGCAAAGACCGTCGGCTGCGCCACGAAGATGCGCTCGAGACTCGCCGCCAACCAGTCGAAGCCGCGTGCGCCGAACCAGATCGTCGCCACGAAGAGCATGTGTCCCCACATGAACGCCGCGAGTGCGGCTCCGGACGCACCGCTCACGACCTCGTAGAGAAGCTGGCGGCGCGCTTCACTGCGCGCGACGGCGCCGCGCGCTCGCGGGTTGCGCTCTGGACTCCCGAGCAGACCGGCGACTTCCGTTGCCATTTCAGGCGCTCCTTTGCAGTACGGGCGGCGCAAGATCCGCGTGGGCCGCGATGGCATCGAGCTCGCGTGCAAGCGAATTCGCGATGCGATCGCCGAGCTCCCGGGTGTCGAAGCCATCGCTGATGCCGATCTGCAGTCGCCCGGCATACGTGATCGCAGCGACGGCGACCCGTTGTCCGGGGAAGAGCGGAGCGAAGGGCATGAGGGATTCGAGTCTCGCGCCGAGCAGTGAGAGCTCGCGCGCCGGACCGGGCATGTTGGTGACGACGATCTGGTAGACGCGGAGCCAGGCGGCGACCGCCATCCCGAGACGCGCAGTCCAGACCCCGAGCCCTGCTGCGAGGCGCTCCAGCAGCCGACCTCCCGCGGCATCGCCTTTGCGCTTCGCGCGCCTCGTCACTTCTCGAACCCTGCGGATGCGCGCATCGAGATCCGGTTCCTCGACCGGCAGGTCGAGAATCCACAGCGAGATCTGGTTGCCGAGGCGGCCATCGCCTCGCCTGCGCAGGTTCACCGGACAGAAAACGCGAAGCGTCGGGGCTACGCAATCGAGCGACGAACGGATCGCCCCTGCCACAGCCGCGAGCAGCGCATCGTTGCGCGTTCCGCCGCGCCTCCCGGCACCCGCATCGAGCGTCTCCAGCTTGCAGTGGACGGAGCGGTGGCGACGTTCCTCACGAACCGCTCCGTTGAGCGGTGTCGCGGGTCCACGCCGAATGAGGTTGCCGAGCAGGCGAGCGTTCGCTCGGAGCCCAGCGAAGACGCCCCGTCTTCCCAGCCGCGGGGGCCGTGCGGGCGCTGCTGCAGCTGAGGCTCGTCGAGGGGCGATCCCGCCCAGAAAGCGCTCGATCAACGCCACGCCGGAGGCTCCGTCGAGAAGGGCGTGGTGGAACTTGCAGAGCAGCGTGAAGCAATCGGGATCGGGTCGGCCGGGCAGGTACCAGATTTCCCAAAGCGGGATGCGGCGATCGAGCGGGCTCGCGAGGAGCGCGTCGACCTTCCGATCGAAGTCGTTCGGTGAGTCCGCAGGATCGAGCTGCGCTCCGCGCACATGCTGGTCGACACTCCAGCGAGTCGACGGGACGAGGCGCTCGCGTGCACCAAAGCTCCCCGGCACCAGGCGGCCCTGAAGTCGGGGCTCGTTCTGGACTCCCGCATCGATTGCGGCACGGACCCGCTCGAGCGACGGGACGCGACTCCCATGCCCCGCGCGAAACGTCGCGACGAGGCCGACGTGCATCGGTCGCAGCGGCGACTCCCAGGCCAGGAAGGCCCGATCTGCACCCGAGAGCGCCAAGGAATCGGCGGCGCGGACCCGGGAAGACTTCGGCATCTGCTTTCTCCCTCTCGTCGCCTTCGTACCGAAATAATCTAGACGACGTGACCACTATGTCTATGTTTTTTATTTACAATTGTTCTCCAATTCGATAAACCTCCGCACCAGGCCATAAATCCAGCACTCGGAGTGCAAACAGAAGCGCCCGCAGGAGCAGGTGGCCTGACCGGAATTCTCTTGGGGCGCTCTGCCAACAGCCGGTTGCCGGTTCACGAGGTCGAGATGTTTCTCCGGATGCTTCGGGCCACCGAATGGGGCCAGCTTCTCGACTTCGTCTCGCCGTCGTTCTTCGAGGTGCTCTCCGCACGCGGCCTCGCGGGCGCGGCCCGCGATCTGATCGCCAGCAGTCGCGACGACGCCGGAATGCGTGCGGCCGCGGGCGCGATCGCCGATCGGATCGGCGCGCGTTCGATCCCGATCCGGCTCGATCTCGAGCGGGGCGGCGAAACGTCCGCGGCAGGGCGGCGAAGCCCCGAGGACGCGCGGATCGCGCGGGGGCAACTCGTCTTGCGACTCTACTTCGAGCAGCTCCTCGGAGCCGAGGCGACGCTGCTCGATCTGCGCGGACCCCGATTCGCCATGCAAGGCGACACGCTGCGGTGGTCGCCGGCGCGCGGCTTCGTCCGCTGGGACCCCGCATTCCTCGACGCAATCCGCCGGATGTACCGCGGTTTCTACGCTGACGACGATGCGGCGTTTCGCGCTGCGCTCGAGGCTCTCCATCTCGATGCTGCGGCCGATCTCTTCCGCGATCACTTTGGCGCAGGCGAACAGACCGCCGTGCGCTTCGAGATGGCGCATTTCACCAAGAGCTTCCACGCCGTCTTCGTGCGCTGTCGCGAGCGGGGCGTGCGACTGCATCCGAACTTCGTCCCGCTCGGCGTTTACCTGGCGGCGCTCTACGAGCATCTCGAAGGGCTCGACGTCCCGCTCGACGTGCGCGCGGCATTCGCGGCGGCATCCACTTGAGCGGGAACGCAGTCCGCAGACCGCGTGTCGTCATCGCCGGCGCGAGTGGCTTCGTCGGCCGGGCGTTGATTCCGCGGCTCGCAGCGCATTTCGACGTGGTCGCGCTCTCGCGTGCCACCACCTCCGAGTCCGCGGACCCGAGCGGCGTACGCTGGCAGCGCTGCGACCTCTTCTCGCTGCGCGAGACCAGACTCGCACTCGCCGGCGCCGACTACGCCGTCTATCTCGTCCACTCCATGATGCCGTCCGCGCGCCTCACGCAGGGCAGTTTCGCGGACATCGATCTGGTGATCGCCGACAACTTCGCGCGCGCGGCGCAGCAGGCCGGCATCCGGCAGATCGTGTACCTCGGCGGACTCACCGCCTCCGATCACAGTCTCTCTCTGCACCTCCAGAGCCGGCTCGAAGTGGAACGAACGCTCGGCTCACGCGGTGTGCCGGTGACGGCCGTTCGCGCGGGACTCGTGGTCGGCGCGGGCGGATCGTCCTTCCAGATCCTGATGCGGCTGGTGCGACGCCTTCCGGTGATGCTGTGCCCGAAGTGGACCCAGACTTTGACGCAGCCGATCGCGTTGGCGGACGTGGTCGAAGTGATCGCGGGCGTGATCGGCGCGCCCGACGCAACGGGCGCTGTGCTCGACGTCGGTGGCCCCGACGTTCTGTCGTATCGCGAGATGATGCAGCGGACCGCGGCGCTGCTCGGCAAGCGTGCAAGGGCCTTTTCGGTGCCCTACTTCACGCCGGGCCTCTCGCGGCTGTGGGTCACGCTGGTCACGCAGACGCCGCGTGCGCTCGTCGCTCCGCTGATCCAGAGCCTTCGACATCCGATGGTGTCTTCGGGCGACGACCTGACGAAGCGGCTCGGTCGCCCCGGACTCGGCTTCGAGGAGTCGGTGCGCCAGGCCCTTGCCGACGAGGCCGCCTCGCCGGACGTGAAGCGCGAAACGCAGCTCGCCACGCTCGCGCGCGAGCGGCGCCGTCTGCGCGTTGCGCGCACGGTGCGTTCGATCCAGCGCCTGACGTTGCCGCCGGGCCGCGACGCTGCCTGGGTTGCGCACGAGTACACCGCCTGGCTGCCGCGGCTCCTCTGGCCGTTCATCCAGGTGTACGTCAACGACACGGGATCGTGCCGCTTCAGGC
>JANLTC010000332.1:0-6060 GCA_031362725.1 Deltaproteobacteria bacterium | reverse complement strand
TCGGAGCCAACGAGCCTCGTTTCCCGCGTAGCGAGCCAACAGCGAGCGGCGAGATCCATAAGGCCCGCCGTCGCGAACAAAGCACCCCGCAACTGCGAGGCAACAAGCCCGTTTCCCGCGTAGCGAGCGCCAGCGAGCGGCGAGATCACAAGGCCGCTTCCCGCAAAGCTCGCAGCACCGAGCAAAGCGCGCGGCCCCTTTTCCCGCGTAGCGAGCCAACAGCGAGCGGCGAGACCCCATAAGGCTCGCGGTCATGCTGGCTACGCCGAGAGACCGGAGCTCCCGTGCGCATAGGCATCGTCTCCGACACGCACAACCACCTGCCCAACGTCGCCCGCATCGTCGAGCTGCTGAACCGCGCCGGCGTCGAGCGCGTCGTGCACACCGGCGACATCACGCAGGCGAGGACGCTCGAGGTGCTGGCGCGACTCGATGCGCCGCTGCACGGCGTCTTCGGCAACAACGATGCGGGAGAGCGCGCGGCGCTCGAAGCGGCAGCGACGCGCTACTCGATGACGCTCTGCGATCCGCCGCTCGAACTCGTCTGGGCGGAGCGGCGCATCGTCGTGGTGCACGATCCGCGCGATCTCACCGATGCGCAGCGGGCGACACACGAGATCGCGCTGCACGGTCACACCCACCGGCGCACGATCGACTGCAGCGGCGGGCGGCTCGTCTTCAATCCCGGCGAGTGCGCGGGTCATCTGCCGGGCCACAACGCGGTGGGCGTGATTGATCTCGCGATGCTCGAAGCGGAGATCCTGCTGTTCTAGCCCCTCCATCTCCGCGCTTCTGCGTCTCGCGCCCAGCTCAACGTGGATTCGTGAGATGCGGTCCAGCCAGCACCTCAAGCATCGGGCGCCGATCTTCGATACCTCCCCGATGGCATCGAGCAGCTCTCGCGTGCGCTGGGCAGTCGCGGTTCTGCCGCTGCTACTGGCCGCGCGCATCTACGCGCCCACCGAGAACCTTCGCGAGCTCGCCTATCTGTTGGTACCCGGATGGAGTCTCGCCCTCCTGCTCGGGCGCTGGCTCCGCGGGGAGCCCAGCTCGACGGCATGGGGAATCTTCACGGTGGGCTTCGGCACGTTGTTCGCTGCGGAGCTCTATTGGTTCGCCGAGGATGTGTTCGAGCTCGAGACCTTCCCAGGACCCGGTGAGTATCTGGAGGCGGTCTCGTTCGTGATTCTCACGTTCGGTCTCTGGCGAACGACGCTTCGCGTGGCTCCGATCGGCGACCGCACGGGGATCATCGACTCGACGGCGGTCGCGCTCGCGGCCGCGACGCTCGGCTGGCTCTTCGTCGTCGAGCCCGCTGCTCGTTCTACTGAGATGGAAGTCGCCAAGCAGGCGGAGTTGGTGATCCAACTCGGGTTGGACGTCGTGCTGCTGGCGGTACTGACACGGCTTGGTTTCTCGCTTCGCGTGCGCCCGCCGGCCTACCTGTTTCTGTATCTCGGTGCGGGAGGTCTGGTGGCGCTGGACGGCGGCGAGTCGATGATCGAGACCGGCGGCGGTACCGAGTTCGGTCGGCTCGGCGACCTCCTGATGATGGCGGCCTATGGCTGCTGGGGTCTCGCGGCCATCAGTCCGGATCGGCTGGCCCGCACCAGCGCGAGCGCGCTCCGCTACGTCGGCGTCCGCCGCGTCTTGGTACTGGGCGCGAGCGTGCTGGTCCCGCTCATCGCTTCGGCCGTGCAACATCTACGCGGTGTACCACAGACCGGTACCGCCGCCCTCGTGCTGGGTGGTCTCGGTATTGCGATCGTGGCGCTGGTGATGGTGCGGATCGCTGGCCTCTTCACGAGCGTCCGACACCTCGCGGACGAGCGCGGCCGCGAGCGGTTTGCGGCGCTCGTCGAGCACTCCTCTGACGGGATCCTGATGATCGATCGCGAGTTGCGCGTGAGCTACGCGAGCCCCGCGCTCTTCTCGGTCTGGGGTCACCGTCCGAGCGACCTCGTTGGACATTCCGTCACGACGCTTTTCGCAGCGCGTGATGCCGAAGTGGCGCGCTCGCAACTCGAACGAAGCGCGGCGCTCCCGACGGGCGCAACCCTCGACTTCGAATCCACGATCCGGCGGGCGGACGGAGCCGAGCGTCAGTGCCAGGCGATCGCCGCGAACCTGATCGGGCACGCCGCAATCGGCGAGCGCGTGCTCACGCTACGCGACATCACGGACCGAAAGCGCCTCGAAGCCGAACTGACGGAACAGGCCTTCCACGACTCGCTCACGGGACTTGCGAACCGCGCGCTTTTTCTCGATCGCGTCGAGCACTCGCTCCGCGTCCGCTCCGCTGGGTCTTCGCTCGCCTACCGGCTCGCTACGCACTCCGCTTGCGGCGACCGGCCCGCGGGCGACCTCGCCGTCGTCTTCCTCGATCTCGACGACTTCAAGCAGGTGAACGACGGGCTCGGGCATGCCGCCGGCGATGAGCTGCTCGGCGTGGTCGGCGCCCGGCTCCTCGCCTGCGTCCAGAGTGGCGACACCGTTGCGAGACTCGGCGGCGACGAGTTCGCAATCCTCTTCGAAAATCGCTCCGGCGTCTCGGAAGTGCTCGAGGCGACCGAGCGCATTCTCGCGCTGTTCACCGCGCCGCTCCGTGCCGGAGGCCTCGAACTCGCGGTGCGCGGCAGCGCTGGCGTGGCGCTCGCAGGAATCAGCGATACGGCGCACGACCTGATCCAGCACGCCGACATCGCGATGTACGAGGCGAAGGCGGCCGGGCGCGGCAGCTATCAGGTCTTCGACCCGGCGATGAAGAGAGCGGCGGCCGAACGCATCGCATTGCGCGCCGATCTCGACCGCGCGATCGAGGAGCAGCAGCTCACGCTCGTCTATCAGCCGATCGTGGAGCTGCGTTCGGGCCGCATCAAGGGCGCCGAGGCGTTGTTGCGTTGGCAGCATCCGACGCGCGGCCTCGTCTCGCCGGCGGACTTCATACCAATCGCCGAGCAGTCGGGTCGCATCGCGGAGATCGGCCAGTGGGTGCTCGAGCGGGCTTGCCATGACGCTGCCGGGTGGCAACGCGGGGGAGCGCCCGTGACCATCAACGTGAACGTGTCGGCGGTTCAGCTGCGCGACGCATCGTTGCCCGACCGCATCGTGTCCGCGCTCGCCGATGCACGACTCGCGCCCGATCTGCTGATCGTCGAGATCACCGAGACGGCGATGATGAACGACCCGGACGCTACCGCCGCGATCCTCGAGAAATTGCGCGCACTCGGTGTACGCATCGCACTGGACGACTTCGGTACGGGCTATTGCTCGCTCGCTTACCTGACGCGATTCGCCGTGGACTACCTGAAGATCGACAGAGCGTTCGTGTCCGAGGTGAAGGCCGACAGCGAGCATCTCCTCGCCCACAACATTCTCCACATGGCGGAGTGTCTGGGCATGGCAGCAGTGGCCGAAGGGATCGAGGAAGCAGCGCAGCTCGAGAACCTGCGAAGCAACGGCTGCGCCTACGGACAGGGCTATCACCTCGGTCGCCCGATGGACCCGAGCGCCTTCGCCACTCGACTCGGAATTCACGCAAGCGGCTAGATCCCCGCGGCGCGGCGCGCGCACTCGCCTTGCTCGCCTTCGTGCAGCTCGATGCGCGAGCGACCAGTCGTTCGACCGCGTTTGCTTCCGCGTCTATGCTCGTCGCCCAACCGAGGAGAAGCGACATGCCCAAGAAGATCAAGAAGGCGAAGAGTCACGGCACCAGCGCGGTGGTACGCGCGTCGTCGCGGCTGCTCGCCGATAGCTACACGCTGTACCTGAAGACGCACAACTACCACTGGAACGTCACGGGACCGATGTTCACCACGCTCCACGGCCTGTTCATGACGCAGTACACCGAGCTGTCGCTCGCGGTGGACGAGATCGCCGAACGCATCCGCGCGCTCGGCGAGCCGGCGCCCGGCTCGTACGCGGAGTTCGCGAAGCTCTCGCATGTGTCGGACCCGCGCGGCGTGCCGAAGGCGGTGGCGATGATCCGCGAACTGGTCGCCGACAACGGCATCGTCTCAGCCGCCGCGCAGGCGCTCTTCGAAGCTGCCGACGCGGCGGGCGATCAGGCCAGCGCCGACCTCGCGACGCGGCGCATGGACATCGCGCAGAAGAACGCCTGGATGCTGCGCAGTCATCTCGAGTAGAAGGTGCGGCGGCCCCGCCCTCGTGATACAAGGGCAGCATGGCTGCGCGCTATCCCTCGCAATCGAACCGCTTGAAGCGCCTTCGCGAAGAGCTTCGCGAGATGTTGCCGCGGTTGATCGACGCCGACACGGAACGGGTGATCCTGTTCGGTTCGACCGCGCGCGGCGATGTCGGCTCGACGAGCGATCTCGACCTGCTCGTCGTGCGCCACGACTGCCGCCCGCCAGCGGCCCGTATCAACGAGCTGTATCGCCGGATCGCGCCTCGAATCGCGGTCGACTTGCTGGTCTACACGCCAGAGGAACTGGCGATGGCGCAGCAGACATCGAGTTTCGTGCGCGCCGCATTGCGCGACGGCGAGGTGCTCTATGACCGAAGCCGCCCGCTGGCTTGAGCAGGCCCGCCGCGATCTCGACGACGCCCGCTATTCAGCGGCGGGCGAGCGGTGGAACCTCGCGTGTTTCCTTTCTCAGCAGGCGGCCGGGAAGGCGCTGAAGTCGTGCCTGTTCGCGCAGGGCGCAGAGTCCGTCTGGGGCCACTCGGTAGCGGAACTCTGCCATGACGCGGGAGTCCACGACCCGCTGTTCGCCGAACTCGGCCGCGAGGCCGCGGCGCTGGATCAGTACTACATCCCGACGCGTTACCCGAACGGACTGCCCGGCGGAATCCCAGCGGACGCGTACACGCGCGCCGACTCGGATCGCGCACTCGGACTTTCGGCGCGGGTGATCGACCAGGTCGGGACGAAACTCGGCGGATAGCCAGGCAGCCTGCGGGCGCTTCCTGCGGCGACCGCGGTCAGGAAATCGCTGCGATTTCCACCGGCACGCCGGTCATGAAAGCCTGACTCGATAGCGGCTCGAAGCTGCCCTGCCCCGTCGGCAGCAGCGCGTTGGCGTTCACGCCGGGCGTTCGCTGCGCGACGCGCATGCCGGGCGTACGCTGGTTGCCCCAACCGTGTGTCAGCGCGACCACGCCGGGCACGAGACCGTCGTCGCTCTCGACCTCGACCTCGACCGCGCCGTGCTCGTTCCACAAGCGAACGACCGCGCCAGCTTCGAGCCCGCGCGCGCGCAGGTCGTCGGGATGCACCGCGAGCCGGTTGCGATCGCGCGCGCCGCGCTTCATCGCCGGCAGGTTCGCGTACCACGAGTTGTGCATGAACGGATCGCGGCGCGTGATCAGCTTCAGCCTCGCGGCGCCCTCACCCGCCTCTTCGGCGAAGATCGTTTCGGCACGGAGCAGCGCTTCGGCGAACGCCGGCGGGCAGCAATCCACTTTGTGGTCGGGCGTCTGCAGGTGCTCGTCGAAGAACGAGCCCGCGTCGAGACCGTCCTCGAAGGCGGCGCCGTGCGGCAGCTTGCGCAACTCGTCGAGCGTGAGACCTCGGCTGCGGAGCATGTGGTCGATGCGCGACCACTGATCCGCCGTGCCGGCGCCGTCGAACGGCGACTTCAGCCCCAGCGCCTGCGCGAGCTTGCCGAAGATCCACCACTCCTCGCGGCGCTCGCCGCGCGGCGCAACCACAGCATCCGTCCATTGCACCCAAGGTTCGTGCTGCAACCCGAGCCCGGTGATGTTGATGTCGGCGCGTTCGAACATGTCGGTCGCGGGCAGCAACCAATCGGCGTACTCACCGGTCGCGTTGCGGTAGAGATCGACACAGACGAGCAGCTCGAGTTGGCCAAAGGCTTCGCGCAAGCGCGCTTCGCCGCCGATCGACAGCAGCGGGTTGCCCGCGACGACGAAGAGCGCGCGCACCGGCTCGTTCGCGGTCGTGATGAAATCCGGCAGCAGGTTGCCCGGCAGTGCGCCCTTGCGCAGCGGGCCGAAGTCGCTGTCGCCGAAGCTGCTCGCGAAATCGCGGCGACCGGCCTTCGCGCTCTTGTAGAAGCCGACCGACAGCACGTTGCC
>JANLTC010000326.1:0-4557 GCA_031362725.1 Deltaproteobacteria bacterium | reverse complement strand
CTTCGAAGCCGAGCGGGGCGCCGTTGGAGCTGCGATCCGCGGCGCCTGCTGACTTCGTCTTGCTTCTGCGTGCTGCCAACTTCGACCTCGTCGCTGCGATCGTTGCGCTTCGTCGTGCCCACACCGGGGCGCTGAGGGTGGACGATTGTACACAGATCGGCGGTCGCCGCGGGTCCGCTCTGCGACAGCATCGCCTACGGTTCGGGGGCTAGGCTATGTTGCGCTTCATTCGCCCCGCGGTCCCGCTGGAGCGCCGCCATGGAGATCACCATGGGAATCAAGGAAACCGTCCGCGCATTGCTCGATCAGATGCCGGACGATTGCAAGCTGGACGAGATCATCGACCGCCTCTACGAACTCGAAGTGCCAGGCGGTGAGTCGCCCGGCGCGGCGGACCTCACGCCGGTGCAGCGCGCCGAACTCGATCGAAGACTCGACCTTCTCGACCGCGAGCCAGGCCGCATGATTCCCTGGTCTGAGTTCCGCCGCGAGCTCGAACGCGAGGAATGAGCAACGCGATCGTCCTTACCGAGCTGGCTCGGGAGGAGATCCGCGGGGCAAGGCGCTGGTACCGGAACCTGCATCCGGTGCTCGAGCGTGATTTCGCCCGATCGATTCGGAGTTGCCTCGATCGGATCGCGGAGTTCCCGGAATCGCATCCCATCGTGCATCGCGGCGTGCGCAAAGCGATCGCGCGGCGGTTCCCGTATCTGATCCTGTACCTGCCCGACGGGGAGACGATCACGGTGATCGCCTGCATGCATGCGCATCGTGACCCTCAGAGCTGGATGGCACGACTCGGATCAATCAACCAGTGAGCTACGGTCGCACCAATCGCCCCACCGGCCGAGCCTGAGTCCACCATGGAGATCACCATGGGCGCGAAAGAAATCGTCCGAGAGCTGCTCGATCGGTTGCCCGATGGCTGCAAGCTCGAGGAAGTGATCGAAGAGATCTTGAAGCTCGACGGGCCGTGGTTGAGCGAATCGGAGTTGCCGCCGCTCACGCAGGCGCAGCGCGATGCGATCGACGAGTCGATCGACCATCTCGAGCGGCATCCAGAATCCGCGGTTCCCTGGCGCGAGGCACTCGAGAGGATGCGGAGGTGGTTGCCGAAGCCCCTCAATACCCCGGGATCTTGATCGGCCAGTTCGAGTCGACGGTGCCGCCGTCGATCTCGAAGACCTTTCCCGTCACCCAGCTCGCCGCGGGCGAGGCGAGGTAGAGCACCGCGCACGCAATGTCTTCGGGCGTGCCGAGGCGGGCCATCGGCGTCAGTGCTTCCATCTGTTGCTGGAGGTCGCCGGCCGTGAGGAACGGCGACAGCGCATCGGTGACGGTGGCGCCGACGGCGAGCGCGTTCACGCGGATGCGCGGCGCGAACTCGGCTGCCATGAGCCGCGTCATGTGCGAGAGCGCGGCCTTCGCTGTGCCGTAGGCGACGAAGCCCGACTCGACCATGTGTGCGAGCGCCGATGAGATGTTGACGATCGAGCCGCCGTCGCGCGCGAGCATCGACGGGATCGCCTTGCGCGAGAGGCGCAGCGCGGACGTCACGTTGAAATGGAAGGCGGCCTCGAAGGTCTCGTCGCTGAGCTGGAGCATCGGCGTGGGCGGCGTGCCGCCGGCGTTGTTCACGACGACGTCGATGCGGCCGAATCTTTCGAGTGTTCGCTCGACCAGCGCGTCGAGCTGCTCGCCGATGGTGACGTCGCACGGCACCGCGAGCCCGCGGCGGCCGAGCCGGCCGATCGCGTCGACGACGGCGTCGAGGTCCTCGCGGCGGCGGGCCGCGACCGCGACATCGGCCCCCGCTTCGGCGAGCGCGAGCGCGCTGGCGCGACCGATGCCGCGCCCCGCGCCGGTGACGATCGCAACGCGGCCGGTGAGACGAAAGCGATCGAGGATCATCTGTGTCTCCCAAGTCATCGTTCTGGATAGGCAGTGGCTGATGTTGTCACAGCGCCTGGCAATGATCTCTTCCTCACCGCTGTGATCGGATCGCACCCCCAGAGTGAGAGCGATGAGCAACGGGAACGTGGTGAGCGATCGGCCGCTCGGTGAAGTTTCGAGTGCGGCGGCGCTCATGCCCGCGCAGCGCGACGCGCTCTACTCCCCGCTCTCCCCACCCCGCAGCTCCCGCGCCCGCCGCTCCACCTCCTCCGCCTCCGCAATCTCCTCCCCCGTCGCCGCGCCCAGCTCGCGAAACCGCCGCGCGCTCACCAGCACGCGACTCTCGAGAGTGCCCACCGTCTTGTTGTACGCATCGACCGCACCGTCGAGCTGCTTGCCGAGCCGTGCGAAGTGTTCCGCCATCGTGACGACGCGGTCGTAGAGTTCGCGACCGAGGTTGCTGATCTCTTCGGCATTCTCCGCGAGCTTCTCCTGGCGCCAGCCGTAGGCGACCGTCTTCAGGAGCGCGATCAGCGTCGTCGGACTCGCGGGGATGACTTTTTGCTCGACGCCGTATTCGAGTAGCGACGGATCGTGTTGCAGCGCGTCGTGGAAGAAGGTCTCGCCCGGCAAGAAGAGCACGACGAACTCGGGAGTCGGTTCGAACTGCAACCAGTACTGCTTCGCGCCGAGCTTGGTGATGTGATCGCGCACCTGGCGGGCGTGATCCTTCAGTTTCTCTTCGCGCGTTTCGGGGTCGGCCGCTTCGACGGCATCGAGGTACGCGGCGAGCGGCGCCTTCGCGTCGATCACGACGTGCTTGCCGCCGGGCAGATGCAGCAACAGATCGGGGCGCAGGCGCCCTTCCTCGGTGTCGCGACTCACCTGCTCGCTGAAGTCGCAGTGCTCGAGCATGCCCGCCATCTCGACGACGCGGCGCAGCTGGATCTCGCCCCACTGGCCGCGCACGCTCGGCGAGCGCAGCGCGCGCACCAGGTTGCCGGTCTCGCTCCGCAGCTGCGCGCTCGACTCCGCCCACAGCACCAGGTGCTTGGTGATCGAGTCGTAGTGGCCGCGGCGTTCCTTCTCGACCTCGCGCAGCTGCGCGTCGACTTTGACGAGCGTGTCGGTGACGGGTTTCACGAGCGCGTCGATCGCCTGCGTACGCTTGTCGACTTCGGAGGTGGTGAGTTCGCGCTCGGCGCCGAGGCGCTCCTTTGCGAGCGCCAGGAACGACTCGTTGCTGTCGCGCAGCGCGTCGGCGGAGAGCGCCTTGAAGGCGTCGCGCAGCGTCGTCTCGTTCTGGCCGGCGCGCGCGAGCGCGGCGCCTAGCGATGCGCGCGTCGTGGCGGTGCCGACCGCGAAGCCGAGCGCGACCAGCAGCAGCGCCGCGCCCGCCAGCAGCGCCGCGAGCAGCAGCGGATCGGGCGCCGCCGCGGCCCAGGCGCCAAACGGGCTGAGTTCGGACACGGTGGTGTGACTCGCGACATCGGCGCAACCTCGGTGGTCCCGTCTTCTACCGCGTAGCGAGCCCCGGGTCGAGCGCCGCGCCATGGCGAGAGCCGCATTGCGGCGCCCGCCGCGGTGATATGCTGCGCCGGCCGCGAGCCGCCCCACGCTCGCACAGGAGGAACCATGCCCTACCGCGTCATCCAATGGAGCACCGGCAACGTCGGTCGCTATGCGCTGCGCCAGATCCTCGACCACCCGGAGCTCACGCTCGCCGGTGTCTTCGTCAGCTCCGAAGCGAAGGACGGCAAGGACGCCGGCGAGCTTTGCGGACGGCCCGCGACCGGCGTTCGCGCAACTCGGGATCAGGATGCGCTGCTCGCGATGGATGCGGATTGCGTCGTCTACACCGCGACGGCCGATCGCCGTCCGTTCGACGCCGTGAAGGACATCGCACGCATTCTCGCGTCGGGGAAGAACGTCGTATCGAGTTCGGTGGTGGGGCTGGTGCACCCGCGCGCGCTCGGCGAGCGCGTGACGTCGTGGCTCGAGGAAGGCTGCGCGAAGGGCGCGTCATCGTTCTTCACGAACGGCATCGATCCCGGCTTCGCGAACGACATCCTGCCGCTGGTGCTCTCGGGCCTATGCGGCACCTGGGAAGAGATCCGCATCCAGGAGATCATCAACTACGCCACCTACGCGCAGCCCGAAGTGCTGTTCGACACGATGGGCTTCGGCCAGCCGCTCGACGCGAAACCGATCCTGCTGATGCCCGGCGCGCTGGGTTTCGCGTGGGGCGGCACGATCAAGCTGCTCGCCGAAGGTCTCGGTCTCACGCTCGATCGCATCGAAGAGTGGAGCGAGCGACTGCCCGCGACGAAGCGGCTCGACATCCAGGGCCACACGATCGAGCCCGGTACGACGGCCGCATTGCGCTTCGAAGTGCGCGGCATCGTCGGCGACAAGGCGGTGCTGGTGGTCGAGCACGTGACACGCATGGACGACGACCTCGCCCCCACGTGGCCGAAGGGCAACGGCTCGTACCGCGTGCTGGTGAAGGGCGTCCCCGGAATGCGCTGCGAGTACGAGTTCTGGGACGAGCGCGGCGACCACGCGGTCGGCGGCGTCGTCCTCACCGCGACGCGGATCGTGAACGCGATCCCGGCCGTCTGCCAGGCGAAGCCCGGGCTGCTCTCGGCGCTCGACCTGCCGCTC
>JANLTC010000302.1:0-21177 GCA_031362725.1 Deltaproteobacteria bacterium | reverse complement strand
CGGCGAACCGGTTCGCGCGCCACGTGACACGAAGTTTTTCATTCCCAACTGCGCGCCACTCGTGCTCTAATCGGCCCGCCCAGTAGGGGCACCAGGGGGGAACTCGATGCGCCGCCTCATCGTTCGGACCGCCGCTTTGTTGGCCTTGATTGCCGCTGCTGCGCTCGTCGCGCCGCGCCCGGCATCCGCCTTCTGCTTCTTCAACTGCAGCTACACGAAGACCAAGTACCCGATCGTGCTGGCCCACGGCGCATCGGGTTTCGACACGCTCTTCGGCGTGCTCGATTACTGGTTCGGCATCGAGTCGGCGCTCGAGGACGGCGGCGCGAACGTGTTCGTGACACAGGTCTCGCCGTTGAACACGCCACAGGTGCGCGGCGAGCAGCTGATCGACCAGCTCGAGACGATCGTCGCGGTGACGGGCAAGGCGAAGGTGAATCTCGTCGGCCACAGCCAGGGCGGGCTCGACATCCGCTACGTCGCGGCGGTGCGGCCGGATCTGGTCGCGTCCGTCTCGACTGTGGGTTCGCCGCATCTCGGTGCCGACATCGCGGGATTCCTGGTCGGAAACTTCGCGAACGGCGGGTTCGGCCAGGCGGTGCTGTCATTCTTCGGCAACGCGCTCGGCACCGTCATCGGCTTGCTCTCGGGAACCACGAACCCGAATGATGCGATCGCCGCGCTGCAGGGTCTCACGCCCGCTGCGGCGACCGCCTTCAACGCGGCGTATCCGGCTGGTGTACCGACGAGCTACTGCGGGCAAGGCGCAGCGACGGTCGGCGGGATTCGCTTCTACTCCTGGGGTGGCACGGGCGTGCTCACCAACGCCTTCGATGTCGGCGACGCGGCGCTCGGGATCGCGTCGCTCTTCTATGACGAGCCCAACGACGGACTCGTCGAGCGCTGTTCGTCGCACCTCGGCCAGGTGATCCGCGACAACTACTTCATGAACCATCTCGACGAAGTGAACCAGCTGCTCGGCCTCGTCTCCATCTTCGAGTCGAATCCGAAGACCGTTTTCCGGACCCATGCGAACCGGCTGAAGAACGCGGGCCTCTGACGCGCCGTCCGTCGGTGCGATGAATCGCGGCGCGTAGGCAATACTGCCCGCACACCGAGCTGGGATGCGACGTGCCCGCCATGCTGGAAGTCCTGCCGCCGTCGAGTCGCGCCGCGCGCGCAGCAGAGCGGAGACTCTGGCGCGGCGCGGCGCCCTGGTTGTTGGGACTCACGGCGCTCTTCTCGGCGCAGGTCCATCTCGTGTCGCTCGGGCTCGGTCCGGTGTTCTGGCCGTTCACCGACGCTTTCGACTACGCATCGATGGCAAAGTGGATGGCCGCCGGCGAGGGCCCCGTGTTGCGCATCGGGCCCGCGTTCTTCCCGGCGCGTGTGCCGCCGACGCTGTCGGTGCTGCTGCTGCCACAGGCGCTCTTCGATGATCCGCGCCACTACTGGCAGACGGTCTTCATGTTCGGCGTCGCGGCCGTGCTGGGTTTCTGGCGGCTCGCTCGCGCGCTGGGCCTCGGCCCGGTCGGCGCACTCACCGCGGCCGCGCTGCTCGCCTGTTCTCCCGGCTTTGCGAGCTACGCGGGCTACGTGATGAGCGACGTGCCTGCGCTCGCGCTGTTGCTGCTGACTCTCGGCTGCGCGCTGCGGCTGTTCCGGTGCGCGGGCGCTGCGCGCGTCGCAACAGCAATTGGTGCCTTCGCGGGTGGTCTCCTGGTGGCGCTGCGATCGACCAACGCGGTCTGGCTCATCGTCCTCGCGGCAGTGATGCCGCTCGCCGTCTGGCGCGGTCTCCTGCGAAGGCCGTTGTCCCTCGTCACTGCCCTCGCGCTTCTCTTCGCGCCGCCCGCAGCGATCGCGTTCCATCAGTGGCACTACTTCGGATCGCCCGCCGCGACCGGCTATGCGTTCTGGCTCGATGCGAGCCTGTTCGTCGGGTCGCGATACGCGGCGGACAACATCGCCTTCTACCTGCTCGAACTCGCCGGCCTGCGCTCTGCGATTCTCGCGCAGCCGATCGGCTTCACGAGCGATCTCTGTGCGCTTCCCGTTGCGGCG
This sequence comes from Deltaproteobacteria bacterium, assembly GCA_031362725.1. Classification (GTDB taxonomy): domain Bacteria; phylum Myxococcota_A; class UBA9160; order UBA9160; family PR03; genus PR03. Next base: position 19,113 of record JANLTC010000302.1, on the reverse strand, counting down.
CTCGGCGTGATCGGGATCGCGCGGGTGGTACGCAGCGATTGCTTCGACACGGCAGCGCGTCGCATCGCCCTCGCTGCCGGCGTCGGATTGCTCGCGACGTTCGCGGTCTTCACCTTCGTACGCTGGCAGGACTGGCGCTACCTGATGCCCGCCGCCGCGTGGCTGGCCTTCGGCTGTGGCGCGCTCGTCGACGAAAGTCGCGCGCGCCTCGGCGAGCGGGGTGCGGCGCTCTTCGGCGCGTGGCTGGTGATCGCATCCGCAGTGCTGGTGCTCGTGCCGCTCGGCATGCGTACCTCCGTGGCGCCGCTGATCGCGAACACCGTCGACGCTGAAGTGGCGGTGCTGCGGGCGGGCGGCGATGCGGCGCGCGTCGAGACGACGCGACTTCCGCTCGCGCTGATGGCAATCCTCGCGCCCCGTGACGTGGTTCTGGTCCCTGCACGCGAAGGGCGCGTCGGCCGTGACATCGAGTTCGAACTGATCCGGCAGCGCAACTTGCGTCCGCTCCGCGTCGATCCCGGCTACGAGGAGCTGTGGCGCAACCTGGTCCTCGGGCGCGACGTCGCGCCGTAGCAGAAGGGAATCGCCATGTACGAGACGCTCTCGACGCTGCGCGAAGGCCACCTGACGTGGCTCACGCTGGATCGCCCCGAGGCGCTGAACGCGCTGTCGCGCCAGATGGTGAACGAGCTCCGCGATTTCTTCTGGACGCTCATCGACGATCGCGAGACGCGCGTCGTCGTGGTGCGTGGCGCAGGGCGCGCGTTTTGCGCAGGACTCGACCTGAAAGAGGCGGGGTCGGGTGAGGGAGCTGGGGCGGGTTCGGTTCCCGGCTTTCTGCGCGGGCAGCGTCACATCAGCGAGCTGGTGATGCTGATGCGCCGCGCGCCGCAGCCGATCATTGCTGCCGTTCACGGTGCGGCGGCAGGAGGGGGCTTCGCGATCGCGCTCGCCGCCGACGTGCGCGTGGCTGGAGAGAGCGCGCGGATGAACGCCGCCTTCATCCGACTCGGTGTGTCGGGCTGCGACATCGGCGTCTCGTACTTCCTGCCGCGCGTCGTCGGCGCCTCGGTCGCGTCGGAGCTGCTGCTCACCGGCGATTTCATCGATGCAGCGCGCGCCGAGCGAACCGGACTGGTGTCGCGCGTCGTGCCCGACGATCAGCTCGAGGGCTGCGCGCGCACGCTGGCGCAGTCGATGCTGCGCAATGCGCCACTCGCGCTGCGCCTCACCAAGGAGTGTCTCAAGCACTCGATCGATGCGGGCAGCCTCGAACAGGTGATCGCGATGGAAGACCGGAACCAGGCGCTCGCCGGGGGAACCCGCGACTTTCGCGAAGGCGTCGCCGCCTTCCTCGAAAAGCGCCCGCCGGACTTCGAAGACGCGTAGGGAAGCGGCCCGGCCCCAGTGGCTACCAGCTGTCCCAATGGGTGAGCCGCGTGGCCGGCAGGCGCCTCGCGAGTTTGAAGTCGCCGCCGGTGGTGTAGGCGACCGGAAGCAGCGCGGTCTGCGTGATGTGGTCGGGGATGCCGAGGAGCTTCGCGACTTCTTTCTCGAACGCGAGGTGAAGCGTCGTCCACGCGGCACCGAGTCCGCGCGCGCGCAGCGCCAGCATGAACGACCACGCGGCGGGCAGGATCGAACCGTAGACCGATGCCTGTCCCAGCACGCCGGCGTTCTCGATGCGACCCTCGACGCACGGGATCACCAGCAGCGGCGCTTCGTGCAGATGCTCGGCGAGGTAGGTCGCCGACGCTTCGACGCGCGGTTGTTGCGCCGCGCGCAGATCGCTCGCCTCGTACTCGCGTCGGAACTGGGGATTGGTCAAGTAAGCCTGGAACGCCTTGCGATACAGATCGGCGATCGCTTTCTTCTTCGCCGCGTCCGTCACGACGAGGAAGTGCCAGCCCTGCGCGTTCGATCCGGTCGGCGCCTGGAGCGCGATCTCGATGCAGCGCTCGACGATCGCGCGCTCGACCGGGCGAGCCAGGTCGAGGCGCTTGCGCACCGAACGCGTGGTGGTGAGCAGCCAGTCGCAGGTCGCGAGATCCATGCAATTCCTCCGTTGAAAGCGCGCGCGCATTAGAGCACAGCGGTGCTATTCCTCGCGACGTGACGAACAGCGACCAGCCGGGCCTCCGCCTCCGTCTCGCCCATGAGGCGCGCCGCATCGCCACGCAGCACGGCTACCTCGACGCGCTCGAGGCGACCACGTTGCGCGCGCTCGAACGCGGCGATCCGGGCGAGATGCGGCAGGCGCTGCACGGCTTCCATGGCTCGCTCGACGCGCATTTCACGCTCGAGGAGCAAGTGCATTTTCCCGCGTTGCACGGGCTGCGCCCCGACTGCGAGCCCGAACTCGACGAGCTGATTCGCGAGCACGCCCGCTTTCGCGACGAACTCGACCGGATCGAGGCTGCGCTCCGCAACCCGTCCGAGGGCGGCGCCGACGCGCTCGCCGCGTTTCGCGAGGTGGCGGCCAGCCTCGGCCGCCACGAACAGCGGGAGGAGCGGCTGCTCGAGCGCGCCGCGCAGCCTCGCTAGATCAGAATTCTCATTCTGATCCCTTGACGACCCCCAGACCTCCAGGCTATTCAAACAGAATAAGAACACTGATTCTGTTTCCGGCTGCTGCCGAGGCGGCCGAGTCCGGCGAGGGGAGGCAAGGTCGATGGAGGCAACGGAGCGCCCGCCGCGACTCGCCCCTGACCTGCGCTGGGTCCGTGCGCCGCAGCAGGTTCGCAGCCAGGAAACGCTCGACCGGATCCTCGATGCCGCCGAGGCGCTCGTCACCGAGAAGGGATTCGAGGACGCGACGGTCGCAGAGGTCGCGCGCCGCGCCGAGTCGTCGGTCGGTGCCTTCTATGCCCGCTTCCGCGACAAGACCGGTCTGCTCTATGCGCTCTACGACCGCTATCTCGAGCAGGCGATGGCGACGGCCGATGTCGCGCTCGATCCGGAGCGCTGGCAGGGCACAGCCATTCCGGACCTGGTTCGTTCGGTCGTGCGATTCCTGGTCGAGGTCTATCGCGAGCGCGAGGGCCTGATCCGCGCCTTCGTGGTGCGCAACCAGAGCGACATCGAGTTCCGCGCGCGCCAGGAGCGCCTCTCGCACTACGTGAACGCGAAGCTGTCGGCGCTGCTGCTCGCGCGCGGCGGCGAGATCGCGCATCCGAACGCAGCGCGCGCCGCCGCTTTCGGTCTCACGATGACGGTCAGCACGATCGAAAGTGTCGTGCTCTTCGGTGAGCTGCGCGCTTCCGACCTGCTGCTCGCCGACGACGAACTCGCTGCCGAACTGACGCGAGCCTTCCTCGCGTACCTCCAGGTCTCTCTGTGACTTTCCAATCGATCCCTAGGAGCTTGCAACCATGAATGCCGTGACTCGTTTCCATCCCGAGCAAGCCGTCGAGACGCTGCGCGTCCCGCAGAATCTCTCCTACAACTGGGAGTACGACACGACCCGCGCGCGGCTGATGCGCCTCTACGAGAACGCCAAGCGCGATCAGTGGGATGGCGCCACGCGCCTCGATTGGTCGATCGACGTCGATCCCGAGAAGGGCCTTGTGCCCGACATGGGCATCGGCATCTGGGGCACGCCGATCTGGGATCGCCTCACCTCGAGGGAGAAGGCGAAGCTGCGCCACGAGGCGATCACCTGGCAGCTCTGCCAATTCCTGCACGGCGAGCAGGGCGCCCTGCTCGCGACGGCGCAGATCGTCGACTCGGTTCCGTGGTACGAAGCCAAGCAGTACGGCGCGACGCAGGTGATGGACGAGGCCCGCCACGTCGAGGTGTACCGCCGCTTCGTGAAGGAGAAGCTCCAGCACGAGTACCCGGTGAATGCGCAGCTGAAGACGCTGCTCGATCTGATCCTCACCGACTCGCGCTGGGACATGAAGTTCCTCGGCATGCAGATCATCGTCGAGGGACTCGCGCTCGCCGCGTTCGGCACGATCCGCGACACCGCGACGAACCCGCTGCTGCGCGATCTCACGGCCGCGGTGATCGAAGACGAATCGCGCCACGTCGCGTTCGGTGTGCTCTCGCTGCGCGAGTTCTGTCTCGACCTGCCCGCCGCGGATCGCCGCGAACGCGAGGACTTCGTCTACGAGGCCTGCGTGCTGATGCGCGACCGCATCACCAATCGCGAAGTCTGGGAAGCGATGGGCCTCGACGCCGAAGAGTGCATCGCGCATTCCGATCAGTCGGAGATCGCGAAGCAGTTCCGCTATCGGCTGTTCTCGAAGATCGTCCCGAACGTGAAGAGTCTCGGCCTTCTCTCGGATCGCCAGCGCGTGCGCTTCCAGCAGCTCGGCATTCTCGAGTACGAGACGAATACGACCAGCGACGTCGACCACGACGCCGAGATCGAGCGGCGCGTGCGCGCGGGTGAGATCGCGCTCGGCGGCGCGTAGCCGCCGCCGGGCTCAATGCCGTCGCGTTGCGCGCAGCAGCAGTGTTGCGGCGAGCGCGCACGCGGCGAGCGCCGTCGCCGACGGCTCCGGAATGCACGTGACGCTGCAGCCGTCGTCCGGCTCGAGATTGCCGTCATCGCATTGCTCGCCGCGCCCCGGGTCGACGGCGCCGTCTCCGCAGAACGAGAGCGCCGTCGTCGGCAGCGCCCAGAGTTCGTGCCCGCTCGCGGCTTCCCGCGCCGCCAGGAAGACGAGATCGCCGGACGCTCCGAAGAGATCGGGGAAGCCGTCGAGACCCGATCCCCTGATGAGGCCGTCGAACGGGACCGGAACGAGGCCGGGGTAGCTCGCCGTTGTGACCCAGGGCATGCAGCCGGATGTCTGGCAAACGACGAGGAGAAGCTTCTCCGGGTCTACCGCGATCCCGCCTAGTTGCGGGATGGAGGACCCATTGGGAACCGGATCCAGGTCGATGTCGACCGGGAAGGTGCCTTCGGGCGTCCCGTCGCTCCGCCACAGCTCGATGTGTATGGGGTCGTAGAGGATGTACTCGTAGACGAGGAAGAAGACGGATCCTCCGACGGCGACCATCTCATAGTATTCCGCCGGCACGCGACCGGTAGGGAAGTCGGTGACAGGGAACGTCCCCGCCGCCGTCCCGTCGCTGCGCCATAGGTTGCTTTCGGCGCCATCCCTCGCGCGGAAGAAGAACGTTCCATTCGCATCAATCGGCTGCCCCAGCCCGTCCTGAGTCCCGCTTCCAGCGCTCGTCGGTGATGTCATCAGAAGCGTCGTTCCCAGGGCCGTTCCGTCGGTCCGCCACAGCTCCGACCCTCGGTCGTCGAGCAACACGCGGAAGTAGTTCAGTCCATTCGAAGTCGTCTTCGGGAACAACGGCGGATAACCTTGGTCAAGTTTGACGTGCTCCTCGAAGGTCGCGATGGACGTCGTGCCAGGTCCGGTCCCGTCGCTTCGCCAGAGCGTCGTCGTGTAGTCGCAGTAGGCCTCGTCGACGCAGTCATAGTTCGCGTAGGTCGCCCACAGCAGGACCCCGTTCAGCTCGAGTAGGTCATATACACCCACGAGATTCGCCACCCGCGCCGTTCCCGCCTCGGTTCCGGTCGTGCGCCACAGCTCGCCGCCTTGGATGGTGAAGAAGAGCGCTCCGCCGAATTCAGTGAAGGACTGGGGCAACGAGGATTTGGCGCCCAAACGGATGTCCTTCACGCGCCACGTTCCGGTTTCGGTCCCGTCGCTGCGACACAATTCGGTGCCGGCCCCGCCGCCGCCGTTTGCGCCGAAGTAGAGCACCCCGTTCCAGACCAGCCCCCTCCCATAACTCACTCCGCTCTGGCTCCCCGGCCAGATGTCCCTCACCCGCCGCGTGCCCACGGCGGTGCCGTCGCTGCGCCAGAGTTCGCGACCGGAGAGGCCGTCGTCGGCGCTGAAGTAGATCGTGTCGCCGTCGATTGCGAAGAGCCAGGGATCTGCATTCCCACCAACGTTGATGTCCTCGACGAGGAACGCCGGCGATTGTGCGGGGGCTACGGCGGCACGGCTCGGCAGGAACGCCAGCACAGTGAGGGAAAACGCTGCTGAGTGGGACCGACTCATTGCGACTCGCTTCAGCGTAGCATGGACACATCCAGGGATCGGCCGGACGAGGCCCCACGAAAGAACAAGGCCCCTGCACCTCGGTGTCGAGGTGCAGGGGCCTTCGAGGACGGAAGCGCAGTTCGTGCGCGCCGCTTACGCGACGAGGCTGTACAGCCTCCGCACGCCCAGCAGCCCGAGCAGCAGGAAGGGCTCGATGCCGGTGAGGCCGCAGCCACCGCTACTCACCGGCGTCACTTGCAGCGAGATCGTTTCCTGCGACTCGCAGCCTTCGGGGTTCACGACGCGGACGCTGTAGCTCGCCGCAGCGATGCTGGTCGGAACCTGCGCCACCCAGTGACCCGCCGAAAGCACCGGCGTCACCTGCGTGCTGCCGACGAACGCCGAGACGCCGGGACCGAAGCCAGTGCCGATCAACTCGAAGTTCTGGCCAATCTGCGCGATCGCCGGTACGAGGCTCGTCAGCGTGGTCAGGGCGACCCCGATGCACTGGTTGTCGCACACGTCGCCTGCGCCATCGGCGTCGATGTCGCTTTGGTTGGCGTTCGCCTTCAGCGCGCAGTTGTCGCAGCTGTCGCCGCGGAGGTCGGTGTCGCCATCCGTCTGGCTGGCGTTGGCCACGTCCGAGCAGTTGTCGGCGCCGTCGATGACTGCGTCGCGGTCGCGATCGATACCGGCGCGCTGGCCCGAGCCGGGCGTCGCGCAGGTGTAGGTCAGCTCCTGACCGGCCACCGTCGCGAGCGCACGCAGCGTCGCATCGGCGATGTCGGGGCCGCCGTCGCTCGGGCGGAAGCCGGTGCCCGGCAGGTACTGCCAGCCCTTCGCGACGCCGCCGATCGTGCCCTTTACGACGAGGTCGCACTCATTCTGACCCGCGCCGAGAACTTGCGAGACGAAGGGCGTACCAGCCCGCGCGATGAACGTCGCGATACGCGGATTGACGACGGCCGAGTTGGTGCTGGAGAGTGTCACCTGCTGGCCGACGACCGGCGCGAGGTCCGAGTCGAACGCAAGCGCGAACGCCTCGGTGTCGCGGCGTACGCCGTTGCCGTTCGTGCCAGACGTGAAGCCCACCGTGCCCAAACCGAGCGGGTTGGCCTGGTTGAACACGGTCGCCTGGAGGAAGCGGAAGACGGTGTCGGTGCTGCCGTCGTGCAGGAAACCGAAGCCGCGTACCTGGGCGCCCTGGGGAGGCGTGTTGAGCGCGTTGTTGAACGCGACGTCCGGCATGCCGAACATGCCGACCTTCTGATACAGGTTGCGCATGTGCGCGATCTTCATGATCTGCGACTCGTTCTCGAAGCTCGCCTGGCCATCGGTGCCGAAGAATCCCGACGACGCGTTGAGCCCGTGGCAGCCGGCGCAGGTGAAGCCGAAGGTGTTCACGTTGGCACCGTCGGCGCGGCGACCGGTGACGCTGCCGCCGCCCACGCCAGTGGTACCCGGGCTCGGCCCGCCCGACGTGAAGGTATTGCCCAGGAAGAAGTTCTTGCCGTTGCTCTGCGCGGCCGTCAGCGAGTTGTCGATGTTACGCACCGGGTTCGGCGGCAGGATCACCTTCAGCTGGAAGTCGCTGTACGACTGCATGTCGGTGCTCGAGAGCAGCGAGCTGCGGCCGACGAGGCCCGGGAACGCCACGATGAAGTTCCGGAACGAGAGATCCTCGTCGGTGGCCGATTGCCCGAAGAAGCCGTTCGATCGATCGCCGCGCCAGTGCATCGGTCCGCTGTTCACCATGCCGCGCAGTGTCTGCGTCGTCATCGGCCCCTTGAGAGCGCTGAACTGGGCCACCACGCCGGTGCCGTTGATGCCACCACCCGCGCCGACCGAGAGTCGGATCGGCATCGGGTTGCTGGCGACGGTGTCGTCCGGGTTGCCGAGGTCCCACGCGATCTGGTCCATGTCGCCGAAGATGTGGCAGCTCGAGCAGGAGGCTTCGCCGTTGCTCGAGGTTGCGTTGGCGTCATAGAGGAACGGGCGGCCCGTCACGACCGCGGCGGGCTCGGGGTTGAAGAGCGCCACGTGCGACGTCTCGGTGCTGGTGGCGAGGTTGATCACCGAGACCGAGTTGTCGAAGCGGGTCAGCACGTAGAGCCGGTTGCGCGCCTCGTCGAGAACGAGGCCGCCAGGGCCGCCGCCGGTGACCGGCAGATACTGCGCGCTCTGGAGTGTCGGATCGAAGCTGTTGTCCTCGAGCGTCGCGGTGTTGAAGACGCCGACCTTCGAAGAGCCGAACGCGGCGACGTACAGCTTCAGGCCGTCGGACGACACCGCCATCTCGGTGGGCGTCGCGAGGCTGTGATTCGCCGTGCCGGACGGCGCCGGCAGCACCGAGTAGTCGATGTGCTTGTTGAGGTGCCGCGGGATCACGCTGGCGCCGTCGAGAATCGTCACGCGCGACTCGGCGAGATGTCCCTGCACGGTGGCCGGCTCGCCGATCGGCTTCGAGCCCTGGGTCGTCACGTAGGTGCCGGGCCCCTCGAAGCGGACGTCGTTCTTCGCCTCGGTGTTCGAGACGTAGACCTTGCCGCTGACCGGGTTCACGGCCATGTTGAAGAGCGTCGTGCCGACGCCCGACCAGATGCTGCCGCCGATCAGTGTGTCGGCGTCGATCGCGAAGACGTCGGAGTCGGGCAGCGTGAAACGCACCGCCGCGCTGAAGTCGCGCCCGCGCTCGTCTTCCCATTTGCTGTTCGAGTCATTGAACTTGACGATCACGCCGACTTCGGGCGCCTGGTTTCCCAGGTGATCAGTGCTGGGCGGCGCCACGCCACCCGGCGTCTGCAGGCTCTGCGAGTTCGTGCACGGCGCGTTGATGGCGAAGCCGTTGCAGACCATGCCTTCGCTGACGGTCGTGGTCTTGTTGCCCGAGGCGAGCACCGCGGCGTAGACCGTGTCGGGGTTCCCGAGCGTGCCCTGCTTGACGGCGAGCGCGCGCGGGGTGTCGCCGAACAGCGTCACGATCTTCAGCGGCACGCCGCCGATCGCCGTTCCGAGGCTCGCGGAATCGAAGACCCACACGTCGGCGCGTCCCACGCTGGCGGTCGTGAGCTGCGGATCGCCGGCGCCCACGACACCCACGAGCGACGGATCGAGGCGCTGCTGGCCGCGATGCGCCGTCGTGATGAAGGCGCGCCCATCGGCGGGGCCCGCGAAGACGAGGTCGCGCGGCTCGTCACCGACGAGCAGCGTGCGCGTCACGCGCGGCGGGCTCGAAGCCACGTCGACGATGCTCACGCTGTCGGAGAGATGGTTGACGACCCAGACCTCGGCGTTGGTTCGGGCTACGACCGTCACCGGCTCGAGACCGACCGAGACGGAGCCGGTCTTCGCGATGCCGCCGGCGCCGATCGAGAAGATCTCGAGGCGCGCGTCAGGCGTGTTCACCGCGAACAGGCGCGTGCCGTCCGGCGACATCGCCAGCGGTCGCACCGGTCCCGACTCGAACTCGATGAAATCAGCGGCACTCGCCGTGCCGGCAATCAACATCGCGGCAAGACAAACCAGCAGATGGCGGCAGCTCGACATCCAGCTTCTCCCAAATCGAAATGGTTGGATCCCAGAGTGGATCGACCGGGCGAGAGTGCGATGAAGCCCGGTTGGCAGGTTCGGCCCGAGCACCCGAACGGGACTTACCTGCAGGTCAGCATGATGCCAGTGAAAGCCCACATCGCGCAAGCAAAACGTGAGCTGGAGAGCGGATTCTGCCAGTCCGAGGCGGGGAATCACAGCCCGCGACCGACTTAGCCGGACTGAAGGCCCCGCGCCGGCGATGGAGGAGGCTTCGCGGCCCGCGTCGACTACGGCAGCGGCGTCGACGTCAGTTTGATCGTCGCCATGTGGCCGTCGCCAGCGATGTTCCGGCCTCCCATACCGGGGTATTGGCCCGCCGTGAAATTGTTGTCGATCGTATCGTTCTTGCCGAGCCGGATCGCCATCTCGTCGCCATTGGCGGTCGGGAACGCGGTATTCGAATTGGAGAATGCCTCGAGATTCAGCTGGAAGGTGATCGCCACGCTGGCGTCGCCCGTGCCCGAGACGGTCGTTGCGCCGGAGCCGCTGAACTGGACGTCCTGGTTGTTCGATGCGCCGCCGATGCCGTCGGTGATGGTGGTCACGGCGGGCGTGAAGCCAAAGCTTCCGCTCGGCGCGCCGGTGATCGTGTAGTCGGCCGAGACCGGCGTCTTGAGCGTCGCGTTGCCGCCGCCATCTTGGAAGCCGATGCCGTCGTTGTAGCCGTCGCTGATACGGTCCAGCGCGCCGCGGATCGAGTGGCCCAGGTCGAGCGTCCACTGCTCGCCGGGAACCGAGACGACGTCGAAGGCGACGCGGTAGGACAGGGTCGCGAGCGACTGGGCGTCGTTCGTCGTACAGCCTGCATCGGCGCCCAGCATGCCGCGCAGATTCGCCGAGACGGTGTTGCCGAGGGCGCTCCCCGCAAGGCGGTGACGCCACTCACGGAGCCAGCAGCCTCCTTGCTGGCGGAAGTCACCCGTACTGAGATCCGTGTAGACCACGTTGGCGATTTGCGTCGTGGGGCGCTGCACCAGGTTCGCGAAGAGTCCGATGAACCCGCCGGGCAGGCGCGCCAGTTCCACCGGCTCGAGATCCAGGCCGAGCAGCGACGGCACCGGGAACGCCTCGATCGCGTTCTCCAGTTCGGGCGCAAAGAACGGGAACAGCGACCGGAACGTGTTGATCAGCACGGTCTCGTTGGTGTTGACGAGATTGAGCGTGACGGTCATGCCGATCGCGCTGGGCGGCGGCGTCTGGAGCGTGAACTCGAGCCCCGCAGGCGTGAAGGCGAGATCGAGGCCCGCGTCGAGATCCACCTCGAGACTCAAGAATACCTGGTGCCCGGCGACGAACTCCATCTCCACCGCGAGCGCCGCGATCTTCAGTTTGGCGAATTCGCCAGCCGGTCCGGGTTCGCCCGTGAAGACGGGTGCCAGGGTCGGCCGGATCCGGATGACGACCGGCGCCGCGGGGTCGAAGCTCGCGAGTTGCGGGATGAACAGCGCCAGCAGTCCTGCCGTGAGCGGATTGCCGAGCAACTCGGTGATGTCCTTGCGCAGCAGACCGTTCTCGATCTGCGTCTTGATCAGCTGGTTCATCGCCGACGTCGAGATCGCGAATGCCATACCGTAGGGAAGGTTCCCGACCGGGGTCTGCGCACCGAAGCTGGGAAACGGCTCGTTCACCGTGTACGACGCCGGCAGGTTTGGCGCGCCGGCAGTCGGCGACACCGAGTAGATCGCAGCGTCCGACGCGAGCGTGAGCCCCGTGGTCTCTTCCGTCACCGACACGATTTCGGCGTCGAGCACGCCGCCGAGCGCGTCACCGACGGGTCCCGCGATCGAGATCCCGGCGAGCGCGCTCTGGATCGCACCGGCCAGCGGCGAATCCTGCGGACCCGCGCCGTCCGGGTCGGCGAGGTTGTCCTCGAATCCCTGCTGCATCAGCTGCTGGATGTCGCCCTGGCCGATGATCAGGTTGACGATGTCGCCGATCAGCGGATCGTCGCAGATCCCAGACACGAAGTGCGAGCCGAAGCCCGCGAGTGTCACCGCGACCGGCGACACCAGGTTGACGTCCACGAACGACGGGTCCGCAGCGAGCGGCTCGAGGTCGTAGGAGCCGCCGATTGCCGCGCTCGAGGTTTCGACCTCGAGCGTGCAGGCGCCGAGCCAGCCGAGGTCGAGATCGACCTCCAGGAAGAAATCGTCGATCGTGATCGTGGTGTCGAGCCCGCTCGCGGTCGGCTCGACGCCGATCCCGAAGCCGCCGAAGCCCACCTCTACGACGTTCGCGGTGTAGTTGATGCCGCTCATGCTGCCCTGCGCGATCGGATTCTGCGCGGTGATCAGCGTGCTGATGTCGAGGGAACCGCTCGACAGGCTCTCGACGATCGGCGTGATCTGATCGAGCCCCGTGTCGGCGATGCGCAGCCCGATGCTGCCCGGCGATGCGACGCCGTCGGGCACGAATCCGGTCTGGACGCCGTCGCCGACGACGATCGTCACGTTCTGGCGCATCGACCCACCGCTGGTCAGCACGCCGACCGCGGTGATCCGATTGAAGACCGCCGCCGCGCTCACCGGCAGGATCACCGACCAGGTGGCGGCCGGCGTCACGGCAACGCCATTCACGAGCAGGCTCTGGAACTGCGCCGGCACGTCGAGTCGTCCCTGTACCGTGACCGTCGCGCCGTTCAGGAAGGTTCCGTGGATGGGCGAGTCGATGTAGATCCTCGGCGCGGGACCGCATGCGGCGCCCAAAGCCAGCGCGAGCGAAATCCAGAGCGCAAGATGCCGGTTCGTCGTGACGCGCGAGCGCATGGTCGTTCCTTCCGGCTGTTTCCCGTTCCCGAAGCCGGCCCGTCATGTCGCGCTGGCCAGTGTCCGAGCGTTCAATATCGATCCGCTGCGTATCGTTTCACAGCAAGGGTCGGCTGTCTAGGAATTTGCGCATGCAGGCCAACACGGGCCGCGGGCCACGATTTGGAGCGGGCGCGGGGCCCGGTCCATGCGAAGCTGGCGGTCGTGACGGAGCTTTCCGATGTCGAGGGCGAACTCCGGACCCGTGGCCTCGAACCGCGAGGCGCGTTCCATCCCACGGATCAGGACGGCGTTGCCACGCTGCCCGACGGCCGACCTGCCGGCACGCTCGTGCTCGCGGGCAACCTCGGCGCGTCGATGTGGGAGCAGTTCTCACGCGAGCGTCGCGACGAGCCCGATCCGCTCGATCGCTGGGCGACGCGCGGGCTCGCTGCCGTTGCGGCGCGCTTCGGCGCGACCGTGGTGTTGCCGACCGCCGGTCCACCACGCCCGCCGTTCCAAAGGTGGGCAGCGCGCGCCGGCCCGGTTCATCCGTCGCCGCTCGGGCTGCTGATCCATCCTGAGTTCGGTCTCTGGCACGCGTACCGCGGGGCACTCGTTCTCGCTGAGCGTCTGTCGTTGCCCAGCATCGCGACGGGCCCGAGCCCCTGCGATTCGTGTAGCGAGAGACCATGTCTCGCAGCCTGTCCGGTCGCCGCCTTCAGGGACCCCGGCTACGACGACGGCGCGTGCGCTGCGCACCTGGGTTCCGGATCGGCTGAACTCTGTTTCGCCTCGGGTTGCCTCGCGCGGGCGGCGTGCCCAGTCGGAGCCGGACACCGCTACGCGCCCGAACAGGCCCGATTCCATCTGCGCGCATTCCTGCGCAACCGCGCACGCTTCAGCTGATCGTTCGGTCCGCTCTCCGCGACACTCGACAATTCGAGTAGATACTCTAAGACTCATCACATGGAATACCGAGTCGATGAGCTCGCTGCGGCGGCCGGCATCGCCGTAGATACGATTCGCTTCTACCAAAGCCAGCGATTGCTCCCGCCGCCGGCACGCCGCGGCCGGGTCGTCTGGTACGACGAGACCCACCTCGATCGGCTGCGTCGGATCCGCGACCTGAAGCGGCAACGGCTCACGCTCGACCAGATCCGCCGGGTCGTCGAGCGACCCGAGGAGCAGCCGCTGCTTTCCGCACTGGTCGAGGAGAGTCGCGGCGGGCAGCTCTTCTCGCGCCGCGAACTGTCGGCCGCCGCCGCGGTTCCTGAAGCGATGGTGCGCGCGGCCGAGTCGGCTGGGTTGCTCGAACCGGTCGTTCTCGATGGCGAACCGCGCTTCAGCGAAGCGGACGTCGAGATGGCGCGTGCGGGCCTGCAGATCCTCGAAGCCGGTTTCCCGATGCACGAACTTCTGGCGCTCGCGATGCGCCACCGCGATCACGTCGCCGACGTCTGCGAGCAGGCGATCAATCTCTTCGACGCGCATGTGCGTCAGCGCAGCGCCGGCGCACGCGATCCCGAATCGATCACCGCGGCGTTCCGTGCGCTGCTGCCGCAGGTGACGATCCTGGTCGCCCGCCACTTTCAACACACGCTCGTCACGCAGGCGCTCGCCCGGCTCGATCAGGCTGACGAGCGCGAAGCGCTGGTCGCAGCCGTGGCTGCCACCGAGTCTGCGCGGCTGGACGTCTCATGGCGCTAGCAAGCCGCCCCGCGTCCCACGAACCAGGTCCGCGGTTCGATCGATCCTGCGATCCGCTGCCCCCGCCCGAAGACAAGGGCCGTGTCGTTCGCGCGATGTTCGACCGCATCGCGCCGCGCTACGACGCGCTGAATCGGGTTCTCAGTCTCGGCCTCGACCGTGGTTGGCGGCGCCTCGCACTCGATGCGATCGGCGTCGGCCCGCGCGATCGCGTGCTCGACCTCGCGTGCGGAACGGGCGATCTGTCGGCTCTCGCGGCGGCCCGTGGCGCGCAGGTGATCGGGATCGACTTCGCCCGGGCGATGCTCGGCGGCGCGCACGCGCGTCGGGTTGCGTGCCATCTCGTGCAAGGCGACGCCACCGCGCTGCCGTTGCCCGACGCGTGGGCGACCGTGGTCACCTGCGGATTCGCACTGCGCAATTTCGTGTCGCTCGCGCCGGTGTTCGACGAATTGGCCCGCGTCGTCGCGCCCGGCGGACGTATCGCGCTGCTCGACGTCGATCGGCCGCAGTCGGCGATCGTGCGGGCGGGACATGCGTTCTGGTTCGATCGCGTCGTACCCCGCGTCGGCGGCTGGTTCTCGGACCGCCAGGCCTACGCGTATCTGCCCCGATCGACGGTCTACCTCCCCCCTGCCGACGCGTTGCGTGCACAGCTCGAGCGCGGCGGCTTCGAGCAGGTCGCGAAGCAATCGCTGCTTTTCGGTGCGGCTCAACTGTGGACCGCGCGGCGGTACGGGGCGCACCCATGAAGTGGTTCGTCGAGACTGTCCCCTGTGACGTGGACCCGCTTGCGCTCTTCGCGGCATCGCGCCAGAACGAACGCTTCTTCTGGTCGCAAGGCGAGCACGCGATCGCAACCTCGGGCTCCTTGCACGCAATCGAGTCTCGCGGCGCGGCTCGCTTCGAGGACGCTTCGGCGGCAGCCGCGGAACTGCTGGCTTCGATCGAAGCGCGCGAGGCAGCGGCAACCGACGCGTCGGTTCCGGTCCTGGTCGGTGGCTTCGCATTCGCAGGCGATCCCTGTCGCGATCCCGTCTGGTCCGGTTTCGACGCGCTGCGCTTCGTGCTGCCGGCGCTCACGCTCGCGCAGCGAGGCGGCGCCGGCGTTCTTTCTGGCGCCGCTCCGGCCGCGCCCCACGCGAGCGAGGCTGCGGCGCGCACTGCGTTGCGCCAGCGCCTCCTTCGCGAGCGCGAGCACCTGGCGCGACTCGGCGCCGTCGCGCATGGCGGCAGCGTTGCGCGCGCCTATCGGGTCGAAGCCGATCGCTCGCACGCACAGTATCGGTCGCTCGTGTCGCAGGCGCGCGATGCGGTCCGCGCCGGCGCGTTCTCGAAGCTCGTCGTCGCGCGCTCGGTGCGGCTCACGAGTCGCGAGCCGATCGACGTCGTAGCGCTGCTCGATGCGTTGCGACGAAGCTTCCGGTCGTGCACCACCTTTGCCGTCACGCGCGGCGATCGGAGCTTCGTCGGCGCATCGCCGGAGCGACTGGTGAGCGTATGTGGCCGGCGCGTGTCGGCCGCCGCTGTCGCCGGTACCGCGCCGCGCGGCCGCAGCCCGAAAGAGGACGAGCGGCTCGGCCAGGCGCTCCGCGAGAGCAAGAAGGAACAAGAGGAACACGCCACCGTGGCGAACGCGTTGCGCAACGCGCTTGCCCCGCTGTGTTCTGCACTCGACGTCCCCGAATCGCCGCAGTTGTTGCGTGTAGAGGGCATCCAGCACCTCGAGACCGTGATCGAGGGGAGGCTCCGCGGCGACACCAGTCTGCTCGATCTCGCGGGCCGTCTGCATCCAACCCCGGCCGTCGCAGGCGCGCCGCGCGACGCGGCGCTCGCGTGGCTCGCCGCCAACGAGGCGCTCGCGCGCGGCTGGTACGCCGGCGGCGTGGGATGGATCGATGCTCACGGCGGCGGCGAACTGTGTGCCGCGCTGCGTTCGAGTCTGTTGTGCGGAACGGACGCGCACCTCTACGCAGGCGCTGGCATCGTCGCCGCGTCCGACCCCGAAGCGGAACTCGTCGAGACGCGCCTCAAACTGCGTGCACTGCTCGTGCCGCTACTGGAACTCTGAGATGCGTACACTCGATGCGCGTGGGACAGTCGCGGCAGCTCCGAATCGCAACCTCGCATTTGCGGCGGCGCTCTTCGAAGAGCTCGAGCGTGCCGGCGTCCGGGACGTGTGCGTGTGTCCTGGATCGCGTTCGGCGCCGCTCGCGATCGCGGTGGCCCGAAGCACCGGGCTGCGCGCTTGGACGCACATCGACGAGCGCTCCGCGGCGTTCTTCGCGTTGGGCATGGCGAAGACGACGCGAGCGCCTGTCGCGCTCGTCTGCACGTCGGGAACCGCTGCCGCGAATTTCCTTCCGGCGGTCGTCGAGGCGTACTTCGCGCGGGTTCCGCTCGTGGTGCTCACCGCCGACCGCCCACCCGAATTGCGCGACTGCGGCGCACCCCAGACGATCGACCAGGTACGGATCTACGGCTCGCATGTCCGCTGGTTCGCGGAAGCAGCTCTCCCGGAAGCCGGTGAAGCGTCGCTTCGCTACGCGCGTTCGCTGGCGTGCCGGGCGGTTGCCGAAGCAAGCGCAGCGACGCCGGGACCCGTCCACCTGAACCTGCCGTTCCGGGAGCCGCTCGGTCCGCAGGTCTCGCCAGGGGACGCGGCTGCGCCCGATGCGACGCTCGCACTCCGCGGTCGGACGCCACGTGCTTACACACGATCACGTGCCGACGTCGTGATTCCGGACCCCGACGCGGTCGCGGAACTCGTCGATGTCGCGCGCGCATGCGCGCGGGGCGTGATCGCCTGCGGGCCGCTCGACCTCGAGGACGGCGCCGTCGAAGCGATTGCTCGGCTCGCAGCGGCGACGGGTTGGCCGATTCTCGCCGAGCCGACCGCCCAGCTCCGCTCGGGCGCGCACGTCGGGCTCGCGCCGCTGCTCGCGCGCTCGGATCTGTTGTTGCGCGACGCGGCGTTCGCGAATTCGCATGCGCCTGACGCCGTACTGCGTTTCGGGCCGATGCCGACGAGCAAGGCGTTCCGACTGTGGCTCGAGCGCGTTCCCCCTGCGCACTGCGTGGTGGTCGATTCCGGCGCCGGCTGGGAAGATCCAGGTCATATCGCGAGCTGGATCGTGCGGGCTGATCCGGCCGCGTTGGCAGAGCGCGTCACGCGGCGGCTCGGATCCTCGCTTGTCGCGCGCGGCGAGGGGCGTTGGCTCGCGGCCTGGATGGCGGCCGAGCGCGCTGCGAACCAGGTGCTCGATCGCGAGCTCGCTTCGTCGACACGATTCGGCGTGCCCGCGCTCCTCGGCACGCTCGCCGCAGCCCTCCCGGACGACGCGCTGCTCTACGTCGCCAGCAGCATGGCGGTGCGCGACGTCGATCTGTACTGGCCGCTCTCGTCGCGTCGGCTGCGGGTCCTCTGCAATCGCGGCGCGAACGGAATCGACGGGCTGGTGTCGAGCGCGCTCGGCGCCGCCGCCGTGCATCCGGGTCGCTGCGTGCTGCTGACCGGCGATCTCGCGTTTCTGCACGACGCGAGCGGGCTGCTGGCGGCGCATCGCCACCGCCTCGACCTGACGATCGTCGTCGTGAACGATGACGGCGGCGGGATCTTTTCGCTGCTGCCGATTGCAGGCTTCGGCGAGGCCGCCGGCTTCGAGACCTTCTTCCGCACCGCGCATGGGCTCGATCTCGAGGGTGTCGCCCGCGCGTTCGGCGCGCAGACGGCACGGGTGGAGAACGTCGCGGCGCTGCGTGCGGCGCTCGTACGTGAGGATGCGACGCCGCGATTGCGCGTGATCGAGGTTCCGCTCGACCGCGCGCTCGACCTGGCCGCGCGCCGGCGACTCGAAGTAGCCGTCGGCGCTGTGGTCGGGCGCTCGGAGTGGGCCGCATGAGTGCCGCTCGCCTGCACCGGATCTCGTGTGAGGGTGTCTGCCTGCGCGTCGAGGAGGAAGGGCAGGGGCCCGCCGTCCTGACGCTGCATGGTTTCAGCGGGGCGAGCGTCACGATGGCGGGCGTCGCCGCATCGCTGCGCGATCGCTACCGCGTCGTGCGCGTCGATCTCGTGGGTCATGGCGGCAGCGACGCACCGCACGATCTCGCGGCGTACTCGATCGAGCGCTGCGCGGCACAGCTGGTGCGGGTTCTCGATGCGCTCTCGATTCCGCGCGCGCACGTGCTCGGTTACTCGATGGGCGGCCGCGTCGCGCTCGCGCTGGCCGCGCTGCATCCGGACCGGGTCGCATCCGTAGTGGGGATCGGCGCGCGGCCGGGCATCGAAGACCCCGCCGAACGCGCCGCGCGCGTGCGCGACGACGAGGCATTGGCCGCGCGGATCGAGCGCGACGGCGTGCCCGCGTTCGTGGAGTTCTGGATGGCGCTGCCGCTGTTCGCGACGCAGCGGCGTCTCGGTGTTGCGGCACTCGCTGCGGCGCGCGCGCAGCGACTCGAAAACCGGCCGCATGCGCTCGCGGCGAGCCTGCGCGCGATGGGCGCGGGCGCACAGCCTTCGCTGCATGCGCAGCTGTCGCAGCTGACGCTTCCGGTGCTGCTCGTCGCCGGCGCCGAGGATCTGCGCTTTGCGGCCATTGCACGCGAAGTGACGCAGCGGCTGCCGCGCGGACGGTTCGCGCAGATCGCGGATGCGGGTCACGCCGCCCATCTGGAAAACCCGCAAGCGTTCGCGCAGGTTGCGCGCGCGTTCCTCGCCGCGGCGGACGCTGCGGCCGCATTCGAGTGTTCCCCACGACAGGAGGCCAGCGCATGAGCGCCGTCGATTGGAAGCCCGTCAAGAACTACGACGACATCCGCTGCGAGCGCAGCGCGGACGGCATCGGGAAGATCACGATCTGTCGTCCCGAGGTCCGCAACGCGTTTCGACCGCGCACGCTCTTTGAACTCATCGATGCGTTCGCGCAGCTGCGCGAAGACCCGCAGGTCGGCGTCGTGCTCTTCACTGGCGAGGGCGACGAGGCGTTCTGCTCCGGCGGCGATCAGCGCGTGCGGGGCGACGCGGGCTACGTGGGCGACGACGGGGTCCCGCGGCT
>JANLTC010000281.1:0-14174 GCA_031362725.1 Deltaproteobacteria bacterium | reverse complement strand
GTCGAGTTCTACGCCGAATGCGCGAAAGGCAAACTCTGCTTCCAGCGCTGCAAGTCCTGCAACACCTGGCGCCATCTCCCGAGACACGGCTGCGCCGCCTGCGCTTCGCCCGACTGGGAGTGGGCCCCGTCGTCCGGCCGCGGTCGCGTCTTCTCGTGGACCGTCACGCACCAGGCGCCGTACCCCGGCCTCGCGACACCATACGTGGTCGCCGTGATCGAACTCGAGGAAGGCGTCCGCATGGCCGCAGGCCTACGCGCTGTAGCGCCCGATGCGCTGCAACTCGACATGCCGGTCGAAGTCGAGATGGTCTCCGTAACCGAGACCGCCTCCGTCCCGTTCTTCCGGCTGGCGAAGTAGTCCGTCCACCCCGCGCCGACCAACCCCGCACCCCTACTCAGCCTGCTCCCTCTGTCGCATATCCGCCTCGAAGCGCCCGGTCGCCTCCCGCAAAGCAATCTCCGCATCGACACCAAGCGCCGACGCATCGACCGCGAGCGCCAAGAGCAGCGCGCCGAGCGACTCCGCGGAGCGCGTCGAGCGAAACGCGTCCCAAGCCACGTCGAGCGAGTTCGCATCCAGATCGAGATCCGCCCGCCCCGCGCGACGCACCAGTTTCTGTGCGCGTAACAACGCCGGTAGCCCGAGCGCGACGCCATCGAGCGCGCTCGGCGTCGCGCCATCGCCGAGCTTTGCCGCGCGCTCCTGCGCCTTCAACTCCTCCCAGACGCGCGTCTGCTCCTCCGCCGTCTTCACCTCGGCGTCGCCGAACACGTGCGGATGCCGGCGCACCAGCTTCTCGACGAGGGTCTGCGTCACAGTCTCGAAATCGAAGAGCCCCCGCTCGGCGGCCATCTGCGCGTGGAACACCACCTGCAGCAGCAGATCGCCGAGTTCCTCGCGCAGTCCGTCCATGTCGCCGCGGCGGATCGCGTCGTCCACCTCGTAGGCCTCTTCGATCGTGTGCGGCGCGATCGTCGCGAACGATTGCTCGAGGTCCCACGGACAGCCGCCCTCCGGGCTGCGCAGGCGGGCCATGATCGCGAGCAGTCGCTCGATCGTTTGCATGTCGGCGCCGAACCTAGCAGGATGCTTTCGACACCGGCTTGGAGGCTTCATGGCGCCCGCGCAGCGACTTTCCGTCCTGGATCGGACCTTTCTCGACTTCGAGAGCGACGCCTACCCGCAGCACGTCGGCGCGACGTTGCTCTTCGAAGTCGGCCCGCTGCGCAACCCGGCCGGCGGCATCGACGCGGATCGCGTGCGCGAACACATCAAGTCGCGCTTGCACCGGATCCCGCGCTACCGGCAGCGGCTCGCGTGGATCCCGATCGAACGCCATCCGGTGTGGATCGACGACGACTGCTTCAACATCCACTACCACGTGCGCCACGCGGCGCTGCCGAAGCCGGGCACCGAGCGCCAGCTGAAGCGCCTCGCGGCGCGCATCATGTCGCAGCGCCTCGACTACGGAAAACCGCTCTGGGAACTGTGGGTGATCGAAGGCCTCGAGGGCGGCCGCGGCGCGCTGATCTCGAAGACGCACCACTGCATGATCGACGGCATCGCCGGTGTCGATCTGCTGACGATCCTGCTGTCGCCCGATGCGGACGAGGATTCCGCGACTGCACCGCTCTGGCTGCCGGAGCCGGCCCCGACGCCGCTCGAGCTCGCCGGCGCCGAACTGTGGCGCCGCGCGACGATGCCGATCACCGCGCTGCGCGGACTCGCCGCCGCCGCGCAGAAACCCGCCGAAACCTATGCGCACGTGCGCGAGCAAGCGAGCGCCGTCGTCGAAGCGCTCGGCGCCGGGCTCGTTCCCGCATCGAATACACCGCTCAACCAGGATCTCGGCCCGCACCGGCGCTTCGACTGGCTCACCTTCGAACTGGCCGACGTGCGGGAGATCAAGAAGCGACTCGGCGGAACCGTCAACGACGTCGTGCTGGCGACCGTCGCTGGCGCGCTCGGCGACTTTCTCGAGCAGCGCGGCGTCACACGATCGCGTCAGCTCGGCATGGAACTGCGCGCGATGGTGCCGGTGAGCGTGCGTCCGACCGAGCAGCGCGGCACCACCGGGAACCAGATCGCGCTGTGGGCGACACGGCTTCCGATCGCGGAGACCGACCCCCGACGCCGTCTGGCCGCCGTTTCGACGATCACCGCGGGGCTGAAGCGTTCCAAGCAGGCGCTCGGCGCCGAGGTACTCGCGGCGGTCAGCGAGTGGACCGTACCGACGCTGCTCTCGCTCGCGTCGCGGATGGCCTACAGCAATCGCGCGTCGAACCTGGTGGTCACCAACGTGCCGGGCCCGCAAGTCCCGCTGTTCCTGCTCGGCGCCCGCGTGCTCGAGACCTACCCGATGCTGAACCTGCTGACGCGCCAAAGTCTGGGCGTCGCGCTCTTCTCCTATGCCGGGCGCTTGCACTGGGGCTTCATCGCGGACTGGGACCTGGTGCCGGATCTGCACGATTTCGTCGTCGCGATCGAACGATCCTTCGCCGAACTCTGCGAAGCAGCGGAATT
The DNA here is from genome assembly GCA_031362725.1 of Deltaproteobacteria bacterium. Taxonomy (GTDB): domain Bacteria; phylum Myxococcota_A; class UBA9160; order UBA9160; family PR03; genus PR03. The sequence goes on along the minus strand of JANLTC010000281.1, from coordinate 11,648 downwards.
GCCCCGACCCGCAGCGCGACCGCAGCCCGACGACTCCGACGACTCCGACTGAACGAACGCGCACGGTATGATGCGCGCCGGAGGAACTCCCGCATGACCCGCCTCACCCGCAGGTTGACGATCGGCCTGCTCGCGACGCTCGGCGCCCTCGCGGCGCAAGCAGGCTCGCCGCTGCCGAATTGGAAGAACTTCGCCGCGCTCGACACGATCCAGGTCGTGACCAGCGACGACGACGAGGAACACGCGCGACGCGAGACCACGATCTGGCTCGCGGTGCTGGAGGACCAGGGCTACATCCGCACCGGCGCGACGACCTGGGGTGCCAACGTCCGGCGCGATCCGAACCTCGTGGTCGTCATGGACGGCGTCGACTACGAACTGCGTGCCGTGCCGATTCCGGACGGCGAGTTGTACGACGCCGTGACACAGGTGTTTCGCAGCAAGTACGGGTTCATGGACACCGCGATCGGGCTCTTCCGCGGAATCGGCGGTACGCCGACGATCATGCGACTCGAGGGTCGTCCCGGCATCCCGATGGGGAATTGAGCGCGCCCGATCAGGCCTGACGAGAAGCCGATGCGGATCGCGGCCCCGACGCCGCGCCAAAGCGGCGCTGTACCGGCTCAGAAGAGTTCGAGGTTGCGACCGCGCTTGCCACGCCGCGGCCTTGCATCCGGACTCCGCTCCGGCTGCCGCGCCGGCAGCGTCTCACGACGGCTGCGCACGGCTTCGAAACGGCGCAACGCACGGATGCGCTGCGCCGCGTGGTCGACGATCGGCCCAGGGTATGCGCGCGGCGGCGATGGCGCCTGCCACGGTTTGTGCAGGAAACGCAATTCGATGTCGCGCAGCTCCGGCACGAAACGGCGAACGTACGCGCCTTCGGGATCGAAGCGTTCGCCTTGCGTGACCGGATGGAAGATCCGGAAGTACGGCTGCGCATCGGTGCCGGTCGAGGCAGCCCACTGCCAGCCACCGTTGTTCGAGGCGGGGTCGCCGTCGACGAGGCGCTGGTAGAAGAAGCGCTCGCCGCGCCGCCAGTCGATGCCGAGGTCCTTGGTGAGGAAACTCGCGACCACCATGCGCGCGCGGTTGTGCATCCAGCCGGTCGTGGCGAGTTGGCGCATCGCAGCGTCGACGAACGGATAGCCGGTGCGTCCCTCACACCAGGCGCGAAAGTTCGCGTCGTCGTCGTCCCAGGCGAGCGCGTCGTATTCGGAGCGGAAGCAGCGCGTCAGCACGTGCGGGTGCTCGCTGAGAATCGCGTGGTAGAACTCGCGCCAGATCAGTTCGTCCATCCACTTGCGCGCGCCGTCGCGGGCGCGGGGTTCCGCGTGCAGCGCGGCGAGCGCTGCGTGCAGGCAACCGCGGACCGAGATCGCGCCGAAGCGCAGGTACGGTGAGAGCCGCGAGGTGCCATCGATGTCGGGGCGATCGCGATCGCGCCCGTAGTGGACGATCGGACCGTCGAGGAATCGTCCGAGTCGGCGCGCGGCGGCGTCCTCGCCGGCGGTCGGCAACACGGTCGTCTCGTCGCTGACACCGAACGACGACGCGGTGGGAATCGGGTCGCCGCGCAGCGTCGCCATCGGCGGCGGCAGGCGCAGCGGTCCCGCGCTCCCGGGCTGCTCGGCGTGCCAGCGCTCCCACCATGCGTTGCGGAACGGCGTGTACACCTGGAACGCGCCGCCAGTCTTGGTGCGCAGTTCCGTGCTCTCGAATACGACGCGGTCCTTGGACTCCGCGACGGCGACGCCGAGCGCTTCGGCGCCGCTTCGGACCGCCGCGTCGCGACGGCGCGCGTACGGCCCGTAGTCGCGGTTCCAGTGGATGCGCTCGATCTTTGCTTCGCGCAGCAGCGCCGGGATGATTTGCTCGGGCAGGCCCCGCTTCACGACGAGCCGCTGTCCGCGCGCATCGAGCGCCGCCCCGAGGCGCGCGAGGGAGTCGAGCAAGAATCGCAGGCGCGGCGCACCGAGCGCCTCGCTGCCCAGCAGTCGCTCGTCGAGCACGAAGAGCAGAATCAGTTCGCGCGCGCATCCGGCGGCCGCCGCGAGGGCAGTGTTGTCGCGCAGCCGGAGATCGCTGCGGAACCAGTGCACGACGCGATCGGTTCGGGAGTCGATTGTTGCCATCGAGAGCGGAGCGGAGCATCGGGTGGCGCGATTGTCAAGATAATTGCTTGACAGAGCCGCCCTCGTTGGGCAGGTTCGGCTCGTGAAGACGCCGCGCGAATCGACCGAGCCGGAGGCGCCCACCGCCACGGAACCCACCTATTCGCTGGGGGCCGTCGCCCGACTGACCGGCCTTTCGCCCCATGTGTTGCGCGCCTGGGAGCGCCGCTATGGAGCCGTAACGCCGCTGCGCACGGCCGGCGGCACCCGTCGCTATCGCGAATCGGACGTGGCCCGGTTGCGGAAGCTCCGCAGCGCGGTCCAGTCCGGACACTCGATCAGCGAGGTCGCGAACGCGCCGGAGAGCGAACTCGAGCGCCGCCTCGAACTCACGCCCCTTCTGCCGACACCCCCGCTCGATCCGATGCTCGCCGCGATCGAACAGCTCGACGGTCCGACCACGGAGCGGCTGCTCAGTGCGCAACTCGCGGTGCTCGGAGCGACGCGCTTCGTGCGCATGGTCGCAGCGCCCTTGCTGCACGAGATCGGTACTCGCTGGGAAACCGGTCAGCTCTGCATCGCCTCCGAGCACATGGCGTCCTCGATCCTGCGCAACCTGCTCGGCACCGCGCTCCGCCCCACCAGCGTGGCGCTGCAAGCGTCACCGATCTTGTTCACGACGCTGCCGGGCGAAGCCCATGAACTCGGCTCGCTGATGGCTGCAGTGGCGACGGCCGATGCCGGTGGCCATCCGGTATTCCTCGGCGGCAACCTGCCGCTCACCGAGATCGTCGACGCGGCGGAGGCGATCGGCGCGAGCGCCGTCGCGGTCGGGATGTGCCACGTCAACGGCAACGATCCGGCGACCGCGTTGAAGGTGCTGCGCGAGGCGCTGCCGCGGCGCGTCGAGCTGTGGATCGGCGGCCCGGGCGCCGATGCGATTGCACTGCCGTCGCAGGTGTCGCGAATCGGCAACACCGCAGAGCTGGAACGAAAGGTCGCGCTGCTGCTGGAACGCAGCGCGACGTCGTGACGCAGCGCGCGCGCAACGACGAAACCGCGTTCGCGCGCTGGGCTCGGCGCGCGATCACGATCCCCGGCTACGCCATCGCGGCCGCCCTCACGATCGCGACGCTGCCGCTCTCGGTCCCGCTCGCGCTCGCCTACGACGCGCTTCGCTCCAATCGATGGAGCGGGGTGCGCAGTCTGCTCGCGCTCACGCACTATCTCGGGGGCGAGTTGCTCGGGATGCTGGCGAGCGGCGGGCTGTGGTTGGCCGCGCTCGTCGCGCCATCGCGCGCAGCGGCGTGGAACTTCCGGCTGCAATGCTGGTGGGCGAGCTGGCTCTTCCACGGCACGCGGCTGCTGTACGGCTTGCGGATGCGGGTTCGCGGCGAAGATGCGGTCCGCGATGGACCGCTGTTGCTGCTGATGCGTCATGCCAGCGTCATCGACACGCTGCTGCCGGCGGTGCTCGTCTCGAGTCGCACGGGGCTGCATCTGCGCACCGTGATGAAACGCGAGCTGCTGTGGGATCCCTGCCTCGACCTCGTCGGCCAGCGACTCCGCAACGCGTTCGTGCGACGCGGCCAGGGCGGAAGCGAAGCCGAAATCGAACGCGTGCGCGAGCTGGCGCGCGACATCGGCCCGCGCGAAGGCGTGCTGCTGTTTCCCGAGGGCACGCGTTTCACGCCGAGCAAGCGGCAGCAGGTGATGGCTCGTCTCGCCGAATCGGCGAAACCAAAATTGCTCGAACGGGCTCGCGCGCTGCAGCACGTCTTGCCGCCCCGACTCGGCGGCGTGCTCGCGCTGCTCGAAGAAGCGCCCGGCGTCGATGTGGTCTTTTGCGTTCATACCGGCTTCGAGTGCCTGCGTACCCTGAACGACCTGTGGAACGGCGAACTGGTCGGCCGCACGATCGACGTCGAGTTCTGGCGCGTCCGCGCCGAGATGATTCCGTTCGAGCGGGCGGCCCGCATCGACTGGATCTTCGACCAATGGGCGCGCGTCGACGCGTGGCTCGAGGCGCACGCCGCAGGCGCCGCGGTGGCGTCATGAAGGTAAATCGCCTCGAGCGCGAGCAATGGCTGCCGGCTTCGATGGAACGCGTCTTCGACTTCTTCGCGGACGCCGCCAACCTCGAGACGCTGACGCCGCCGTGGCTCGGCTTCCGCATCCTTTCGCCGCTGCCGATCGCGATGCGAGCGGACGCGCGCATCGACTACCGCATCGCGCTCGCGGGCGTGCCGCTGCGCTGGCGCACCCGCATCGCGAGCTGGGAGCCGGGCGTGCGCTTCTCGGACGAACAGGAGCGCGGTCCGTACGCACTTTGGGAACACACGCATCACTTCGATCGCTGTGGCGACGGCATCCTGATGCGCGACGTCGTGCGTTACGCGCTTCCGCTCGGCGTGCTCGGTCGCGTCGCGCATGCTGTCGCCGTGCGCGGCGCGCTGGCGGCGATCTTCGACTACCGCTTTGCGCGCATCCGCGAACTCTTCCCGCTGGCGTACGGCACCCAGTTGGCGCTGGCTCGATGAGCCTCGCGGGCGCGCTCGCCACCACGTTCGGCTGCGGCGTCGCGGTGATGATCCTGCTGTGGCTGCTGAGTCTCGTGCGTCGCGACGTCAGCATCGTAGACATCTGGTGGGGACCCGGCTTTGCGTGGCTCGCGACGGTCGCGTTCGCGCTCGCCGCCGCGCCGGGACCGCGCGGAGCGCTGTTGCTTGCACTGGTCTCACTCTGGGGCTTGCGACTCGGCGGCTATCTCTTCTGGCGCAACTGGGGACACGGCGAGGATGCGCGCTACGCACGAATGCGACGCCACTACGGCGAGCGCTTCCGCTGGATCAGCCTCGCGACCGTCTTCGGATTGCAGGCCGTGCTGCAGTGGATCGTCGCGCTGCCGCTGCTCTTCGCGCAGCTGGTGCCGGGCGCCGCTCCGCTCGGTGCTCTCGACGCCGTCGGCGTCACGCTCTTCGCGACGGGCCTGTTCTTCGAAGCGGTCGGCGACGTCCAGCTCGCGCGCTTCAAGGCCGATCGGCGGAGCGCTGGTCGCGTGATGGACCGCGGCCTGTGGCGCAACACGCGCCATCCCAACTACTTCGGTGATTGCCTCGTGTGGTGGGGCCTGTTCGCGATCGCCGCGGCGACGCCCGCTGGGCCCTTTGCGATCGCGAGTCCGCTGCTGATGACGTTCCTGCTGCTGCGCGTCTCTGGCGTGGCGCTGCTCGAGCGTTCTCTCGTCCGCACGCGCCCCGAATACCGCGACTACATCGAGCGCACCTCCGCGTTCTTTCCGCGCCCACCTTCGCAAAGGACACCATGAACCCCGAGATCACGTTCCTGCATGACGGCGATTGCCCGCTTTGCGCGCGCGAGGTTGCGATGCTGCGCCGGCTCGATCGCGGCCGCGGGCGGCTCGCATTCGACGACATCGCGGCGCCCGATTTCGAGGCCGGCCACTACGGCAGTACGCACGAGCAGCTGATGGCGCGCATCCACGGCGTACTTCCCGACGGCACGCTGATCGAGGGCGTCGAGGTATTCCGGCGCGCCTACGCAGCCGTGGGCCTCGGCTGGCTGGTCGCGCCGACGCGCTGGCCACTCGTGCGACCGCTCGCCGACGCGGCCTACCGATGGTTCGCGCGCAACCGGCTGCGCCTCACCGGACGCGGCGAGGTCTGCGAATCCGATCGCTGCGCGGTGCACGCACCGGGCGAAGCCGATTCGACGCCGCCGCGCGAGACCGCTGCGCGAGCGCGCTAGCAGACCCCGCGCGCCCGCTTACAATGCGCGCGTGCTGCCGTACGCGCTCCTGACGATCGTCGCTACCGCTGCGCTGCTCGTCGCCGAATCGCGCGATTCGCGCGTCGGTGTCTGGATCGCGAAGCCGATCGCGGCCGCGGGCTTCCTCGCCGCGGCGGTTGCGAACGGCGCGCTCGAATCGGCCTACGGCGAATGGATCCTCGCGGGTCTCGTGCTTTCGTTCGTCGGCGACGTGCTGCTGATCCCGCGCGACGCGAGGCCCGCGTTCCTCGCGGGTCTGGTGAGCTTCCTGCTCGGCCACGTTGCCTACACCGGCGCCTTTGCGCTGCGCGGACTCGACGCCACGGCCACCGCGATCGCCGCGCTCCCGATCGCGGGCGCCAGTATGCTGGCGCTCCGCTACCTGTGGCCGCACGTCCAGGCACGCGCACCGAGGATGCAGCGACCGGTCCTCGCCTACCTGGCCGTGATCTCGACGATGCTCGTCTGCGCAGCCGGCACCGTCGGGCACGGCAGCACGCCGCTGATCCTCGTCGGCGCGCTCGCGTTCTACGTCTCGGATCTCGCAGTCGCGCGCCAGCGCTTCGTCGCGCAGAGCCTCGCGAACAAGCTCTGGGGACTGCCGCTCTACTTTGGCGCGCAGCTGCTGCTCGCGGCGAGCGTCGCGCGCTAGTCGCTCCGCTTCGTCAGGCCACGCGCGGATGGGCGCGTCCCTGCATTTCGAGAAACCGGGCGCACCCGCGCGCCGAGGCGTCGGCGAAGCCGACGATCGCGTCGGTCGCCCCGCCCGGCAGCGCGACGCGAAAGCGGTCGCCGCCGATCGGACGCAACACCAGGGTCGGCGGATCGGGCGCCATCGAGAACCAGATCGCCCGGATGCGTACGCCGAGTCCACCCTCGAGGGCGACCACTTCGATGCGCGCGCCGGCGCGCTGATAGACGCCGAGGTAGCGCATCCCATCGACGCGCGCGGACGGATCGATCGCCGGCAGCGGAGGCAGCCCGACACAAGCCACTTCGCGCATCACTTCATCGCGAACGAGTCGCGCCAGTGTCGTCGCATCGCCGCCATTGGTGAACAGCGCGAGTCCGGCGCGCCGCTCCGGCACCACGTCGAGCCACGCGTTCTGTCCGATCGTCGAGCCACTGTGGCAGACCAGCGTGCCGCCGATCCCGTCCTTCAGCGCCCAGCCGATCCCCCAGGCGTCGGCCATTGCGCCCGCAGAGCCGTGCAGCTCGATCTGCCGCGTGCGCATCGCGCGGGCCGATGCGGCCGAGAGCAGGCGCGCCCCATCCGGCGCGACGCCGTCGTCGATGTGCAGCCGCGCGAACGCGAGCACTTCGCTCGGCGTCGTGAACGCAGTCGCGCCTGCGGGCGCATTCGAGTGCTGCAGTGACCACACGGGCACGACGTTCGCCGTCCCGCCCGCATCGACGAAGTGTCCGGCCGCCACGCGGTGCAAGATTGCGTGCTCGGGCAGCGTGCCGGTCGCCCGCAGCCCGAGCGGTTGCACGATCCGCTCGCGCAATACAGTGTCGAATGGAGCGCCGCGCAGGGATTCGACCAGCCGGCCTGCGACGACGAATCCCGCGTTGCAATACGAAAACCGCGCACCCGGCGGATGGATGCAACCGACCCCGTGCAAGCGGGCGACGAAGCGCGCGATCGCGTCGTCGCCGCGTCCGGTATCCGCGAATTGGTCGCCGTCGATGCCGCTGGTATGCGTCAGCAGCTGGCGCACGGTGATCGCGCGGGCCGCTTCCGCATCGGCGAGGCCGAACGCGGGCAGCATCTCGACGATGCGCGCATCGAGATCGAGTTTGCCTTCGTCGACCAGCTGCATCACGAGCGTGGTCGTCCACAGCTTCGTGATCGAGCCCATCTGGAAGACCGAGTCGGTCGTCGCTTCGACGCCGGTGCGGGCGTTGAGCACGCCCCACGCCGTCGCGAAGAGTTCGTCGCCCGCGAGCACCGCCATCGATGCGCCGGGCACGTGGCATGCGCGCGCCAGCGCCGCGAGCCGCGTCGGCCAGTCGCGAAGTCGAAAGGCGAGCGCGCTCATCTCAGCGCGACTTCCACTCCGGTTTGCGCTTCTCGACGAACGCGCGCGCCGCTTCGGCCGCGTCCTCGGTCCGGCGCAGCGGTCGCCCCAGCTCTTCCTGCCGCCGGTAGGCCTCGTCGAGCGGCATCGCGAGCAGCTCGCGAACACCCGAACGCGTCGCGCGCACGGCGAGCGGCGCGTTCGCGGCAATCGCGCAGGCGGCCTCGAAAGCGCGCGGAAGCAGCTCCAACGGATCGACCACCCCGTTGATCAAACCGATCTCCGCAGCACGCGACGCTGAGATCGGTCGCGCGGTGAGCAGCAGGTCCATCGCGTGCACCCAGCCGATCTGGCGCGGCAGCAGCACGGTGGCGTTGCCGGTGGGATAGAGGCCGCGCGCCACCTCCTCGAGCGCGAAGGTCGCATGCGGCACCGCAAAACGAAGCTCGCTCGCGAGCATCAGGTCGAGGCCGACCGCGCGGCAGTGGCCGTTGATCGCGCAGACGAGCGGCTTGCCGAGATCGAAGCCGGCGAGCACCGCGGTGCCGGCGTCGCGCAATCCCTCGAAATCGCCGGGGTCGATGCGTTCGCCGCGCGCAAGCCGCTGCGATGCCGGGATCGTCGTCTTCATGTCCATGCCGGCGCAGAAGACGCGATCCCCGGCGCCCGTCAACACGGCGCAGCGGATCGCGTCGTCGTTGGCGATGCGGCGCCAGGCGGCCGCGAGTTCGCGCAGCGTCACCGGGTCGAGCGCGTTGGCGTGTGCGGGGCGGTCGAGTGTGACGAGTGCGACGTGCGGTTGGTCGGCGAGGACTTCGCAGCGGGCGGGCATCAGCCGCATCCTAGCCGGCCCGCAGAAGGCAGCGCCGGGAGATCTCGCGCCCATCGGCTCTCGATTGTTCTTGACTGAATGATTCGTTCAGTCATAGGCTGGCCGCCATGGCCCGCTCTCGCCCTCCCGACCGCTTCCAGCAGCTCCGCGACGCCGCGCTAGAGATCTTCGGGGCGAAGGGGCTGCGTCGCAGCCGGATGGCGGACGTCGCCGAGGCGATGGGAGTCTCGCCTGGCAGCCTGTACAACTACGTCGAGAGCAAAGAGGCGCTGTTCCACTGGATCCTGTCGCGCGACGGCGACGCCGGAGCGTCGCCGACGCCCGCCGCGCTGCCGATCCGCACACCGGCGGCTGGCGTGCTCGAGGAGCGGCTCCGCGAAGAACTCGCAGCGGCCTTCCATCTGCCGCTCTTCGAAGCGGCGCTCGCGCGAAAACGCGTCACCGACGTGCGTGCCGAGTTCACGGCGCTGGTCGGCGACATCTACGACCGCATCAAGCGCAGCCGCCGCACGATGACGGTCGTCGAGCGCTCCGCGCTCGATCTGCCAGGGCTCTTCGAGATCTACTTCGTCACCCAGCGCCGCGACTTCTTCGCCCGCTTTGCAGACTACGTCGAGCGGCGTCAGAAAGCCGGGCACTTTCGCCGCGACTTCGATCCGGCCGTCGCCGCGCGCGTCGTGCTGGAGACCGTCACCTACTTCGCGCGCCATCGCTACGGCGATCCCGATCCGACCACACTTCCTGATGACGCCATCGTGCGTGAGAACGTGATCGGGCTCGCGGTCGCCAGCCTGCTGTCCGATTCGGCGCGCCCATCCAGGAGACGCAGATGACGCTCGATTCTCGCGTGGCGCTCGCCACGATCGCCGGCGTGGCGATGCTGCTCGGCTGCGAGTCGCCTCCGCCGCTCGCAACGGGTAGCGTCACGGCGGGCTGGCCGGTCTATGGCGGCGATGCGGGCGGCTCGCGTTATTCGCCGCTCGACCAGATCACCCGCGAGAATGTTCGCTTCCTCGAGGAAGCGTGGCGGATCCGCACGGGCGACCTCGACGCCGATCCGCCGCCGCCTGGCCACATGGCGTTCCAGGCGACACCGATCCTGGTTGGCGGTCTGCTGATCCTGCCGACGCCGCTCGGTCGCGTGCTGGCGCTCGACCCCGAGACCGGAGCGGAGCGCTGGCGCTTCGACCAGACCGGCAAGGAACGCCGCTATCCCGAGTTCACGTCGCGCGGTGTTGCCGCCTGGAGCGACTCCAGCGCCGCGACCGACGCGCCGTGCCGCGAGCGCATCTTCGCCGCGACGATCGAGTCGCGCCTGTTCGCGCTCGACGCGAGCAACGGAAGGCTCTGTCCGAGCTTCGGCAACGCTGGCGAGGTGTCGCTCCGCGAAGGCGTCGGCCCACTCCTGCCCTGGGACTACACGATCTCCTCGCCGCCGCTCGTCGCGGGCGATCTCGTCGTGGTCGGCTCCGCGATGAGCGACAACCAGCGCATCGACATGCCGAAGGGAGTCGTCCGCGCCTACGACGCGCGCAGCGGCGCGCTCGTCTGGGCCTGGGACCCGATTCCGCGCAGCGCCGACGATCCCGCCTTCGCCGAGTGGCGCTCGCAGGACGCCGCGCGCGTCGGCGCCGCGAACGCATGGTCGATCCTCTCGTACGACGCCGCGCGCGATCTCGTCTTCGTGCCGACCTCGAGCCCGAGCCCCGACTACTACGGCGGCGAGCGGCTCGGCGGCAATCGCTACGCGAACTCGGTGGTCGCGCTGCACGCGCGCACCGGCACCGTTGCCTGGAACTTCCAGACCGTGCACCACGATCTCTGGGACTACGACGTGCCCGCGCAGCCGGTGCTCGCGCGAATCGTGCACGACGGCCGCGAGCGCGATGTCGTGGTGCAGGCGACCAAGACCGGCTTTCTGTTCGTGCTCGATCGCGATACCGGCGTGCCGGTTTTCCCCGTCGAGGAGCGACCGGTGCCGCAGACCGACGTGCCGGGCGAGCAGACCTGGCCGACGCAGCCCTTCCCCACCAGGCCCGCGGCGCTGGTGCCGCAACAGCTGCGCCCCGAAGACGCGTTCGGGCTGACGCCGTGGGACCGCGGAAAGTGTCGCGAAAAGATCGCCGCGCTGCGCAACGAGGGCATCTTCACACCGCCGAGCGTACGCGGAACGCTGATGTTTCCGGGCAACGCAGGCGGCACGAACTGGGGCAGCCTCGCGATCGAGCCGTCGCGCCACGTCGCAATCCTCAACATGTCGAACCTGCCCTTCGTCGTGCGGCTGATCCCTCGCGACGACTTCGAGCGCGAGAAGAGTGCCGGCAGAGGTCTGCTCGGACTCCGCGAGTTCGCCCCGCAGGAGGGCGCGCCGTACGGAATGCTTCGCGAGCCGCTGCAGGGCCCCCTGCTGATGCCGTGCGTCGCGCCGCCGTGGGGCACGCTCGCCGCGGTGTCGCTCGATTCGGGCGAGATTCTCTGGCAGGTGCCGCTCGGCTCGGTGCCGGACCAGCTGCGCATCCCGCTACCGGTGACGATCGGCCTGCCGAATCTCGGCGGCCCGCTCGTCACCGCGGGCGGCGTCGCCTTCATCAGCGCCTCGATGGACGGAACACTGCGCGCGTTCGACGTCGAGAACGGCACGGAACTGTGGCACGACCGGCTTCCCGCGGGCGGCAACGCGAACCCGATGACGTACCGGCTTTCCGCGAGCGGCAAGCAATACGTTGTGATCTCTGCGGGCGGCCACGGGAAGCTCGGCACGCGACGTGGGGACTACGTGGTGGCATATGCGCTGCCGTGAGGGTCGTCCGTTTGTGCTGGTTCGTTGCTGCGAGTCGCGTGGGCGGTGGACTCGGCCGAAAATTCCTCGGCGGACGAACAACGCGGCGTCGC
>JANLTC010000027.1:0-3237 GCA_031362725.1 Deltaproteobacteria bacterium | reverse complement strand
GTGAGCTGGTGCCGTTGCCAGGCGTGAAGCCGAAGCGGCGTGCGCAGCCGCCGCGCAGGCGAAACGCCGGAGCAGTTGCTAGTAGCGGAACAGTTGTTCATTTTTTTCGGCGATTGCGGTGGTACTGGGGAGGGACGGCGGGCGATTGGGGGCCTTTGCGCGCGCAGTGTTTGCACGACATCTCCCAATCCCCGGATGCGAGTAAAGTTGATGACGTTCCGCTACTCCGCCACTCTTGGCGGTTTCGACGACACGCCGCTCGTCGACTTCGCACGCGACAAGGAAGTGATCGCGTTTCGCGAGCACTTCTACACGGTGAACGAAGTGCCGCACGTGACGTGCGTGGTCACGTATCAGGATGCGATCGCGCCGCCGGCCGCGCTGCAAGCCGCGCGCGAGATCCCGCCGCGCCCAGCGCCACTCCGTGCGCCGGGATACGTGCGCTACATGGACGACTTCGCGCTCTTCGGCGACGACAAGTCCGCGTTGAAGCGTGCGTATGGCGCGATCGAGGCATTCGCGCAGGACGAACTGAAGCTCGCGCTCAAGTCGCGGGCGACTATCCTCGCACCCGTGCGCGAGGGTTTGCCGTTCCTCGGCTGGAATCTGCATCGCGGAACGCAGCGCATCCGCCCGCACATCCTGCGTCGCCTGCGCCGTCGCTTGCGCCACCGTGCCTGGGAGCGGCGCAGCGGACGGATCGCGGAACTGATGTTCGGCGCGGCCCTGCGTTCGGCGCTGACGCATCTCGCTCACGGCGACACACAAGTTCTGCGCCGCGGTTGGCTGTGCGCCTTCAAGGATGAGCGTCGAGCCTTCGACGACGAGCTGTGAGTCTTTGACAACGAATTGGGAAGCGGGTCCCCGGCGACCGTAACCGCGTGAACCGCGGCGGCAGCTTCAACAACGCCGCTGCGAACGCGCGCTCGGCGAACCGCGACAACAACACGCCCGAGAACCAGAACAACAATCTCGGCCTGCGCCCCGCCAAGGCATCGCACCGCTCGATCGCAGAGGATTGGTCCTCCGCGCCACGCACTCGCTGCCCAGATCCGCTTCCCGTGCCGCGAGCAGAAATGCCCGCGGCCGAATCCAACTTGTCGACCGGACGCGTTCGCGCACGTGACGACGCGCGGGATGGAGCGGCGCACGAGGTCAGAGCGTGCAGAGGCACGCCGAGCGTTCACGCCAGCGTGCGCAGGAGCGCCAGCGCCGGAGCGACGCGGATCCCCTCCGGGCTCACGAAGTCCTTGACACCCGTCGCGTGGATCTGCCACGCGTCCGCGTCGGGGTAGCGCAGCTTCAGATAGCGCAGATTCGAATCGAGCGCACCGGCGCTCCACTTGGCCTCGACCAGGAGGATCGGCCTGCGGCGCTCCGTCACGACGAAGTCCACCTCGCGCCCGTCGGTGTCGCGGAAGTAGCGCAGCTCGAGCTCGCGCCCGCGCGCGTCCTCCTCGAAGTGGACCCACTTCAAGAGGTGCGAGGCGACCAGGTTCTCGAAGCGCTGCGCATCCGACGGTGCGACGCTCCAGTCGAAGTGGTAGTGCTTCTGCTCCTTCTTGACGGCACGAATGCGCGGCCCGGAGAGCGGCGGCACGCGAAAGATCGCGTACAGCCGCTCGAGGATGCGCAGCCAGTTCGCGACGGTCTTGTGGCTGAGCTGCAGGTCCTCACGCACCGCGTTGATCGAGAGCGGCGAGCCGATCAGCTCCGGTAGGCGCATCATCAGGAGTTCCATGTTCCCCAGATCTTGCACGCGCTCGAGGCTCGTGACCTCCTCGCGTACGAGCCGCGAGCGGTGCTCGCGCGACCAGCGCCGCGCCTGGACCTGCGAGCCGCCGAAGTAAGGCTCCGGGAAGCCGCCGAGCGAGAGCAAAGAGGTGAGCTCGGTCGGTCGCTCGAGGGCGAGCTCCGCGGCCGACAAGGGGTGCAGGCGCAAGAGGTGGTAGCGCCCCTGCAGCGAGTCGCCGCCGTGACGGTACAGATCGAGCCGAGCGCTGCCCGTGACGAGGATGCGCTGCCCCTTGCGGCGGCCGTCGTAGAGCCCTTTGAGTAGGCCGCGCCAGCTCTTGTACTTGTGGATCTCGTCGAAGATCCACAGCTTCGCGCTCGGAAGCTCCTGGGCGAGGATGCGCGTGCGGTCCGCGCTGATGTCCCAGTTGAGGTAACCGCGGCGACCTCCGGGCAGCGCACGTGCCAGCGTGGTCTTGCCGACCTGGCGTGGGCCGGCCACGAAGACCATCTTGCGCGCCAGGTCGGCCTGGACTTGCGGGGAGAGATAACGATCGCCCGCGCGCACGGAAAGGAGACTACAAGCGGTTTGGAGAGGTGTCCAAAACACTCACGGTGATTTTTGACCGTAGGGAGAAATTGTGGTCGCCCTGGAAGCTCCCTGCTGGGCCGCGCGGCACGCATGGCCCGACTCCTTCCACGGCTCAGTGCGCCGTGTGGCCGATGTCGGACGAAAGCTCGACGCGCTGAGCCGAACGCGGACGCTTGCTATCATCGCGACGCCTCCTCCCGCTCGACGCCGCTCGCCATGACCGAACGCTCCGGGCCTCCCCCACACGAACCCGACAGCCCAAAGTCGTTCGCCGCACGCCTGCGCGCCAAGTACGGCGCAGGCGTCGACCCGGAGGTGTCGCTCGACGCAGCGGCCGGCGGCGCGGAGGACCGCACGCCGAGCGGCGCCTCGAGCGAGCTCTTGCGGCGGCTGTCTGAGCACAGTCTGAAGCAATCGCGCTACGCGCTCGAAGGCGAGGTGGCGCGCGGCGGAATGGGCGCGATCCTGCGCGTGTGGGACGCGGACCTGCGCCGGCACCTGGCGATGAAGGTGATCCTCGGCCGCGACGGGTCGCGCTCGGACGGCGCCACGCCGCAAATCGAACCGACGCAGCTCGCACGCTTCCTCGAAGAAGCGCAGGTGACCGGCCAGCTCGACCACCCCGGCATCGTGCCGGTGCACGAGCTCGGGCTCGACAGCGAAGGGCGCGTGTACTTCACGATGAAGCTCGTGAAGGGGCGCGATCTGAAGCATGTCTTCGATCTGGTCTTCGAATCGAAAGAAGGCTGGAACGAGACGCGCGCCCTGTCGGTGATCTTGCGCGCCTGCGAAGCGATGGCCTACGCGCACAAGAAGGGCGTGATCCACCGCGACATCAAGCCCGCCAACATCATGGTGGGCAATTTCGGCGAGGTATACGTGATGGACTGGGGCCTCGCGCGCGTGCTCGG
>JANLTC010000250.1:0-19196 GCA_031362725.1 Deltaproteobacteria bacterium | reverse complement strand
GCAGCGCGATCGGCGCGGCCCACAGCGCGCCCCAGATCGTCGCGACGCGCAACGAGCGCGCGAGCGACGGCTGCGTGTGGGCGGGAGTCGCGCGGTCGAGCAGCGCGTCGACGACGGCGGGCGCGCCCGCTCCCGAAGCCGCCGGTGCGTCGTCGGGAACGAACGCTGGGACGAGTCGCTGTAGCGCGAAGCCGAGCGACGCCGCGCCGAGCACGATCAGCGGGAACGGAACGCGCAGCGCGAAGATCGCGACGAACGCCACCGCCGCGATCCACCAGTGAAAGCGATGCTTCAGCGCGCGACGACTGATCCGCAGCAGCGCTTCGAGCACCAGTGCGAGCACGGCGGGCTTCACGCCAAAAAAGACTGCCGCGACGATCGGCAGATTCCCATACGCCGCATAGAGAAGGCTCAGCAACAGGATCGTCACGAAGCCCGGCAGCACGAACAGCAGGCCCGCCGCGAGACCGCCCTTGGTGCGGTGCAGCAGCCAGCCGATGTAGGTCGCGAGCTGCTGCGCTTCGGGACCGGGCAGCAGCATGCAGTACGAGAGCGCGTGCAAGAACCGCTCTTCGGAGATCCAGCGCTGCTCTTCGACCAGCACGCGGTGCATCACCGCGATCTGGCCAGCCGGACCGCCGAAGCTCTCGAGGCCGATGCGCGCCCAGGTGCGCAGCGCCGTCGCGAACGGGATCGCGACGCCGGGTGCGCTCACGGTGTGCCGCGCGGATTCGACGCGAGTGCTCGGCGCGCCGCCGGATTCGCGAGCAGCACGTAGCGGCCCATCCGCGACACCTCCTGCGCACCGCTCTCGTTGCCAAGCACGGTCGCGTAGTCGGGGCCGGTGAGCGCGAAGGTCGGCGTATCCTCGCGCAGCAGCGCCAGCGCATCGTCCCGTGTGAGTGTCAGCCGACGCGCCTCGGCGGGATCGACGAAATAGTCGACCACACCACCGACCGCCGCGAGCAGGACGCGGTCCTCCGCGTCGGCATAGAAGAACAGGCTCGGCTTGAGACTGAACTCGACGAGGCGCGCGCCCGGAACGCTCTGGACGATCCGCCCCTGTTCGCGCAGCGTCGGCACCGAATGCGCAACGCCGTGAAATCCGAACGCGAACGCGAGGCCTGTTCCGAGAGCCGTCGCGGCGAACGCGCGCGCCGAAGTCGCTGCCAGGCTGTGTCGCAGCGCGAATGCTCCGCACACGCCGACGGCGACCAGCAGCGGGCCGAAGACGCCGGCGGCGCGGCTCCCGCCGAGCGCGACTCGCGGTACGAGGTCGAGACCGAAGCGGCTCTCGGCGATCGCGCCGATCCCCGCGACCAGCGCAGCAACGATCACGAGCAGCCCGCAAAACGAGAGCGTTCGTCGCGCGCGGCGATCCTCGAGCAGGCCACGGCTGCCGGCACGCGCCACCACCAGCGCGGCACCCGGGAATGCGGGCACGATGTACGAGCCGAGCTTGGTCGGGAACAGCGAGAAGAGGACCACCGGGACGACTGCCCAGGCGAGCAGGAACAAGTCGACGAGATCCGCGTCGCGCAGGCGTCCACGCGGACGCAAGCGCGCGAGTGCGAGCGCGACGATCGGCGTCCACGGCAGCAGTCCCAACACCCAGATGCGGAGCAGGTAGGTGGCGTCCTTCAAGTGGCCGCGGTTGGTGCCGGTCACCCGGCTCGCGAGCTGGATCTCGAGGAACCAGTCGAGGATCGACGGAACCCGGTGCACCAGCAGAGCGAACCATGGGATTCCGATCGCAGTGAAGAGCGCCGTGCCGAGCGCGACGCCGCGCCACGACAGTCGTGCGCGACCGCGCACGCAGAGCGCGACCCCGAGCCAGATGCTCGCTACGACGAGCAGGCCGATCGGCCCCTTGGCAAGCATCGATCCGCCGAGCAGCGCACCTGCAATCGCAACGCGCACAGACGATCGCTGCACGATCCCAGCGAGCAGCGCGACGAGCGCCGCGGTCACGAACAGCAACTGGAACAGATCCGTCGCGAGCCCGCGCGAGAGCGCGAAGGGCAGGCCCATCGTCAGGAACACCAGCGCTGCCGGCAGGGCCCATTCCGGATCCGCGAAACGCTGCGCTGCGCGGTACACCAGCAGCGCCGTCGCGAGCAGCGCGAACTGCATGACGATGCGACCGCCGAACTCGGTGGGACCGAAGAGCGCGTAGCCGAGCGACGCCGCCCAGTAGGTGAGCGGCGGCTTGTCGAGATGCGGCACGCCGGCGAGACGCGGCACCAGCCAGTCGCCACTTGCCCACATCTCGCGGCCGATCGCGAGGTAGCGCGCGTCGGTCGAATCGAGCGCGCCCATCCGCCCGAGACCGGGGACGAGCAGCAGTACACCGAACGCCGCCAGCGCGACTTCGCCTGCGCGGCGTCTCAACTCAGGTGCCCGCGTCGCCTGACGGGGCTGCCGTCGGGTTCGGGCGGCAGAACAGCGTGGCGCTGCCCGACGCCAGCAGCCGTCCCGATTCGGTCCACAGCTGGCCGCGACAGCCGATGATGCCCTCGCGCGCGACGGGTGCATGCGCGTCGCAGAGCAGCCATTCCTCTTGGGGGTTCAGTTCGTGGAAGCTCGCCGAGAGGTCGAGGTTCGGGGCGAGATACGGCGGGGGCCACGGATGCGGCGCGTCGGCGGCATTCCACATCATCATGTCGAGCCACAGCAACATCCGCCCGGCCTCCGTCGCCGGATCGAACGTTTCGGGCGTTTCGAGAAGACGCATCCAAGTGTTCCACTGCGGCGGATGCGGCTCGGCCGCATTGCACGGCCGGCCCTCGACGGAGCGCCAGAACGGGTACCAGTCGGCGTAGTTGTCGGCGATTTCGGCGTAGCCCTTCAGCGCGTGGGGCAGCGGAACGTCCGGTGCGACGATGTGCTCGTGCTCGAGTCCGGCCATGCCGTCCGCGACGAACCAGGCAGTCGCGTTCAGGATCGGCCGGCCGGCTTGCGTCATCGCGACGCGCAGCGCGTGGGAGCGTTTGCCGCGCCGCAGCGTTGCGACCTCGAGGTCGACCGCGCCGAAGCGCGCGACCGACAGGAAGTTGCAGTGAAAGCTCGCCGGGCGCCGCAGTTCGGTTTCGGCCGCGAGCGCGCGCAATGCGATCGCCGCGACGTAACCCCCGACCGGTCCCCAGACTTCCCACGCGGGTGAGAGTTCGGCGCGATGGTGGGCGCCGTCGCCGCTACCGCCCACGCGGTGAACCGCCGTATCGGTCGCGAAGTTTGCCACGCGCCACCTCCGGGCCTGCGATGCTGTCCCATCGAGGTGTGTGCGGCAAGCGCGCAGCGAGCCGCAGGCGGGCGGAGTTCATCACGACGCGCGGGCGAACCGGGCGCGTACGTGCGAAGTTCAATCCATGCAGCGCAGCGAGTCGCGCATTCTCACGACGCACGCCGGAAGTCTGCCGCGACCGCGCACGTTGGTGGATCGCTTCGTCTCCGCGAGCCGCGGCGAAGCGGTGGACGCGGACGCGCTGGATCGCGACGTGCGGGTCGCCACGGAGCGCGCCGTCGCCCAGCAACTCGGCTGCGGGGTGGACGTCGGCAACGACGGCGAGCAGGCGCGCGAGAGTTTCTTCACCTACGTACGCAATCGGATCAGCGGCTTCGGCGGCGCCGCGCAGCGACCGCTGATGCGCGATCTCGCGCTGTATCCCGAGTTCCTGGCGCTGATGCTGCCGCACTATGCGCGCGGTTCGGTGAGCTTGCTGACGGCCCCGAAGGCGATCGGCGCGGTGCAGTACCAGAACCGCGCGCCGCTCGATGCTGATCTCGCTCGTTTCGCGGACGTCGCGGCCACGCAGCCGCAGCGCTTCGTCGAGACGTTCTGGACGGTTCCGTCGCCGGGCATCGTCGCCTGCGCGATGCAGAACGAGCACTACGGCTCGCTGGTCGAATACGTCGACGCCGTCGCCGAGGCGTTGCGTACCGAGTACGAGGCCGTCGTCGCCGCGGGCCACGTGCTGCAGATCGACGCGCCCGATCTCGCGATGGAACGCCACACGCTCTTCGCCGACCGCCCGGAGCACGAGTTCCTCGACTTCGTCGATGCCACCGTCGCAGCGCTGAATCGCGCGCTCGCGAACGTTCCGCCCGACCGCGTTCGGCTGCACCTCTGCTGGGGCAACTACGAAGGTCCGCACACCTGCGACATTCCACTCGAGACGCTGCTGCCGCATCTCGTGCCCGCTCGCGTCGGCGCGCTGGTGCTGTCGATGGCGAATCCCCGCCATGCGCACGAACACCGCGTGCTGGCGCGCCAGCCGCTGCCGGCTTCGTGGCTGCTCGTCGCGGGCGTGATCGACACCACCACCAACTACGTCGAGCATCCGGAGGTCGTCGCAGATCGGATCGAGCTGGTGGCGCGCGCCATCGGCGACCCGCATCGCGTGCTCGCGGGCACCGACTGCGGCTTCGACACCGCGGCTGGCATGGGACAGGTGGCGGCCGACGTCGTGTGGGAGAAACTGCGCGCGCTGCGGGCCGGCGCCGAGCTGGCGACCCAGCGCCTGCTGTGACGGCTCGCGGATTCGCGCTGCGGGCCGTGGCGGCGATCGTCGTGGCGAGCGCCTTGCCGGTTGCGGCGCTGCGCTTCGTCGCGCCGGTCACGACTGCATTCATGCTGGCGCACAAGTGGCCGCTCGCGCGTGGCGACGACGCCTGCGACGACATCCTCTACGAATGGGTGCCGCGTCGTGAGATCGGAAAGAACGTGTTCCGCGCGGTGATCGCCGCCGAAGATCAGCGCTTCGCCGGCCACCCCGGCTTCGACTTCGACGCCATCGAGGACGCGCTCGAAGCGCCCAATGCCAGCGGACACCCACGTGGCGCGAGCACGATCTCCCAGCAGGTGGCCAAGAACGTATTCCTGTGGCCGGGCCGCAGCTTCGTGCGCAAGGGGCTCGAGGCCTGGTTGACGATCTGGATCGAGGCGCTGTGGCCGAAGCGCAGGATTCTCGAGGTCTATGTGAACGTCGCGCAGTTCGGGCGCTGCACGTTCGGCGTGGGCGCAGCGAGCCGCGCGTTCTTCCGGAAGCCGCCCTCGGCGCTCGCACCGGGTGAGGCGGCGCTGCTGGCCGCGGTGCTGCCCAATCCGATCGAGCGGCGCGTCGAGATGCCATCGGGGCGGGTGCGGGCTCGAGCCGCCTGGATCGCGCACCAGGCGGGACGTGTCGAGGTGCCCGAGTGAGCGACCCCGACAAATTTGCACTTTCTGAGCGGGAAATCGCCCGCGGCTAGCCACCAAGCCGGCCGCCGCGCTACTCAACACTCCGAAACCCGCGCAATCGCGCTGCGATGCCAAAGACTACCCCCACGGGGTTTGCGGAGAGCCGAATGCCTGCGATGCGCGCGACGCGCCGGTCAATGCTGCTGCTGGGTCTCGCGCTGCTGGCGCACGCAGCCTGCATCGGACCGCCGAGCGCGCAGAGGCAGAAGGTGCACATCCTGAACCGTATCGGCTACGGCCCGGACGCCTGGTCGCTCGCGCGGATCGAGCAGCTCGGCACGGTCGAGGCCTACATCGAAGAACAGCTGCGCCCCGAACTGCTCGACGACAGCGCGCTCGATGCGGAGATCGCATCGCTGTATCCCGTCGAGACGATGGCCTTCGGGGCCTCGCGCAACCTCTATAACGAGTACACGGGCAATCCGAATACGGGTCCGTTCGCGCCGATCCGCGACGCGACGCGCGCCAAGGTGCTGCGCTCGGCGAAGAGCAAGAAGCAGCTCGAGCAGGTGCTCGTCGACTTCTGGTACAACCACTTCAACGTCGACTCGCAAAAAGACGATGCGCGCTGGGGCTTCGTGACACTCGAGCGCGACGCGATTCGGCCGAACGTGCTCGGAAGCTTCGAGACGATGCTGCGGGCCACTGCGATGAATCCAGGCATGCTCGCCTACCTGGACAACTCGGTGAACTTCAAGGACGGCTACGTCTATCTGGGTCTCCCCTACGGCATCAACGAGAACTACGCCCGCGAGATCATGGAGCTCCACACGCTCGGCGTGGATGGTGGCTACACCCAGAACGACGTGCGCGAAGTCGCGCGCGCCTTCACCGGCTGGACGCTCCCCGCATTCATCACGAACACCACCGACGGCTTCCAGTTCCTCTCCCAGGGCCACGACAAGGGTGCGAAGAGCATCATGGGCGTGCTGACCCTGCCGGCGAACCGGGGGCAGATCGATGGCGAAGAAGTGATCCACTTTCTCGCGACGCATCCGAAGACGGCGGAACGAGTCAGCCGCAAGCTCTGCCAGCGCTTCGTGGCCGAATCTCCGCCGGAGGCATTGGTGCAGGCGGCCAAGCAGACGTTCCTCTCGACGAACGGAGATCTGCGCGAGGTGATGCGCACGATCCTGCTCTCGCCCGACTTCCTGGCCACCACCTTTGCCGGTACCAAGGTGAAACGCCCCTTCGTCTACGTGACGAGCCTGGCTCGCGCGGTCGGCATCGGCGACGACGCGCTCTACGCCGCCGAGATGGACGGCAGGCTGCAGACGATGGGCGAGGGGCTCTATCGCTCCGTGGATCCCACGGGCTACCCGGAATCGTCGCGCTTCTGGGCCGGTGAAGGCCCGTTCGTGGTGCGCATCAACCTGGCCTGGTCGGCGACGCAAGGTCGTGTCGGCTTCGCCCCGCAATTCGCAGTGACTAGAACCGAGCCTGCGCTGATCGTCGACCAACTCCGCGCGCAGTACCTGCACCTCGGGATGGAGCCCACCACGCGAGCGGCGCTCGAAACCCTCGTACAGAGCCTGCCGCTGGCTGCGCAGGTCGAAGAAACCGCAGCGGCGCTGCTCTCGACGCCCGACTTCCTGGTCCACTAACCGCGCGACGCGGACTCCGGAGAAGCTCCAGCATGGCGATGTCCCGACGGGATTTCTTGATGACGGCTTCCGCGGGCCTCGGCGCGCTGGTCGTCCCGACCGCGTTGCTGCGCGCGCGCCCGGCACGCGCGTCGGGCAGCGACCCGGTACTCGTTGCGCTCTACCTGCGCGGCGGTGCGGATGCGCTGAACCTGGTGCCGCCCCACGGCGACGCGGCCTACTACGCCGCGCGGCCCCAGATTCGTGTTGCGCCCGGCACGGAACTCGACCTCGACGGCTTCTTCGGCTTCCACCCGGGACTCGCGCCGCTGCTCCCGTTCTACCAGAGCGGCAAACTCGCGGTGTTGTATGGCTGCAGCAGCCCGAGCTACACGCGCTCGCATTTCGATGCGCAGGATTTCATGGAGTACGCCGCTCCGGACGACAAGACGATGCAGATCGGCTGGCTGAACCGCTTCCTCAGCGCTTCTGGCATCACGACACCGATCTCCGCGATCACGATCGAGAATCAGCCGGCGAAGGCGCTGCTCGGACCGGTCTCGACGATGGCGATTCCGGCACTGTCGCGCTTCTCGCTGGAGGGGTATTACACGACTGAGCGTCGACAGGCGATCCAGACGATCTCCAACGCGACGGCGCATTCGGTGCTGAAGCTGATGGGCGTCAACACGATCGACGTGCTCGACCTGGTGCAGACCGTGAACAAGACGACGAACGTCAGCTACCCCGTCACCAGGCTGGGCTCCTCGCTGAAGGATCTCGCAGCGCTGATCAAGGGCGACATCGGGGTGCGCGTTGCGGCCGTGAATCACGCGAACTGGGATCACCATGCGCGTCAGACCACCGCGTTCCCGGTGATGGCGGGCGATCTCGGCAGCAGCCTCGCCGCATTCGCGACTGACCTCGGGAGCGATCTCGATCGCACCGTCGTGTTGGTGATGAGCGAGTTCGGGCGGCGCGTCGCGGAGAACGGCTCGTTCGGCTGCGATCACGGCCACGGCGGCGTGATGTTCGCGCTCGGAGGCGCGGTGCAAGGCGGTCAGGTGCTGCTCCGCGACGGCATCTGGCCGGGTCTTGCGCCGGCGCAGCTCTACCAGGGCATCGATCTGGCGGGCACGACCGACTTCCGCGACGTCTTCGCGGAGATGCTCGACCGCCACATGGGTCTCAACGATCCGTCTTCGGTGTTCCCGAACTACGCGCTCGACGTCGCGCGCTACCCCGGTTTCTTCGCATAGTCCGCACGCGGGCGACGCTTTGCGCGCGTAGCGCGAGCCTCCTCGCATGACGTCGGGAGATGACCCGATGCGCGGCGCACTGCGCGATCTGCTCGCGGCGATCCACTTCGCGGCCGCCAAGCACCGCGATCATCGCCGCAAGGACCCCAGCGCGTCGCCGTACATCAATCACCCGATCGCGGTCGCCGAGGTGCTGGCGCGCATCGGCGGCGTCACCGACCTCGACGTGCTGCGCGCGGCCGTACTGCACGACACGCTCGAGGACACCGAAACCAGTCCCGAAGAGCTGCGCGACGCGTTCGGTCCGCGCGTCGCCGCGCTGGTCGCGGAGGTCAGCGACGACAAGTCGCTCGCCAAGGAAGAGCGCAAGCGTTTGCAGGTCGAGCACGCGCGACACGCGTCGGCGGGCGCGAAGCTCGTGAAGTTGGGTGACAAGATCTGCAACGTGTGCGACGTCACGCACGAGGCGCCCGAAGGATGGAACCGCGCGCGGCGTCTCGCGTACCTCGATTGGAGCGCCGAGGTCGTCGCGGGCTGCCGCGGCGTCAGTCCGCGCCTCGATCGACACTTCGACGACGTCGTCCGGCGCGGTCGGGGGCAGATCGAGAGCGAGGGCACTTGAGCGCCGCACTTCGCGATCGGCTGGCCCGAGGTTGGAACTCGACTTTCCGTCGGAACGCGGCGGCTGGCTCGTCGACGCGCCGCGGCTCGCCGCGTCGCGCGGGCCTGAGCTAGGGTGACCGAAGCCGCTGCGAGGAATCGTTCATGAGCGCTGCGAATCCCGCGTGCTTCGTCGATCTGGCCGCCTATCCGATTCTCGATCTCGAGGGCGCGGGAAGGGCGTTGATCCAGCGCTGTCGCGCCGAACTCGGGGCGACGGGGGCCTGCGAGCTGCCGGGCTTCTTCGGTCGCGAAGCGAGCGAGCGCATGGCCAAGGAGGCGGAGACGCTCGTTGGCGTCGGTCATTTCGCGGAGACGCGTGCCACCGTATATCTGGGTCTGCCCGACCCGGAGATGGCGAAGGAACACCCGCGCGGTCGTCTCGGTGGGCGCTCGGCCGTCGAAGCGATCGCCTACGACCGGGTGCCAGCGACGCACGCACTGCGGCAGCTCTACGAATGGGACGGTCTGCTGCGCTTCGTTGCGGCCGCGCTCGCGAAGCCGACGCTGTACCGATACGCCGATCCGCTCGGCGCGCTGAACGTCGCCGCAATGAAGGCCGGCGACGAGTTGCAGTGGCACTTCGACCAGACCGACTTCGTCGTGTCGATCGCGCTGCGCGACGCCGAGAGGGGCGGCGATTTCGAGTACACGCCGCTGATCCGCAGTCGCGACGACGAACGCTACGACGCGGTGCAGGGCGTTCTCGACGGCGACCGCACGCTCGTGCGCACGATCCCGATGACACCCGGCACGTTGCTGCTCTTCGAAGGCCGCAACTCGATGCACCGCGTGACGCCGATCGAAGGCGAACCCGTGCGCCTCGTCGCGCTGCTCGCCTACGACACCCGGCCCGACACCGTCTCGAGCGAGCTGCTGCGCCGCGCCCGCTACGGACGAAACGGCTGATCTCGTTGGCCCAGATGGAAATTGGCGAGAGTTTCGTCGGGGAAGGCGCCGAAGCGGCGCACATCAACACCGTGTTCGGTCCCCGCGAAGGACCGACTGGCACCGCGTGGGCCACCGCGCTCGCGTCGCCCTCGACCGGGCACACGCCGTTCGTGGTCGTGCTGCGACCGAGCCTTCCGGTGAAGCCGCTGACGCTCTTCGTGAACAAGGCCGCGATCGCCGGCGACGAGCACGCGCGTCTCACCTGGGGCGCCGCGCAGGCCGGCGTCGCGGGCGGCGTTGCCGATGCGTTGGCGGATGGCGTCGTCGCAGCCGATCGCGCCGACGAATGGGTGCTGATCGCGGCGGTCTGGGTGAGTCCCGATGCGCGCGATGCGGATGCCGTCTATCGCAACCACCGCGCGGCGACGCGCGCCGCGCTGGCCGGTGGTCGCGCTCGCACGCCCCTACTCGATGAAGTGCTCGCGGCGCGCGATCGCCCGTGGAATCCGTTCTTCAATCCGGGTTGAGCGCGTCGCGCTCTTCCTCTCGATCTCTCGATGAAGGAGCCTTCGATGCGACCGTTCCGCTTCGGTGTCCAGTGCGCGAGTCTGCCGTCTGATGGTTTCGCCGCGCGCGTGCAGCGCATCGAGGCGCTCGGCTACTCGACGCTGTTCTGCCCCGATCACTTCTCGCCGCAGTGGGATCCGACGGTGCTGCTCGCCGGCGCGGCCGCCGTCACGACGCGATTGCGCGTCGGCGCGCTGGTCTACGGCGTCGACTACCGCCATCCGGTCATCTTCGCGAAGCAAGCCGCGTCGCTGCACCTGCTCTCGCGAGGTCGCCACGAGTTCGGCATCGGCGCCGGCTGGATGGAGACCGACTACGAGCAGGCCGGGATGCAATACGACTCGCCCGGTACGCGCATCGAGCGGCTCGAAGAGACGCTGCAGATTGCGCTCGGCATGTGGAGCCAGGACAGCTTCTCCTTCGCCGGCAAGCACTACTCGATCAAAGACGTGCCGAAGGCCGCGATGCTGCCCGCTGGCGAGCGCCCGCAGATCCTGGTGGGAGGAGGAGGCAAGCGACTGCTCTCGGTGGCCGGTCGCCACGCGGACATCGTCGGCATCAACCCGTCGCTGCCCGAGGGCAAGGTCACCGCGAAGACGCCGGCCGATCAGACCCCCGAGCGCGTACGCGAGAAGGTGTCGTGGGTGCGCGCCGCCGCGGAGAAGGCGGGTCGCGATCCGAGCACGATCGAGCTGCAAGCGCTCTCGTTCGTGCTCGCGATCACGGATACGCCGACGGGGCTGCGCGAAGCGCTCGCTCGCTCGAGCGGCTTGACGACCGAGGAGATCGCCGACTGCCCGCTCTTCCTGACCGGCTCGGCGTCCGAGATCCAGGACCGCCTTGCGAAGCGCCGCGAGCAGACCGGCATTTCGTACATCGTGATCCAGGGGGCGGACATGGATCAGGTCGAGCGTTTCGCGGCGGAAGTCATGGCGCCCTTGGCAGGCCGACCCTAGGTCAACTGAACCTCGCCGCTCGCCGTTGGCTCGCTACGCGGGAGCGCCAGAGAGTCGTCGGTCGACGCGTCGCGCTACAGCGCGCCGAGCGGACGCGTGAAGACGTCCTTCGCGCGTTCGTCGAGCGCATCGACGCGACTGCCCAACGTCTGCGTCGCGGCGGCGACCGGCGACACCAGTACGAATGTGGCGCCACCGGCGGCCAGCGAGAGGAAGCCGATCGGGCGCATCACCAGCACGTCGGCCGCGACCGCGAGCGCACCAAAGATGCCGGGCGGTCGGTGCACCGCTTCGATCGACCCTTCGGTCGTCACGTAGCTCGGCAACGCAGTCGGCGTCGACAACGGAACCACGGGCTCCGCCGCGGGCTCTGCGGCGATCGGTCGCTCGGGAACGGGTACGCCCACGACCTCGCTCGACTCGTCGGCGCGCACGCCCGGCGCTGCGAACCCCGCGAGTCCGATGCCGAGCGCGATCGCACCGCAAAATCGAAACGCAGATCGAAGTTCGAAGATCATCGCGAGCCTCCCTCGGCGCCGCAGTCTACCAGCCTTGCGAAGGCAACCAACCGCTTGCCAGAGCCGGCGCCGGTCTGGTAGACGGAATCGTGGCGTCCTCCCCGACGACTCTGGGCATCGACCTCGGCACCTCCGCCGTGAAGGTCGTGCTGGTCGACGCCAGCGGCTGTGTCGTCGCCTCGGCGAGCGCGCCGCTCGAAGTCGCGCGCCCGCAGCCGACCTGGTCGGAGCAGGATCCCGAAGCTTGGTGGCGCGCGACGAACGCCGCCGTGTGTGCCGCCCGCGAACAGGCGCCCGACGCGCTGCGGGCGGTGCGCGCGGTCGGCCTGTCGGGTCAGATGCACGGCGCGACGCTGCTCGACGCGCAGGACGCCGTCTTGCGTCCCGCCATCTTGTGGAACGACGGCCGCAGTGCTGCCGAATGCGAAGCGCTGGAGTGCGCCGTCCCGAACTCGCGCGCGATCACCGGCAATCTCGCGATGCCCGGCTTCACCGCGCCGAAGCTGCTCTGGGTGCGCGACCACGAGCCTGACCTTTTTGCGCGCGTGCGCCGCGTGCTCTTGCCGAAGGATTGGCTGCGTTTGCGGATGACCGGCGATGCCGCGACCGATTGCTCGGATGCCTCGGGCACGCTGTGGCTCGACGTCGCGGCGCGCGCCTGGTCGCCCGCGATGCTCGCCGCTTGCGGACTCGACGAGCGCGCGATGCCGCGCGTCTTCGAGGGCAATGAAGCCACCGGCCTCTTGCGCGCCGAAGTGGCGAACGCATGGGGCGTCGCGCGCGTCCCAGTCGCCGCGGGTGCGGGCGATCAGGCGGCCGGCGCCGTTGGCGCGGGTGTCGTGCGCGCGGGCGATGCGTCGCTCGCGCTCGGCACGTCGGGCGTGCTCTTCGTCGCGGGCGATCGCTTCCAGCCGAGTCCAGCGCGCGCGGTGCATGCCTTCTGTCACTGCCTGCCGGGACGCTGGCATCAGATGTCGGTGTTGCTCTCGGCGGCGAGTTGTCTCCGCTGGGTGACCCGACTCACCGGTGCCCCGAGCGAAGCCGCGCTGCTCGCGGAAGTGGAGGCGCAGGGTCGCCCCGCAGCGGGCGCGCTGCTGTTCCTTCCGTATCTGTCCGGCGAGCGCACGCCGCACAACGATCCCGCCGCGCGCGGCGTGTTCTTCGGGCTCTCGCACGACACCGATCGCGCGGCGCTCGGCCGTGCGGTACTCGAGGGCGTCGCGTTCGCATTCGCCGACGCGCAGCAGGCGCTGCTCGAGGCCGGTGCCGCGCTGCACGAGGTATCGGTCGGGGGCGGTGGCGCGCGCAGCACGCTCTGGGTTCGCATCCTGGCGTCGGTGCTGGATCGCCCGCTCGTGGTGCGTGCGGGCGCCGACGTCGGGCCGGCGCTCGGCGCGGCGCGACTCGCGCGGCTCGCCGTTTCGGGCGAGCGCGCCGAGGACGTCTGCACCGCGCCGCCGGCGCTGCAAACGTTCGAACCCGACGCCGCGCTGCGCGATCACTATCGCGCGCCGCTCGAACGCTGGCGCGCGCTCTATGCTCGATTGCGCCCGGCCTTCCGCGAAGCGCAGACTGAATCCGCTCGAGGAGAATCGCGATGACCCATTTCCCGGAAGTCGAACGCATTCCGTTCGAAGGTCTGCACGGCGAACATCCGCTCGCGTTCCGTTACTACGATCGCGATCGCGTCGTGCTCGGCAAACGGATGCACGAGCACACGCGCTTCGCGGTCTGCTTCTGGCACAGTTTCTGTTGGCCCGGCAGCGATGTGTTCGGCGCCGGCACCTTCGAGCGCGCCTGGCTCACCGGCGGCGACGACGCGCTCGAACTCGCCGAACTCAAGATCGACGCGGCCTTCGAGTTCATCCAGAAGCTCGGCGCGCCGTTCTTCTGCTTCCACGATCGCGACGTTGCGCCCGAAGGCGAAACGCTGCGCGAGAGCCATGCGATCCTCGACCGCCTGCTCGAGCGCGTCGAGAAGCAGATGTCGCGCACCGGAACGCGCTTGCTGTGGGGAACCGCGAATCTGTTCGGCCACCCGCGCTACGCGGCCGGCGCCGCGACGAACCCGGATCCCGAAGTGTTCGCGTACGCGGCGGCGCAGGTGAAGCACTGCCTCGAAGCGACGCAGCGCCTTGGCGGCGCGAACTACGTGCTGTGGGGCGGTCGCGAGGGCTACGAGACGCTGCTCAACACCGATCTCGGACGCGAGCTGGCGCAGCTCGGCCGCTTCTTGCAGCTGGTCGTCGAGCACAAGCACAAGATCGGCTTCACCGGCACGCTGCTGATCGAGCCCAAACCGTTCGAGCCGACCAAGCACCAGTACGACTTCGACGCGGCCGCCGTCTACGCGTTCCTGCAGAAGTTCGGACTCGAGCGCGAGATCAAGCTCAACATCGAGGTCAACCACGCGACGCTCGCCGGCCACGACTTCGAGCACGAGGTCGGCTACGCGATCGCGAACGGCATCTTCGGCAGCATCGATGCGAATCGCGGCGATCCGCGTCTCGGCTGGGACACCGATCAGTTTCCGAACGACCCGCGCGAGTGGGCGCTCGTCTGGTGCCAGATCTTGCGCAACGGCGGCATGCACTCCGGTGGCTTCAACTTCGACGCGAAGCTGCGACGCCAAAGCGTGGAAGCGACGGACCTGTTCCATGCGCACGTCGGCGGCATGGACGCGATCGCGCGCGGCCTGCTCGCCGCCGAGGCGATGCTGGAAGACGGCCGGCTGCAGCGCTTCGTCGACGAACGCTACGCGGGCTGGAAAGGCGCGCTGGGCCGCGAGATCCTCGGCGGTCGGCAGAGTCTCGAGGATCTCGCCGGCCACGTGCTCGCGAACGATCTCGAACCGCAGCCGCGCTCGGGAAGGCAGGAGATGCTGGAGAACTGGCTCTCGCGCTTCGTGTAGTTGCGCGCGACCTGCCGGCCCCTCTCGCCGTTGGGGATACGCTCGGCGAAATCCGACGGGCTGAACGGCGCGGTCGACGTCGCGATGACGGCCGACGATCGCCACGTCGTCGTGGCTTCGAACCCGGCCGGCGCGTTCGCGGCGTTTCGCCGCGATCCGGCCACGGGACGACTTGGATACGCGTAGGTCCGGGCCGTCGCCCCAGGTTTCGACGGGTTGGTGGCCGCAGTCGCCCCGTCGCCCGACTGCAGGCACGTCTACGTCGTCGGCGCGGTGGACGCTGGTGGTCTTCTCGCCGGAGGTCGCGCCACCGTGGCAAGCGTTGCTGCGTGCCTCGCCCTGGCGGCGCTCGGCGCTCGCCGAGGAACTGCGCCCGCGCCGCCACGCTGACCGCGATTCTCCCACCTAACCCTCCGGAGCAACCGGAAGGGGATGGCTTGAACTCGGGATTCTCGCGGCGCTCGTTCTTGCGCAGTGGCGCAGCCCTGCTCGGCACCGCGGCCGTGCCCGCGGCGTTCCAGACGCTGCTCGCGCGCGAGGCCTGGGCAGGACGACCGCGCGCGGTATCGAGTCCCGTCGCAAATCCGTACGGCGAGCCGATCCCGGCGATCGACCAGACCACCGGCCTCGCGCTGCTCGCGCTGCCGCCGGATTTCACGTACCGCAGCCACGGCTGGACCGGGGATCTGATGACCGACGGCGCGCCGACGCCGCCCACGCACGACGGCATGGGCGTCGTGCAGGTGCTGCCCGGACGCGCGGGCGATCTGGTGTTGGTGCGCAATCACGAGATCGCATTCGGTCCCGTGATCGGCGGCGGCAACGCGCCGGTGTACGACGCGACGCGGCTCGGCCGCGGAGGGCTCGGTGGCGGAACGACGACGCTGACGTTTCGACGCGGCCAGTTCCTCAGCACCGTGGCGAGTCTCGGCGGCACAGCCGGCAACTGCGCCGGCGGTGTCACGCCCTGGGGCAGCTGGCTGTCGTGCGAAGAGACGCTCTTCGACGGCACGGCCGTCGGCGCGCTTCCGCATGGCTTCGTCTTCGAAGTGCCGGCGCCGTCACTCGGCCCGGCGAGCGCAGTCCCGATCTACGACATGGGCCTGCTGCGACACGAGGCCGCCGCGGTGGATCCGCGCAATGGCTGCGTCTACGAAACCGAAGACAGCAATCCGCATTCGGGCTTCTACCGCTATCGCCCGCACGATCGCAGCGGGCGCGTCGGTTCGCTCGAAGTCGGCGGCACGCTCGAGATGCTGCGCGTCGTCGGCCAGGGCGGCGCGGACCTCGACGCGCCCGAAACCGGTGCGACGTTCGCCGTGGACTGGGTTCCGATCGACGCTCCGACCGCGGTGCCGGAGGACGCCGCCGGCCAGTTGTTCTACGACGGCCCGTCGAGCCCCTACACCGAAGGGCGCGATCGCGGCGGCGCGCGCTTCAAGCGACTCGAAGGCTGTTGGTACGGCGGCGGCTCGATCTGGTTCGTCGATACCAGCGGCGGTGCCGACGGCAACGGCGTCGTGTGGCGCTACGAACCCGCGAGCGACGAAGCGGCGCCGGGTCTCCTCGAAGCGTTCTTCGTCGCGTCGTCGGCTGCCGCCGCCGACAACATCGACAACATCACCGTGAGTCCGCGCGGCGGCATCGTGTGCTGCGAGGACTCCGGCTCCGGCGCCGGCACGCGTCTCATCGGCATGACGCGCGACGGTGCGTCGTTCCCGTTCGCACACAATCGCCTGGATCTGCCGACTGGCGTTCCCGGCAGGCCCGCGATCGCGCCGGGCGACTATCGCGGCTCGGAGTTCTGCGGCGCCTGCTTCGACCCGAGCGGGCGCTGGCTCTTCGCGAACACGCAGCGGCCCGGTGTGACCTACGCGATCTCGGGTCCGTGGGCGCGGGGACCGCTGTAGTGCAGAGCGTCGTCACGAAGTTGTTGTTTGCTGCGGCGATTGCGTTCGGAAGCGGAGCGAACGCGGCCTCGATCGACTTCGCGGCGAGCACGTTGCGCGGCAATACGGTGCTCGCGACCGATCTCGGGCCGGGCCTGCTCGCGATCGATCCGCACTTCACCAGCGCTGCACCGATCGATCTGCTGATCGTGTTTGCGGCCGGGGACGCCGGCTCGCTCGCCTGGAATGCGCTCGTCGACAACCTGACCGGCGAGGTCTGGAGCGCGTTCTCGATCGAAGTGTTCGACGCGAATGCGCTCGTGGCTGGGAGCGTCGTCGCGAACGCCGGTGCGGTGGCTTCGATCGCGACGACGATCGCATCGGCGACGATCCACTTCGATCCCGCCGAAGCCGCCGGCATCGATCTCGGCGCGCCGTTCGGTGCGGGCGCGGATTGGCTCGTCGAAGCCGGTGCTGGCGCGACATTCCGGCTCCGCCTCGCGCCGGTCGCGGTGCCCGAGCCCGCGTCGCTGCTGATGCTGGCACTCGGCGTCGCGGCGATCTCCGCAGGACGCCGCACGCAGATCATCCGGTAGGATCCGGCCTCCTCGGAGGTGCGGTCTTGGATGCTTCGCTCGGCGACGCGCTGTTTCGCGATCCGTCGCAGTCGATCGAGAAGCGCAGCGCCGATCTGCTGGCGCGGATGACGCGAGAAGAGAAGATCGCGCAGCTCTGTTCGGTGTGGCTGACGCTCGATCCGGCGAGCGGCGACTTCGCACCGTTCCAGGGCATGTTCATGCGCACGCCGATCGACCAGCGCGAATTGCTGCGCGATGGGATCGGGCAGATCACACGGCCGCTCGGCAGCCGGCCGGTGGCGCCGCGCGACGGTGCGCGAGCGCTGAACGCGTTCCAGCGCCACCTCGTCGAGACGACACGACTCGGCGTTCCGGCGATCGCGCACGAAGAGGCGCTCACCGGCTTCATGACCGAGGGCGCAACGCAGTTCCCGTCGCCGCTGAACTACGGCGCGACCTGGGATCCCGCGCTGATCCGCCGCGTCGCGGACGTGATCCGCCGCCAGATGCGCGCGGTCGGGACGCACCAGGCGCTGGCGCCGGTGGCCGACGTGGTGCGCGACGCGCGCTGGGGTCGCGATGAAGAGTGCGTCGGCGAGGACGCATTCCTGGTCGGCACGATCGTCTCCGCGTATGTCGCGGGCCTGCAGGGCGACGACTTGCGCGACGGCATCGTCGCCACGCTGAAACATTTCTGCGGCTACTCGGGCAGCGAGGGTGGTCGCAACTTTGCGCCGCTGCACGCCGGTCCGCGCGAGTTCGCCGACATCTTCCTGTTGCCGTTCGAGATGGCCGTGAAGACCGCTGGCGCGAAGTCGGTGATGAACGCCTACATCGATGTCGACGGCGTGCCGTGCGCTGCGTCGCGCGAACTGCTGACCGGGATCCTGCGCGAGCGCTGGGGTTTCGACGGCATCGTCGTCGCCGACTACTTCGCGGTGCGCATGCTGCACCAACTCCACCAGGTGACCGAAGGCCCGACCGAGTCGGCCGCGGCGGCGCTCGCGGCCGGCCTCGACGTCGAACTGCCGACGGCCGAGTGCTACGCGAAAGGTCTCGGCGAAGCGCTCGACCGCGGCTTGCTCGATCTCGCGACGCTCGACGAGTCGGTGCGGCGGGTGCTGCGCCTCAAGTTCGCGCTCGGCATCTTCGAGTCGCCGTACGCGGATCTCGATGCGATCGAACTCGATCTTCCCGAGGAGCGCGCACTGGCGCGCGAGGTGGCGGAGAAGTCGATCGTGCTGCTCGCGAACGACGGCGTGCTGCCGCTCGCGGCGTCGCTGCGGCGGATCGCGGTGATCGGACCCAATGCGAACGACCCGATGGCGCTCTTCGGCAACTACTCGTTCCAGAACCACATCGCGTCGCATTTCCCGAAGCACGCACTCGCAGCCGCACCGACCGTGCTCGATGCGCTGCGCGCGCGACTCGGCGCGGGCCGCGTCCGCTACGCCGAAGGCTGCCAGATCCTGCGGGCGAAGGGGCAGCTCAGCGACGACCGCTCCGGCATCGCCGCCGCGGTCACGTGTGCGCAGGGCGCGGAACTCGCGATCGTCGTGGTGGGTGACAAGGCGGGTCACTTCCGGACCGGCACGGTCGGGGAGGGGACGGACGCGTCCGATCTCGGTTTGCCCGGCGTGCAGGGCGAATTGGTAGAGGCCGTGCTTGCAACGGGAACGCCTACGGTCGTCGTGCTGGTGAACGGGCGACCCTTCGATCTGTCGCAGATCGCGGGCCGCGCGGCCGCGATCCTCGAGGCGTGGTTCCCCGGGCAGGACGGCGCCGCGGCGATCGCGGCGATCCTCGCGGGCGACGTCAATCCGAGCGGCAAGACGACGCTCGGCTTCTCGCGCGGCGCGGGCGCGCAGCCGAGCTCCTACGATCACAAGCCGCTCGCGCGCGGCGTGCCGGCATTCCCTGCGTTCGTGCCGGTCTTCGCGTTCGGGCACGGGCTCTCGTACACGACCTTCGAGTACACGGCGCTGTCGGTGACACCCGATCGCGTTGCGACCGACGGCACGGTGGAGATCGCGTTCACGCTGCGCAATGCGGGCGCGCGCGGCGGCGCCGAGATCGTGCAGCTGTACCTGCGCGATCCGATCGCCAGCGTCACGCGACCCGTGCAACAACTGCGCGGCTTTGCGC
>JANLTC010000158.1:0-2208 GCA_031362725.1 Deltaproteobacteria bacterium | reverse complement strand
GCAGCGCAGCGAGATCCACTCGAGCTTCGACGCACGGGCGATCGCGCGGAAGGTCAGGATGAAACAATCGGCGAGCGCGGCGATCAGCAGCGTCTCGGGCGACCAGCGATCACCCGGACCGCCGAACTCCACCGGCGCGGCCGACGCCAACGCGGGGAGGCGATCGCCTGCGAGCGCGACATCGCCTTCGGCGCCGCCAGATGCGATGACGACGTAGTGATGGGGAAGCGGTTGCATGCGATCTCCCTGTGTCCGGTTGATTCGAAACGAAGAGTGTCGTCCGAAACTGCGTTCAGACGACGGTGCCGAATAGGGCACCCACGCCATACGTGAGCGCCATCGCGAAGGCGCCCCAGAACGTGACGCGCAGCGCGCCGACGCTGGCGCGCGCGCCACCGACGCGGGCCGCCAGCGCGCCGAGCATCGCGAGACACGCGAGCGACGTCGCGACGACGAGCGCCGCGAGCAAGTTGGTGGGCGCGAGTAGCACGATCACCAGTGGCAGCGCAGCGCCCACCGCGAATGTGCCCGCTGATGCGGCCGCCGCCACCACCGGTCGCGCGCGTTGCAACTCCGAGATGCCGAGTTCGTCGCGCGCGTGCGCGCCGAGCGCGTCGTGCGCCATCAGTTGATCGGCGACTTGCCGCGCGAGATCGGCGTCGAGTCCTCGCGCGACGTAGATCCCCGCCAACTCGGCACGCTCGGAGCTGTCGTTGGTGGCCAGCTCCAGGCGCTCGCGTCCGAGGTCTGCCTCCTCGGTGTCGGCCTGCGATCGTACGGAGACGTATTCGCCGGCAGCCATCGACATCGCGCCCGCGACGAGGCCCGCCGTTCCGGCGATGGCCACCTGCGCGCTCGTTGCGCCCGTGGCTGCGACACCGAGGATCAGGCTCGCAGTGGACACGATGCCGTCGTTGGCGCCCAGCACGGCCGCGCGCAGCCAACCGATTCGTTCGGAGCGATGGAGTTCCCGGTGGCGCATGCGGTTCGGAGAACTCCTTCGTTCGAGGGCGCAGTCGAAGAGACTCAGCCGAGTTCGGCGACGCGAACCTCGCGATGCTCGGCGGCCGAGCGCTGCGCGGCGAGCGCAAAGGCCAGTGTGGCGCGCGCCTCGCTGGCGTCGAGGCGCGGCGGTCGCCCTTCGAGCACGGCGTCGATGAAGTCGAACGTCGCGTCGCGGAACGACGTCGCCCAGTCGGTCTCGACGCGGTGGAACGAGCGCAGCTCGCCGCCTCGATAGAGCACCACCGGCGGCTCGTCGAGCAAGTGGCCGCTGCAGCGGTTGATCCACAGGATGCCGGCGCTGCCGCGGATCTCGATGCGGTCGTCGCTCACGTAGTACTTGGAGACCACGTCGAGTCCGAGCGACGCAATCAGCTCCCAGGACCCGAAGCGGGTCGGCTCACCGACGTAGCGCCACGAGATCAGCGCCGGCGCGTCGATCTGCAAGCCGTTGCCGAGGTCGATGATGTTGATGAACGCGTGCACGGTGTCGATCGCGTGATCGACGAAGAAACGGCCCATCTGGAAGCAGTGGAAGCCGTGATCGAAGGTCATCATGCCGCCGCCGCACAGCGTAGGGTCCATGCGCCATGCGTTGGCCGCCGCCGGGACGATCCAACCCTGGCCTGCGTCGAGACGCCCAGCGGCCGTGACGATGCGCACCGACAAGACGTCGCCGATCTCGCCCGCGTCGATCAGCGACCGCGCCAGCACGTGCGGCGGGTAGAACATGAAGTTCTCGTAGACCTTGAACGTGGTGCCGGAGGCTGCGGCTGCTGCCGCGACTTCGTCGAACTCGGCGAGCGACCGCGTGGGCGGCTTCTGCAACGACACGTGCTTGCCGGCTCGCAGCGCCGCGATGGCCTGCGCTGCGTGCAGGTGATGCGGCGTGAGGATCTCGACGGCGTCGACGTCGGGGTCGGCCAGCATCTCGTCGAGGCTCGCGTAGGCCCGGCATTGCCATTGATCGGCACGCCTCGCGCGCGTGACTCCGTCGACGTCACACACGGCGGTGATCTCGCCAGCGGGATGCGCGAGCCAGCCGATCGCGTTGAGATCTGCGATGCGGCCGCCGCCGACGATGCCGACGCGCACGCGCTCGCTTCGCGTCGTCACGGCACCAGCAGCCACGCGTAGCCCTCGCGCAGCGCGTCGTGGCCGCCGCTCTCCAGTACGTCGCCGTGCGCGACGACGACGCGGTCGAAG
>JANLTC010000151.1:0-2452 GCA_031362725.1 Deltaproteobacteria bacterium | reverse complement strand
CCCGGAGGATATTGTGTCTAGAAGGATTGTTGGGTGGAACCGATGGGTACTCGACCTCGGTCCTAGCTGCGTAGGGCGTGGTGTTAATCGCGCCGGGTGCGAACAAGGTGACCTGCGGTGTCGTAATCGCAGTCACATTTCCAGTGGAATCGTGATCGATGATCACTTCGCGGTTGGTGAAGTCGCGGATTTTGTGGAGCCAACCGGTTGCGTCATACTCGAACGTTATCGGCCGCCCCAGAGTGTCGGTGACGCTCGATAGCCGACGGAAGAAAGTTGTGTCGCTTGACTGACATGCGATTGGGATGGTTCTCGGTCGACTCTCGTAATTGAGAGTGATCGTATTCCCATTGCGGTCTTGAATACTTCCGGCTCGAATAGTGGCGACACTGCACCCTCCCTCCCGCAGGGCTAGGGGAAAGTTCACCTTGGTGCCGTCCGGTCGTCGCAGCGTGAACGATTGAGGCCAGCTAATCTGGACGTTCTGGCTCTTCAACTTGGAGAAGAGTCCGGGATCGGCCGCTATCCAGTTCGTGGGGTCGTTCGGATCGCGCTGATAGTGATCGATTCGCAAGTCGTGATAGTGAAAGACGTTGATGTAGACGGGGCGAGGGGGCAGTTGGATGCCACCTGCCATCATCGACATACCATGGGGCTGCGGCAGACCTGGCTCGAGAGGGCCCGGATACGGCACTGGCGGATTTCCCCACGTGTACAGGAGTTCAAGCCGCTCCTCGTAATTGTGCATCCACCGCGATCCGGTGTTCGTCTCGATGCCTTGCGCGCTGCTTAGGTAATTCAGCGAGACGGACACATTCATTCCGCGGCCCGGCAGCTCCAGCACCTGTTTGTTGAACGTGAACGCGCCCGTTTCTATGGCGACAGGGTCGCCCTCTATGGTTCCTCCGCAGCCAGGGTGTGTGTCACTGTTCGCGTTATCGTGCGCTGGCGGAGAACCAGCGCCTTCCTCGGGAACGTCTTGGTTCTGAGCCACGGCTTGAAGCCGCGAGAGCAAGACCACGAAGGCCACAAGTGCGAGCCAACCAGGGGTAACAACAGAGCGGGCGCGGGCGCGCGGGGAAGCACGACGCATGGCGGTCTCCAGGAGATTGGGGGGAGAGGGCACCCTCAGCAGGCGCCACGAGCTGCGAGTGAACGAGTGCGCGACGGCCGTCCGTCGCGTGAGCCTCAATATCCTTTGAGCTCAGCTCGTGCAACACGGATTCATGCGAAAGGTCGCACAAGATCGCGTTACTCGGCGGAAGACCAACTTGCGTCTCAGGACTCGGAAAACACGATTCGCAGTCGAAGCGTCGAAGTGCGTCCCATTGCTTGGACAAGTGTGCGATTCATCCGGGCGGAAGCGCGCCACTGTGTGGATAACCTCACTATCTGATGCACGCAAGCTGCGGTGGAGTGAGCCTACAGCGGCGGCAATCGCGGTGGTTGTGCTAGCTGGCTCGGCTCGCCCGCTCGGATCACTTGTCTGCGCTCGCATCGACGCGGCAGATGGCGCGTTTGTCCACATCGAGGAACATCGCGACATCGCCCGTGCCGACGAAAACCACGCTGGCTCTGAGTTGATCAGGCGTAGTCGGCTGCGTGTTCTCGAGGCCGTTGTCCGTTAGGAAGTTTACGAACTGACCGCGTTGAACCGGCACGGGCTGTTGCTTGGCATCGAGGATCGACCAAACCGGTGACGCTTCGATCTTATCTATGACGATCGCACCCTTGCTGAGCCTCTCCTGCCTGAAGTCGTATTTCCCTTCGAACTTCGGCCTCTGCGGCAGCCACTCGTACCGCACGGGCGCACCGGGAAGCATCGCGGCGCTGGCAACGAGGTCTCCCACTTCCTTGCGTTGCTCCTCCTCCGGAGTAAGTGGCGCGGGCCTAGCCCTCAGCGAGATGCGCGCGGCTATACCTTGTGCGATGTCAGCAAGAAGGGCCGTCCTGTCCGAGCCGACGAAGACCACACACTTCGAAAGATCGGCAGATTCGATCGGACATGCATCCTGCACGCCACTCGCCAGCAGGTACTTGATGAAGTAGCCACGTGGAATGCGCACGGCTTGCTGCTTGGCGTCGAGAAGGACCCACTCACTTGCGCTCGCCAGCGTGTCATCGCGCAAGAGTGTGGCCTGCGACAGCGCCACACGAGCGCCCTGCGGCTCCCATTTGATCTTCGGGTTCTTGGCAGGCAGCCACGAGATCTCCATTTCGAGTTTCTCGCCCTTGCTCCGCGCGCTCGATGCGCCACTCGAAGCACCGGCCTCAGATCCTGAACATGCGGAGAGGACCATCGCCATCAGGATTGCCACGGCACTCCAAGCACCTCTATCGTTATTGAACATACTTCGGAACTCCTCGGCTTCGTGTTCAGCTCACTTCGTGAGCTTCGTCAGATCCCAGATCGCGATGTGGCGCTGTCCCATCGCGCCGGCTAGCGACTTGC
>JANLTC010000229.1:0-72296 GCA_031362725.1 Deltaproteobacteria bacterium | reverse complement strand
GTCGCCGAGCGCGAGCACCGTCCCACCAAAAGGCGACCCGGGTGAAGCGTGCGCCGCGTCCGGCTGCGACGCGACGCGAAATCCACGGTCGTCCGTGACGATCCTCCAATGGGTTTCACCCGTGTCGACCAGCCGATCCAGATTGGGCAGCGCGGTGTGGAACGGCAGCGCGGAATCGCGGCGGTAGATGTCCAGCCAGGACGCCGACTGGGGCGCGACGACGCGAACCACGAGCTCGCTGAGTCCCACCATCGCGAGCCCGGCGAACGCCGACATCAGCATCCCAACGAGCAGGTTCCGCGCCCCCGTTCGCCAGCCGCGCGAAGCGGTGGCGCGGGCGTCCCGCTCACCTCGCAACCGTCCGTCGTTGGCTACGGCCCGACCTCGCGTCGCAGCAGGCTGCTCCCGTCGGCAAACGACACGGCGGCCGGCTCGATCACGCGCACTACGTAGGGGCCCACGCGTTCGCCTTCGCGCACTTCGCGAAGCGCCGTCACCCCGTCGATCTCGACCCATGCGACGCGGCGTTCCGGGCTCGGATGCCATTGCGTTCGTTCGACCCGGATCGGCGCCTGACGCTGGCTGCGCGTGACGCGGGCGGCCGGGATCGCTTCGTCGACGAATCCGGGTTCGGTGTCGGGCAGCGGCGCGGCGCCGCTCGGACGCGCGACGGCGACTTCGCGCGATTCCACGGTCACGGCTTCCTCGACCGCCGCAGCCAGCGCTCGCTGCGAGTCCACGCGGCGGCGAACCACTTCGAAATCGGGCACCGCGGTCGGGATCGGCACGCTCGGCGCTTGCGCGGCGGTCACCATCGGGTCCTGCGACGCAACCGTCACCTCGGTCGCGCGCTCCGGCTCGACCGCGGCCATCGGCGCCATCGAGGGAGGCGCCGCGACGTCGATCGCCGACGCTGCGCGCGGCACCTCCGTCTGCGCTTGCGTTCGATCGAGCAGCCAGACTCCCGTTCCGCCCAACACGGCGAACGCGAACGCTGCGACGAGTGCAACGACGACACCGCTGCGCGCCCTGCGGCGCGCCGGCACGAGCACCACTTCATCGCGTAGCGGGCGCGGCGAGGCAGCGGACTTCTGCTCCTCGAGCCGCCGCAGCGCCTTCAAGATCGTGCTCACCCCGCGTCTCCGACGCGCGGCGAGACCGCGACGTGAGGCACTGCGTAGCGACCCGCCGCGCGATACAGCGCCATCTTCGTGAGCGGTCCGACGGCGCCGTCGGCGTCGAGATGGCGATCGTCCTGGAACGCGCGCACGGCTTGCTCGGTCGCCGCATCGAAGTGACCCGATGTAGAACCGGCGGAGAAGCCGGCGTCGCTCAGCGCTCGCTGCAGCCAGGTCACCTCTTCGCCCACGTCCCCGGGGCGGATCAGTTCGGGCAGCGGCTCGAAATCGCGCCACACGAGATGTGCGTCCCCGAGCCAGTAGTTCATCAGCTCTTCGATCGAGACGCGCACGGGGCCCGACTCGACGACGCCGTCCAACTCGGCCTCGCCGTCGCCCAACTGGCGCAGCGCCACGACACGGCGCACGCCGTCGGACGCATCGATGCCGAGCAGCACCGGATGATCGAGCACGCGCAGCACGTCGAGGTCGGTCGCGGTGAACGAGAACACGCCGAGCCCGCGGCTGGCGAGTTCGGTGACGAGCTCGGGGAACGAGAGCAGATCCGGCGCAGGATCGTTCGGCGGCAGCGACCACGCGCGCAGGATCGCTGCGTACGACGCCGCGACGGTGACGCCCGGCGAGCGCAGCGCCAGGGCGCGCGCGAGGTCGTCGACACGCGGGACGGCGTGCGCCTCGGCTGGACCCGCTTCCGTCGTGGCGATTGAATCCGCGACGCCTTCGTTTGCGGGCGGCGGTGTCGCGACGTCGGGTGGCGACTCGGCAACCGCCTCCCGGGTCGGCGCAACCACCGTCACGGCCATCGGCGGCTCGACGCGCGCGGCCAGGCCAAGCCGCGCTGCGACCTCGCGCGGGCCACCAAACGCGAACAGCAACGCGAGCGCGGCGGCGAGTGTCATCGCGCAGAGTGCGGGCCACGCAGACGCTTCGTGGTCGCGCGTCGCGCCGCCGTCGCCGCGCAACTCGACGGCTGCACGCTTCACGGCGTCAGCACTGATCTGCGGCGTTCCTTCGCCGTAGCAGCCGAGCAGTGCGCGATCGCAGACGAGATTCACGAGGCGCGGGATCCCGCCCGAGAAGCGGAACACTTCGCCGAGTGCGGTGTCACTGAAGACGTGGTCGCGAACGGCGTCGGCGGAAACACGCAGACGGTGACGAACGTAGTTGGACGTCTCCTCGCGCGAGAGCGGTGCGAGTCGCCAACGCACGCCGATGCGCTGGCGAAGTTGACGCAGCTCGGGCGACTCGAGCATTGCATCCAGCTCCGGCTGCCCGAGCAACAGGATCTGGATCAGCTTGCTGTTCTCCGTCTCGAGATTGGAGAGCAGCCGGATCTGCTCGAGCGTCTCGGGCGCGAGGCCCTGCGCTTCGT
The DNA here is from genome assembly GCA_031362725.1 of Deltaproteobacteria bacterium. Lineage (GTDB taxonomy): Bacteria > Myxococcota_A > UBA9160 > UBA9160 > PR03 > PR03. Next base: position 69,785 of record JANLTC010000229.1, on the reverse strand, counting down.
CGACGATCAGCAACACGCGCTTGCCGGCCGCGTGCTTCTCGACCAGGAAATGATTCAGCGCATCGACGAGCTCGCGCGCGCTCTGCGGGCCCTCAGGCCGCAAGGGACCCGGTGCTTCCCGCGCGACTTTTTCCGCACCCAGCTCGACCAGGATCGACTCGAGCAGCTCGCGCGCAGAAAGTTTGGGATTGAACAGGAACGCGACTTCGACCTCGCCGCCGAGGCGTCGCAGCAACGTGCGACAGAGTGTCGTCTTGCCGGTGCCGACCTCGCCGGTGACCGCGATGAAACCCTCGCCCTGCTCGATGCCGTAGAGCAGATGGGCAAGCGCTTCGCGGTGCGCCTCCGACAAGTAGAGGAAGCGCGGGTCGGGACTCAGGGCAAAGGGTTTTTCGCGGAGCCCGAAGAACGCGGTATACATCGGCCAACCTGTTGGATCGCCAAGGCTATCACCCGACTGAAGCGATGGGAACCGCGACCCTGAAACGCGCAACCAACTCTCCCAACGTGGCGATCGGCGTCGATTGGGGCGCAACGCTGGCGAAGCTCGCCCTCCGGACGCCGGAAGGCGGGGTCGAGTTCCGGCTGCTTCCAACCGAGGACGGCGATACAAGTCGCGCTGCGCTCGTCGCGATCGGCGCAGCGCGCGTCGGGCTGACGGGCGGCGGTGCGACGATGCTGGCACGCGCGCTGCCCGGCGAATTGGTGCAAGTGAACGAGTTCGCGGCGTGGGGCGCGGGCGCCGCCGCGCTGCTCGCCGAGCAGGAGGGCGTGCGCGTGCCCCGCTACCTGCTCGTCTCGGTCGGCACCGGCACGTCGATCCTGCTGGTCGACGGCGCCTTGGTGACGCGCATCGGTGGCACGGCACTCGGCGGCGGCACGCTGCTCGGTCTCGCCGCGGGATTGCTCGGAACCAGCGAATTCGATGAGATCGCTGCGCTCGCGCAGCGCGGCTCGCGCCAGTCCGTCGATCTGCTCGTCTCCGACATCTACCCGGCTGGCGGAATCCCGCTCGCGGGCGATCTCACCGCCGCGAACTTCGGCAAGTATGCGCGCCGGCTGCGCGACGGCGAAGCGATCGACCGCGCCGACGTTGCGCACGCGATCATGGGATTGATTGCCGAGAACATCTCGCTGGTCTGCACCGCACTGAGCGCCGCCACGCAGGTGCAGCGCATCGCATTCGGCGGCTCGACGTTGCGCCGCAATCCGGCAATGGCCGGGATGCTCGGAAACTTCCTGCGTGGTCACGGACGCGATCCCGTGTTTCTTTCGAACGGCGAGTTCGCGGGCGCGCTCGGCGCCCTGCGGATCGCGAGCGAGAGCCGCGCTGCGTGACGAAGCCGGATCCGACCGTCGCCATCGAAGCCGCTGCCGCGGCGCCCCGCAAGCGGCCTTCGAACTACCCGGAGCCGTTCGCGTCGCGCGTATCGGCTCGCGAGAAGCGACCGCTCGGCGATTGCTTCGGCATCACCAACTTCGGCGTGAATCACACGCGGCTTGCTCCGGGCGGTCGATCGGCGCTGCACCATCGACACAGCCAGCAAGACGAGTTCATCTACGTACTCGAAGGCGAGCCGACGCTCGTCACCGATGCGGGCGAGACGCAGCTTCGTCCGGGCCTGTGCGCGGGCTTCGCGGCCGGTGGCACTGCGCATCACATCGAGAACCGCACGAGCCGGGACGTCGTGATCCTCGAAGTCGGCGATCGGCGGCCGGGCGACGAGGTCTTTTATCCCGACGACGACATTCAGGCGACCCTCGGCGACGACGGCCAGTGGCGCTTCACACGCAAAAACGGCACGCCCTACTGAAGGTGCGCGCCGTCCATGCGGGGCCGGCCGGGCCGGACCCCTGATCCATCTTCTTCTAGAAGCGCGCGGCCGTCCGCGGCCGCGGTGCGGAGATCATGCGTTGGCTCGCGGTACCGGTTCCGTCGCCATGTCCTCGGTCTTGGCGATCGTACGGACGACCCGCTGCGTTCGCGCAATCGCCGCGCGCTGCACGCGCAGCTCTTCGGTTTGTGCGGCCACCTGTCGTTCGAGCCGCTCGCGCGCCTCGGTGAGAAGTTCCAGTCGGCGCTCGAGCTCCGATACGCGGCGCTCGACCTCGGAGGAAATCTGCGCGACCGGTGTCGCGGCCGGGGTCGGCTGGAACGCCGGCGCGATCGACGGCACCGTCATCGCGACGACTTCGGGTTCGGACGCAAAGATCGAGTTGGAGTCGTCGCCCAGCATCTCGCCTGCAGCCGGCTCGGTCGGCGCGTTCACGCTCGCGAGTGGGAGCTGGCGCTGGCCGCTGCCGTATTCGCGGACCGCGGGCTCGGAAGCTTCCTCGAAGGCATCCGTGTCATAGGCTCCCAGGCTGGCCAGCACGGGCGGGCGGCTCTCGGCCTCGTCGGTCGCCGGGTAGGCGGCGTCCATCGAGACACCCACGCCGGCGTCGTCGGCGGACATCACTGCGTAGAGCGGATCGTCGTCCTCGGCTCCACGGCGGCGGCGCATCACCACGATCGCGAGCAGCAGCACGACGCCACCGATCGTGGCCAGACCCATCGGGCTCATCGCGAGATCCACGAGCGACTCGCCACTCGAGGTCTCCCGCGCTGCCTTCTCGGCGATCGCGTTGCGGCGCGCTTCGGCGGCCGCGGCGATCGACGTCGCGGCGGGCGCCAATTGCGCGCCGCTCCTCTCGCGCTCGACGGGCGGGATCAGCGTGGGCTTCGTGGCTTCCTGCCCGGGCGTGGTCGGATCGGAGCCCGCTTGCGGAGTCGTGGGCGGCGGCGGCATGGCGTCGCGCTTCGCTTCGGCCATTGGCGCGGCATGCGGCGGCGCTTCGAGCACGATGGGCGGTTCGCGCTTCTCGGGGACAGGCGCGGGCTCGGCCGCCGCAAGGACGACGGGCTCGCTCTTCGGGGCTTCGACCTTCGCAGGTGTCAGCGGCGCGACCGCAACCTTCTCGGCGCTGGCCGGGGCCTCTGACTCTTCGGCGGCGGCGTCCGCAGTGGCGTCGCTCTTCGGGATCGGACCCCGCGCCTTCAGATCGAAGACGATCCGCGGCGGGTTCGCGAGCAGCATCTCCTTGACCGCAACGTCGCTCGTTGCGAGCGAGATGTGCACGGTCGCGCCGGAACCACTCGGCTCGACGTGGACCTTCTTCACGACGCGACTCTTCGAGGGCACGTCGCGCTCGATGCTGGTGGCGTCGACATCGACGATCAGCTCGGGCTTCTGACCCTCGCGAGGCGCCTGGAGTCGATAGCCCGCAGGAGAATCCAACTCGACGACGATGCGCGTGTGCCCGTCGTCGTGCGTGCCAACGCGCACTTCCGAGACGGTCGCGGCGCCAGCGCCGGCTGCGCCGAACGTCCACACCGCAATGGCTGCGGCGACGATCACGCGCGCACATGCGCTCGATCTCACCACAAAGACGTCCATCTGCCGATTCGTGTTCCGCCGCACCATGGGACGGGTTCCCCCTGCCTCGGGCCCTCGCGCTTCGCGGCGCGGAGCAGCTTGTCTGCGGGACGCCGACGTTCGCCTCGAACGCAGGCCGTACCCGGTTTCGGCCATTCTCGTCGGCAGGACGGGCGGATTACTCGAGTGCTTTCTTACTCGTGACCGTGCAGCTCTCGTGCACCCGCGCCGGTTGCCGAAGGCCCGGAGGCACCTTGCCACTCCGGGTTCTCTTCCAGATCTCGTCCGGACTTGGGGGGCGAAGCCGGTCAGGGGGGCGGCTCGCGAGGGTCCTCAGCTCGGTTGGAGTAGCGAGCAGAGTGCGGTCACGGCCGGTCGAATGCGCGGACCGTACCACGACACCCATGTGCCGTCTACGCAATGGATGCGACCCGCGTGGCTCGCCGGGATGTCGAGGCGCGCCAACTCCCGTGCATCGCGCGGCCCGAAAGCGTAGGGCTCGTCGGGGAGCAGGATCACCTCGGGCGCGGCCGCGACGACCACTTGCAGGTCGACGATCGGGTAACGGCGATCGCTCCGGTCGGCAAAGACGTTCGCGCCGCCGCACAACTCCAGCATCGAATGGATGTAGGTGTCGCGACGCACCGTCATCCAGGGGTCGCGCCAGATCGGGCAGAAGACGCGCGCCGGGAACGCGGGCCTTGCGGCTTCGGCAGCGGCGATGGCCGCCTCGACTGGCTCGACGACCCCGGCGATCGCGGCGGGCGTCGCGCCGAGAGCCGCGAGTTCGCGCAGCAGCGTCGCGCCTTCGCGAACGGTGCGTGGGTAGGTCACCCAGACGATGAGACCCGCCCCGCGCAGCTGGTCGACGACGCGACGCGTGTTCTCCTCCTGGTTCGCGATCACGAGATCGGGCGCGAGCGCGAGGATCGCGGCGGCACTCGCGTCCTTCGTTCCGCCGACCTTTTGGAGCGCGGCAACCGCGGCGGCCGGATGTACGCACCAGTCGGTCACGCCCACCACGCGATCTCCGAGCCCGAGCGCGAACAGCGACTCGGTCAAGCTGGGAACCAGCGACACGATCCGGCGCGGCGGTCGCGCGAAGTCAGGCAGTCTCGTCGTCACCCGAAGCGTGTCCCTCGAGTCCTCGGCCAGTCCATCAGGAGGACCGTCCCCTTTCTCCTCATCGGGCGAAGCGAACTTCGAGGAGGTCGTGGTGGAGGGTGGCGCTGGTCAGGCGGCGGCCCACTAGAGAGGCGGGCAGGGCGATGACGCGCCGGGCGTCGCGAACGCGGAGGTGAAGGTCGTCGCCGTGGACGGTCACTTCGACTTCTTCTTTCGAGACGTTCGGGAGGTCGATCTCCAGCAACGTCGCGGCGCCGACTCTCCGCCAGCGCAGCGGGCGACCGCGGTGCAGGATCGCCGCGGGATCGCGCTCGCCGTAGACCTCGCGCGACAACGCGCGCAGCGCATCGACCCCGATCGGCTCGGCGGCGCGCAACTGCGCGCGCAGCAGCGGCACGCCGAAGCTGGCTTCGAGCGACTGCATCTCCTCCTGCTCGCGAGCGACCCACTTGGCGAAGAAGCCATCGCGTGCGACCTCGGGCAGCAGGCGATTCACCAGCACGGCATCGGTCGCGACGCCGTAAAGGCACAGGTACGCGAACGAGCGACGCGTCTCGTCCACCACCACGCGGGCTGCGTTCGTGACGAGCCGCGCGCTGGTGCGATCGCCGTCGAGCAGGATCTGACGCACGTCATCGACGTCGCGCACCAGCCGTTCGAAGGCGCCGAACACCTCGTCGCTCGGCACGAGCCCGCGCATCCCGATTGCGCCGAGGATCGGCCGCAGCGCGCGCGCGGCGCGGCGCTCGAGATCGAAGAGGCCGCCCATGAACACCGCGAGCGCATCGGGAAAGCGCAGCATGCGCAGCGTCGAACCGGTCGGCGCGCAATCGACGACGCAGACGTCGAAATCGCCAAGCGCCTCGACCTCGCGGATCGCGCGCAGCGCGATGAGTTCTTCGAGTCCCGGGAACACCAACACTTCTTCCGCGAGCAGCTCGTCGGCACCTTCGCGCAACAGTTGGCGCAGCCAGTCCTGGATCGCCGACCACGAGCGATCGAGTTCGTCGAGCACGGCGACTTCCTGCGCGACGACGTTCGGTGCCACTTCGACTGGCCGTGCGCCGACCGGCCTGCCGAGCGCATCGCCGACACTGTGCGCGGGATCGGTCGAGAGCAGGAAGACGCGATGGCCGTGGTCGGCGGCGCCGATCGCCGTCGCGGCCGAGAGCGTCGTCTTGCCGACGCCGCCCTTGCCGGTGAGCAGCACGACGCGCATCAGCGCGCTCCGTCGGCGGCCGGTGCGAGTCGCACGACCAGCATCCCGGCTTCGAGCTTCGCGCTGACCAGCGACAGCTGCGCGAGCTTGCGCGGCAGCGGGATTGCGCGACGACGATTGCCCGTGCGCACCAGCAGCGTGTCGTCCAGCTTCGCGACATCGAGCGCATCGCTTCGCGCATGCGGCAGCGGCAGCTCGACGCGATAGCCGCGTTCATCGCGCGGGAAGCGCAATCGCGGCGCGCCGCAAAGGATCGCGGCCGGATCGGCGTCCGCGAAGATCAACGCACCGTGCGCGGCGAGCGCCGCGGCACCCACGACCTCATCGGGAGCCAGCTGTGCCTGCAGCACCGGCAGCGGCGCAAAGAGTTCCGTCACTTCCGTGAGTCGCTCCTCTTGCCAGCGACCCCAGCCCTCGAAAAACGCTTCGGCCGCCGCCGCGGGCGGGAAGAGACGGTTCATCACGACGGCGTCGCAGCGCAGTTCGAAGAGCGCGAGATCAGTGTGCGCGCGCAGCGCCTCGTCGATCACCATGCGCTCGGGCGTCACCACGATGCGCACGCTGGTGTCGGCCGACAGCAGGATCTCCCGCAGCGTGGCGAGTCGCTTGTAGAGCAGCGCGTCGAGATCGCGGAACACGTCGGGACCGGGCAGCGGCACCGGAACGACGGCGCGCGCGATCGGCGACACCACCGCCGCAACCGCGCGCTGCACGCGCAGCAGCAATCGCAGCGTGCGACTCGCAATCTCCGGCAGCGTCACCAGGCGCAGCGTCGAACCGGTCGGCGCGCAGTCGACGATGCAGAGGTCGTAGTCACCCGAGCGTGCGGCTTCCTCGACGGCGAGTAGCGCCGCGACTTCCTCGGCACCCGGCAGCAGCGCCAGCTCGTCGGCGATCACGTCCTCGATGCCCTGGTGGCGGAACAGCGAGACCAGGTAGTCGCGAATCGCGCCCCAGTGCGGATCGAGCGTCGCGCGCGCATCGATTTCGAGCGCGCGGAGGCGCTTCGCGATCTCGACCGGCGCCGTCGTCTTGGTGCCCTGCGCGACCCCGAGTACGTCGCCGAGGCTGTGCGCCGGATCCGCCGAGAGCACCAGCGTCCGGTGGCCGAGCGCCGCAGCGTGCGCGGCAGAGGCCGCAGCCGTCGTCGTCTTGCCGACGCCTCCCTTGCCCGTGTAGAAAATCAGTCTCACGAGCGCAGGCTATCACCTGCCGCGCAGCGCGAGTTCGCCCGGTCGCTACGCCGCGGCTGCTTGCTGATCGCTCGCCGCTGCGACCGCACGGACGACCGGTCCACGCGGGCTGCCGAGCGGACCTTCGGTCCACTGATGTTGACATCGTCGGCACTCCGAGAGCAACCACAAGCCGCGCTCGAAGACCTCGTCGATCGCGACGTCGGAGCCGCCGCATACGCTGCAGGATTCGGGGGTGATCGCACGTGCCGTGAGGCGCCGCGCGGTCGCGTGAGATCGAGCCATTGCTGCGAACCTCCGTCTCTTTCCTTCGTTGCCGCGAGCGGCAAGAGGTTTCGAGCCAGGCGCCGACGACCGGGGTCGATTCGAGGGGGCTGTCAGAAAGGCCGGCGCCTGGCTCAAAGACGAGGAAACCACGGCCGCGTGACAGCTTCGGTCACGTCCCGCGACATTTTCGACTCGGACCTCAATCGAGGGCTCCCCGAACCCTCGCTTCAGGTCGATACTGCGCAGCAGTCAGCGGCCGCTCGCTCGAGTTGCCGGGCAGGGAGAGACGGCACTGTGGTGGACCGCGTCGACCAACGATCACGGCACAGCCGCTGGCGCGGGCGACTCGCCCTGGGCGGACCGTTATTGGTTCTGTGCGCTGGCCTCGCCGGCTGCGCGCGGACACCCGAGTCGCAGCAGATTCACGACTCGTGGGAGCCGGTGAACCGCCCCGTATTTGGCATCAATCGCAGCATCGACGATCACGCCCTCGGCCCGCTTGCGCGGGGTTGGAAGAAGGTCACGCCCCGCGTGATGCGCGACGGCATTTCGAACGCCTACCGCAACCTCACGTTCCCCCAGCGCTTCCTCAGTACGCTGGGCCAAGCAGAAGGCGAGAAGGCGGGGACGGAGCTGGCGCGCTTCCTGGTCAACAGCACGCTGGGGCTGGGTGGGATCTTCGATCCTGCGAGCAAGCTCGGACTCGAAAGCTACGACGAGAGCCTCGGCAAGATGTTTGCGACGTGGGGCATCCCGCCGGGTCCCTACATGGTCGTGCCGCTGCTCGGTCCCTCGACACCGCGCGACGCGGTGGGCGGCATGATCGGCGTCGTCCTGAACCCGCTTATGTGGTTTGGTGTCGGCGTACCCGGACTCGGGATGCTCTTCGCCGTCAACGGCCGCGCGCAGGCCGATGACAAGATCGAAACCGCCAAGCGCGCCGCCCTCGACTATTACGTCTTCGCACGCGACGCGTACGTGCAGAACGACGGCGAGGGCAACTGGTGGGACGATTCGCCAATCGGTGCGGCAGCGCCCGACGACCTCTACGAGGTCATGACCGAGACCGACCTCGAAGTGACGATCGATCCCGAGCCAGCTTCGTCGGGCGCCATCGAGGCGACGCAGTAGCGCGCCATTCCCCGGCCCAGCGGCGGAAGATCAGCGACGTGTTGATGCCGCCGAACGCGAAGTTGTTGCTCATTGCGAACGGCACCTGCGCGTCCCGCCCGGGGCGATCGCACGTAGTCGAGCGGCGCACAGCGCGGGTTCCCCGTTTCGAGATTCCGCGTGGGTGCAATCCAACTCGCGCGCATCATCTCGATCGTCAGCCAAGCTTCGATCGCGCCACAAGCTCCGAGCGTGTGGCCGAAAAAGCTCTTGCGCGACGACACCGGCACGCCGGCGCCGAACACCTCGTGCGTCGCCTTGGACTTGGCGATGTCGCCGGCTTCCGTCGCCGTTCCCTGCGCGTTGACGTAGGCGATCGACGCCGCATCGAGGCCGGCGTTCTCGAGCGCCAGCTCCATCACGCGTCGCATGCCGGCCGCATCGGGACTCGTGATGTGGACGCCGTCGCAGTTGGTCGCCTAGCCGACGATCTCCGCGAGGATCCGCGCGCCAAGCCGCGTCTCCATGCCGTCGAAGTCGCCGAGCGCCTCGACTCGCGACACACCGGAGCGACCCGCTCGCAGCGCCTGCCCGACCTGATCCCAGTCTTGACCGAGCGGACACAGGCCGCCCATGCCGGTCACGACCACCCTGCGGTTCATGCGAGGCCCCCGTTTACGCCCAGCACCTGCCCGGTGATGTAGGAAGCCTCGTCGGAGAACAGGAACGCGACGGCCGCCGCGACCTCGTGTGACTGGCCGATGCGGCGCATCGGAATCAGCTTCGCGAGTTCTTCGATCGGCGCTCCGGCGAGCATCTCGGTCGCGATCAGACCGGGCGCGACACTGTTCGCCGTGATGCGGCGCTTGGCCAGCTCCAACGCGAGCGAGCGCGTCGCGGCGATCAGGCCGGCCTTCGAGGCGCTGTAGTTGGTCTGTCCGCGATTGCCCATGACGCCCGAGACCGACGAAATCGTCACGATCCTTCCACCCTGGCGCGCGCGGATCATCGGCATGACGAGCGGATGGAGGACGTTGTAGAAGCCATCCAGGTTGGTACCGAGCACACGATCCCACGCTTCCCCGCTCATACCCGGGAACGGCGCATCGGCGTGGGTTCCGGCATTGCACACGACACCGTAGTAGGCGCCGTCGGACTCGAGGTCGCGCGCGAGTTCACGGGCGCAGGCGTCCCGATCGGCGACGTCGAAGCCGAGTGCGCTGGCTTCTCCGCCGTGTTCGCGGATCGCCGCGACGGTCGCCTGCGCAGCGTCGGCGCGCGCGCGGTAGTTCACGACGACCGCGAAGCCGTCGCGGGCGAGGCGCGCGGCGATCGCTGCGCCGATGCCCCGACTTCCGCCCGTCACCAACACGCGACGCTTCATGGCTCGTTCCCATCCAGCGCGCGCGGCGCAAAGCAGTTGAGTCGACCCTCTGCAAGCAGGCTGCCACCCGCGGCATCCCGCAGCTCGCACTCGAAGGAGACCAGAGCCGAGCTTCCCGCCCACAGGCGCTGTGCCGTCGCCAGCAGGCGCTGCTCGGCGAGAAATCGATCGACATGAAAACGCAGTCCCCTCGCCCCCACCAGGAAGCCGCGTTGCGGTTCGAGGTTGCCCGCCGCGCGTTGCACGAGCCCAGCATGGACGGCGATGCACTGCGCCATGTACTCGATGCCGATCCATACGGGAACGCTGCCGTCCGGCTCACGGAACAGTTGCTGCGCGGCGATTGCGACGGCGCAGGTCGTCGCCTGCTCGTCGTGCGCGACCACCTCGTCGAGCAGCACCATCGCCCCGGTGTGCGGCACCAGGTCGCGAAGCGGCGGGAACTCACGCACGCGGTGCTTCGAGTTCATCGCGAAAGAACGGGTAGAAGTTGAACCACTGATAGGGCGCTCGCAGGCAGTAGCGGGCGAGCCGGTCGGCATAGGACTGGCAGCAATCGGCAAGCGCCTGCTCGCGGTCCTTGCGCGGCAACACGATGCGATCGGCGAGCACTTCCACGTCGATCGAGTAGGCGCGATCGCCGGTGCGCAGCGCGACCATGAACAGCACCGGACAAGCAAGCGCGGCAGCGAGCCGAAACGGCCCTTGTGGGATCGCAGCGCGGCCACCCAGAAAGGCAACGCTGCAGTCGCGCTGGACTCCGCTCGGGGCGCTCCGATCCGCCAGGATCGCGACGACCTCGCCGCGTTCAACGCAGGCGCGCGCGGCGAGTATGTGGTCGAAGGAATTCGCGCGCACCGGAATGACCCGAACGCGTGTCATGCTCTCTCCCGAGAGCGCCCCGAGTCGGTCGAAGAGCGCGTTGATGCGGACGGCATGCTGCGTGTACATGAGGATGTTGACGGCGACCGGCGCGCCAGTCGCGAGCAGGCGCATCGCGTCGAAGCTGCCGAGATGCGATCCGAGCATCAGCGCGCCGCGCCCCTCCCGCGCGACGCGAGCCAGATGCTCTCCGCCGGTGACGACGAGCGCATAGTCGGAGCGCCGCCCGAACCAGAATCCCATCCGGTCCACGATCGACACACCGAAGGCAAGGAAGTGGCGGACTACCTGGCGCTGCCCGGGCGGACCGGAAATCACCCGCGCGCCATTGGAACTCTGGTGGACGCGGCGCAGGTAGTCGAGCGAGTCCCGGCGCGCGGCCGCTCCCGTTGCATAGAAGTAGGCCACGATGGGCACCATCAGGACGCGCGCCACGCGATGTCCGAAGCGTCGATAAAGCCATGCACTCGCGCGCAGCGCGAAGGCAGAACCGCGTTCGCCGCGTTCGTACCACGCGTCGCGACGCGTCACCCGCCCGCTCCTATTCGACGCGCGAGCAGCCAGGGCAGAGGCGACAACATGCCCAGCAGGAGTCGCGTGTACGTCCGGATCATCCTTGGGTTGTCGCGCGACATGTCGCGGTGCGAGATGCCGTCGGCGTAGTAGCGCACGTGCGTCGGGACGTTGATCACGGGAGCGCCGGCTCAGACCAAACGCACGGCAATCTCGGGGGCGAACTCCATCTGTTTCCCGCACCCGACGTGATCGAGCACCGCGAGCGAGCAGCTTCAGATCCAGACCCAGATGATCGATACCAAGCGCCCCCAACGGCGCGCGCCCAAGGCGACGGCGCGCGGATCACGGCGCCTCCCGATCGAAGTGGAATCGGCCCCTCGAAAACACCTCGCCCGGCCCCGCCATCTCGAAGTCGAGAACGCAGCCGTCGGCTGCTACGTCGAGGCTGAGGGTGAACAACTGCTGCGGGCGCAAGGGCATCTTGAACTTGAGCGCGTCGATGCGCCGCGGAGCGCCGGCGAGCCGGAGGCGATCGCTCGCGATCCGCAGCACCCAATCTACCTGGAGCACACCCGGCACGACGAAGAACTCGGGAAAGTGTCCAGGCCAGACGGCCAGATGCTCGGGCACGCGCAAGTCGAACTCGTGGTGCGAGTCGCCCCGGCGCTCGGCCAGGAACTCAGGTTCCAGTTGCGATTGCGAAGCGCCCCGCACATCAACCTCCCCGCGTCCGGCGCAAGAGCCTCGCCTACTCGATGCGCGGCGGGAAGAGCCGGCGGAAGATGACGTCGGTGGGCGCTCCGAGATAGCGTCGGAAGCGCCACTGCCGGTAGACGTACTCCGCGGAAAAGAGCGTCCCGACCAGCAGGTACGCCACGAAGCCCGTGTACAACGCCCAGACTTCGATCGTCCCCCAGCGCGCAAGCCCGAGTGCGACGGTGCCGTTCACGAAGAAGAACGCGCACCAGATCCAGGTGACGCGGCGGCAATAGCGAGCCTCTTCCTTCGTGAGGACCCCGAGTTGGACCCGTGCAATCGCTTCCACGATCGACTCGCGCTCGCGCAGCGAGCGCCCGAATGTCGCGAGCAGAGCGAGACTTCCGAGCGCCGGTGCGATGAGCAAGCTGAGCGGGTCGTTCCAGATCGCGGAGGCGGCGAAGACGATCGCGAGGCTGGCAGCCGGCGCGGCCCAGATGCGCGCGTAGCCGAGCCAATTCTCGCGCCGCATCAGTAGCGATCGCGCCGCGAGCAGCGCGAGACCGCAGAGAGCGATCGCGCGGGGCGACGTGCGTTGCAGCGCGGCGTACGTGAGCAACGGATACGCCAGGACCAGCAGCATGCGCAGGATCGCCATAGGCTCAGGGCACTCGGGTCTCCGACAGCTTCCGATGCATGAGGTCCACGATGTCCTGCAACACGCGGATCGACCTCAGCTCCTCTTCGTTCACGTCGAGACCCGTCACTCCCTCCAGAGTCACGACGAGATCGATGGTGTCGATGCTGTCGAGATCGAGATCGTCGATCAAGTGGGCATCGGGTCGCAATTGCGCCGGGCCGAGATCGAACGAGTCTACGAGCACGCGCCTGACGTGCACGAAGATCTCCTCTTTCGTCATCGGCTCCGGGAGCGCGGACATGGCGAAGCTCTCATCGGGTGCGGCCCTTGGCGACGAAGTGGGCGAGGTTACGAACGGACGCAAAGCGCTCGCGGTTCTCCTCGGCGTCGTCGTCCACGACGACGCCGTAGCGCTGTTCCAGCACGACCGCGATCTCGAGCGCGTCGATCGAGTCGAGCCCCAGACCCTCGACGAAGAGGGGCTGGTCGCTGACGATGTCCGCGGGAGTCAGGTCTTCGAGCATGAGCGCCTCGACGATCAGCTCTTTGATCTCCGCCTCCAGTTGCTCAAGCGTCTGCATCGAGTCTTTTCGAGTCGAAGGATTCGTAGAGCGCGGCCGTGACGCTGCGCGCGGCGCGCGAGGCCGACATCACCTCGCCGGCAGGGAGGAGATCCCGCGCGACGACGGGGCTCGCCACGTCCATGGTGATGACGAGTTTGCGATCCGGAACCGCCCACCAGGGCTGGCCCTTCTTGAGTGCGGGGGGCGTGCAGGTGATGAACACGGGCGTGATCGGGCAGCCGCTGCGCAGGGCGATGTGCGCCGCGCCCCGCTTGAACGGACGCAGCCCCTGCTCGGGCGAACGCGATCCCTCCGGAAACAAGACCACCGAGCGGCCCGTGCGAAGGCGTTCCACGCAGGTATTCACGACCTGCGGCCCCTCGCCGTTCGGGATGTATCCCGCGATGCGAACGACGTGCCGGAGGAACGGGTTCCGCCATGCCTCGCTCTTCACGATGCAGTCCGCCTGGGGCATGCGCGAGATCACGAAAACGGCGTCGAGCAGCGTCGGGTGATTGGCGACCACCAGCGACGGGCCGTGGGCAAGGTGGTCTGTGCCGGTCTCGCGCACCTCGAAGAGACGGAGCGCCGTTCCGAGGCCGATGAAGAACGCGAAGGATCGCTGGATCAGCCGCTGGGCGATGCGCTCGCGCGCCTCGCCGGGCTCTGATCGCCAGGCGACGAGGGGAAACGCGACCCCCGCGATAACGAGTGCGCTGACCCCGAAGGTGGCGAAGAGAAACCCGGTTCCGAGCCGTCGAAGCAGGTGCTCGATGCGTGCGCGGATGCGCAACCTCTCGCCGATCCAGCACGGCCGCGCGACGGGGATGGGTTCGCTGCCTGCACTCCACGCCACCAGAGGCCTCGTCTCAGTTGCTCACCGGGGTTGCACTCCGAGCGTCTGTACGGCCACACTAACACGACGCGAATATCGTTGTAAATCCGCACCTTCCCACCCGTGAGGCACGTTCGGGGACCATGCTGGAGAGCCCGATCTTCCGCCTACTCGCCATCACGTCGGCCCTGTTGCTGTCGATCGAGTCGGCCGCTGCGAGCGACGCGATCGACCTCGAAGGGCTGGTCCGCGGCTTCGCCGCGATGCCAGGCCTCTCGGCCCGCTTTCGCGAGGAAAAGCAGATCTCGCTGCTGGAAGTCCCGCTGGTGAGCGAGGGCGTGCTCTACTTTGCGCCACCCGACCGCATCGCGCGACACGTGGAGCGACCCGCTCCCTCCACGCTGCTCGTGCGCAACGACGAATTGGTGATGGGCACGGCTGGCGAGCCCTACACCCTCAACCTCGCGGCGCAGCCCGTCCTGCGATCGTTCGTGGATGCCTTCCGCCTCGTCCTCGCGGGCGACCTCGCGAGACTCCGCGAACTCTATGCAATCGAGTTCCGCGCGAACGACTCGCAGCGCGACTGGAAGATCCGACTGCTGCCGCGAGACGAACAGCTCGCCGGCATGATCCGCTCGATTGAGGTTGCAGGACGCGACGCGACCCTACTCGAGCTGCGCGTCGTCGAGGCGGACGGGGACAGCACGGTGACTCACTTCACCGACGTCGACCGCAGCCGGCGCTTCAGCGAACCCGAACTCGACGCGCTGTTCCGCATCCCGCCGTGAGGCTGAGGCCGCTCGTCTTCCTGTGCGCCGCCGCCGTCTGGGTCGCAGTCGTGGGCGCCTACGCATGGCGTCACGGGCAGGTGTCCACCGACATCACCCACTTCCTCTCCACCGTGGAAGAGCGCGAGCTGGCGGCGATTGCGCTGCGTCTCGCGGACTCCGAGCGCACGCGAACGCTGATCCTGGGTGTGGCAGCTCCGGACGAAACAACCGCCGTCGCCGCAGCTGCCGAGTGGGCGCACGAACTCGCGGCCCACCCGGAAGTCGCTGCGCTGTACGCAGGCCCCGATCCATCGGCTGCGAACGCCGTGTTTGATCTTTACCTTCCGCGACGCCTGCTCTTCCTGTCGGCGCGGCCCGAGGCGGAGCTACCAGAGAAACTTTCGCGCGAGGGTCTCGTCGACGCGGCGCGCCGGCTGCGCAGCGAACTCGCGCTCCCGCAAGGTCCGCTGATCGAGAAGATCGCGGCTGCGGATCCGCTGCTCGCCTTCCCGGACCAGCTACGACGCCTCGAAGCGGCGCGCGGGAGCATGCGGGTGGTGAAGGGCGGCTTCGTTGCCGGCGATCCGCCGCGCGCGATCCTGTTCCTCACGACGATCCACTCGGCGTTCGACTCCGCGCACCAAGGTCCCCTGCTCGATTTCGTAGCAAGCAGCTTCGACGCGCTGAACAGCAGTCACGGGGGCGCGCTGCGACTCGAGCAGAGCGGGGTGCATCGCTTCGCGGTCGCGTCGGAGCGCGCCGCGAAGCGCGACGCCACGTGGATCTCGGCGCTCTCGATGGCGGCGCTCGTCGCGGCTTTTCTCTGGATCTACCGATCGCTCAGCGCGCTGCTGCTCACGTTGATCCCGCTCGCGGTCGGTCTCGTCACGGCGACCGCCGCAACGCTCGCCCTGTTCGGCGACTTGCACGCGCTGACAGTCGCCTTCGGATCGACGCTGATCGGCGTCTGCATCGACTACCCGATTCACTTCGTGAGCCACTACGTACTACGTCGAAAGGGCGAAAACAGCCACGCTGTGCTGCGCCGCATCAGCACCGCTCTCGGACTCGCGGCGCTGACGACGGTGGCCGGCTTCCTCGGCATCGCATCGTCAGACCTCCCGGGCGTGAGCGAGATCGGCGTCTTCGCCGCATTGGGCGTGCTGGCGGCGCTGATCGCGACGGTCGTGCTGCTGCCGGAACTCGTGCCGCGCGATCTCGCTTCCACCCGCACGTTGGAGCGTCTCGCGGGAACGCTCACCCGGATCGGAGCGACCTCGCCGCGCCGGCGCACAGCGGCTCGTGCCTTCGTCGTCGCGATACTCCTCGTCTGCGGCGTGGGTCTGCCGCAGCTGCGCTGGGACGACGACGTCTTCGCGCTCAACCTACCGCTCGAGTCGGAGTGGGTGCACGAGAGCCAGGCCCTCAGTGACGCGGTTTCCCAGGTGGACGCGGGGCGCATGGTGATCGCCGTGGGCGACGACGACGAAGCCGCGCTGCGCGCGAATGACGCCGTCTACGAACGTCTCTCGACTGCTCGTAGCGCAGGCGCCCTCGACGAGTTTCGCTCGCCGCACGCGCTGCTCTGGTCGCGCGACTTGCAGGAGCGCAACTGGGCTGCCCTGGCGGCGCGTCCGAATCTCGCCGAGGACATGCTTGCCGTGCTCGCATCGGAGGGCTTCCGCCGCGAGGCGTTCGCACCGTTCGCGGAGGCGCTGCACGGCGCGCAGCCGCAGCCGCTTCTGATGGCCGAGATCATCGCTTCGCCCCTCGGCAAAGCGATCGCGCCGTACCGTGTGGAGGTGGACGGCAAGATCGCGCTGCTGACGCTGCTGCGCGGGGTCCGCGATCCGGACGCGGTCGTCGCGGCGCTGGGCGGGCTCCCGGGCGTCCGTTACTTCGACAACGAATCGTTCGTTCGATCGATCTACGCGCGCCATCGGACGCGAAGTCTGTGGCTGGTCGGACTGGGCTCGGTCGCGATGATGGCGCTGTTGCTACTGCGCTACCGGCGCATCGACCGGGCGCTGGCGGCGGGCGGGCCGGCGATCCTGGGAGCGCTCGCCACGGTTGCTCTGATCGCCGCATCGGGAACGCCGCTGAACGTGATCCATCTGCTCGGTCTGCTGCTCATCATCAGCTTGGCTGCCGACTACGGCATCTTCCTCGTCGAGTCGGATGGCGACGGGCAGACGGACGCGTCCTCACTGCTGAGCGTGAGCCTCGCGGCACTCACCACGCTTCTCTCGTTCGGGCTGCTATCGCTCTCGTCGTTTCCCGCACTCCGCGCACTCGGCGTTGCAACCGGAATCGGAGTCGCGCTGAGTCCTGCACTCGCGCTCTGCTTCCGAATCCTGCGTACGGGCGCTGCGCGAGAGTCCAGCAACAGGGAGAGACCATGAAAGTGTCGACACGACTCGTTCTGGTCGTCGGAGCCTCGCTGTCGATTGCCACTGCGGCCTGCACCCGAAGATCGAGAGGAGCCGCGGCGAGGCCGAGAGCGGAGATACCGTCGTCAAAATCAAGTCGATCACGAAGCACCACGATCTCTCGAGCCCGGCAGAGTTCCGCTGCGTGGCCGGCAACATGGTCGCGAACGTGGCGCTCCCCGGTCGTGGCGTGAAGCTGGCCGGGATAGGAATAGGCGCGCCGGCTGCGCGACTGCGATGAGCAGGCGTTTCGCTGCGATGGGCGTCGCAATCGCGCTCGCCGTCGTGCCGGCGTGCTCGACGACGCGGCCTGCGCCATCCGTCGGCGCGAGCCTCGCACCGCTCGTCTCCACCGCTGCGATTCCGGACCAATTCCTGATGCAGCAGCGGCTGCACTTCCATTGGCACCAGCACGAGGGTCAGGCCGACGCGGTTGTGCAGATGGTGTGCGGAGAGCTCACCGTGCTGCTGCTCACGCCGTTCGGCACGCCTGCGGTCGTGATCCGCCAGCGCGATCGCCACGTCGAGATCGAATCGAAGCTGCCGGACATGTGGACCTTCCCGCCGGAGTACGTGTTGCGCGACCTGCAGCGCACCTACTTCGTGCCGATCGGGGATCCTCCTGTCACCGATGGGCATCGCCAGCTGGAATACGGCGGCGAGTCGATGGAAGAGGTGTGGGCCGGCGGCCGCCTGGTCGAGCGCAGCTTCACGACCGGCCCGGGCGGCGCGCAGACGCGCATCGTAGTCGGCTACCCGGACGGCGCGACGCGAAGCGATCCGCCGCGCGCCGCGACCATCGACGCCCCGCACTGGGGCTACCACCTCGAAGTGACGACGCTTTCACGTGTCGAACTGACCTGTCGCCACTGATCTGGTCCGCTCAACAATCCGTCGTGCGCGGGACCTGTTCCTGATACGATCGATACAGTCCCGGTCGGAGGGAGATCCATGATTCATCGATCGCATCGCGCGGCAAGGCGTGCGTCGATCGGTCCGGGAGACGTCGCGTGAACCCGTGTCTCCTCATCCCCATCTATGAGCACGGCTCGACCATCCGCCGCGTAGTCGAGTCCCTGGCGGCCGCGAACCTCCCGCTCGTGATCGTAAACGACGGAAGCGGCCCGGCCACACGCGCGACGCTCGACGGCATCGCCAAGGACTTCGACTGGGTCGAGGTCCGCCACCACGCGCTGAACCAGGGCAAGGGTGCGGCGCTCGTGACGGGCTACCGCGCCGCCAACGAGCGTGGCTTCACGCACGTGGTGCACCTTGACGCCGACGCCCAGCACGAGGCCGCCGACGTGCCGCGCTTCCTCGCCGTGGCCAGGTCAAGGCCCGACGCGCTCGTGCTCGGCCAGCCCGTCTTCGGCGATGACGCTCCGAGGAGCCGCCTGTACGGTCGGAAGCTCTCGGTGGGCATGGTGTGGCTCGCCACGCTCTCGCTCGAGGTGCACGACCCGCTGTGCGGCTTTCGCTGCGTGCCCCTCGCGCCGGTGCTGCGCCTGCTGGACCACGTGTCGATGGGCCGGCGGATGGATTTCGAACCCGAGCTGGCGGTGCGGCTCGTCTGGCTGGGGGTGCCGGTCGTGAACGTGGCCACTCGAGTGCGCTACGACCCATTGGGAGTCTCGCACTTCGATGTGATCTGGGACGACGTGCGGCTCGCATGGCTCTACACGCGACTCACGCTCGGCATGCTCGCACGCGCGCCAGGGCTCCTGCGAAGGCGCGCGGCGCGGCGGAGGCAGGATTGAACCGCCGGAATGCAGGACGGGCATGGCGGAGCGCGGGTCGCTCACAGCGCTCGTCCTGATTCGCTCGCCCTACGCGGCGCGCCCCTCGACTACGCGCGCGGGCTCGCCGCGCGCCGTCGAGATCCGCCATGCGATGAGCAAGCCCGCTCTTTCCGCGGCGTGAACACGAATCTCGTGTTTCGACGGTGGGACGAAGCGGCGTAGGCTCTGGCTCCGAGGAGGCGCTGTCGATGCTCTCGCGTGCCAACATACTGGTCCTCGCGTACGGCGCCGCCACTGCCAGTGCCGTCGGTGCGGTCGGATTCTCGGCGCTGAGCTTTGGCTTGCCCGCTGGCCTGTTCTTCGCGCTGCTTGCCGACGGCATCGCGCGACCGGGTTCCAACGTCTTCTACCCAACCGTGACCCATGGCCCGCGCGAGAGCAGGCGCGTGGCGCTGAGCTTCGACGACGGCCCGGACCCCGAGGTGACACCGGCCGTGCTGGTCGCGCTGTCGAAGCACAGCGCGCGAGCGACCTTCTTCACCATCGGCCAATCGCTGGAGGCGCATCCACAGCTGGCACGGCGCATCGTCGCGGAAGGCCACGAGATCGGCAATCACTCCTGGCGGCATTCGCGCTGGCAGAACTTCTTCGGCGCGGGCGAACAGGCCCGGGAAATCGAGCGTGGGGCACAGGCCATCGCGGTGGTGACGGGGAGCCAGGCAAAGCCGTTGTATCGCCCGCCGATTGGGCTCAAGAGTCCGCCGCTGGCACGGGCCGCCTACCAGCAGCATTTGACGCTGGTGGCTTGGTCGCTGCACAGCCGCGACACGCGCACCGCCGATCCCGAGCGGATCGCGCAACGCGTGCTGCAGCGAATCCGTCCGGGCGACATCGTGCTGATGCATGATGGACACGATCTGCCTGGGCAGCATCGACCCGCCTGCGCGCAGGCGACGCCTTTGATTCTACAGGGCTTGCGCGAGAAGGGGCTGCAGTGCGTGACCGTATCCGAGCTGCTGCACCTGGCGCCTGAACGGCGCGTCGCTGGAGCAACATGATCCGTGTCGCCCTCGGCAAATTCTGACGGTACCGGAAGCGCCCGTGCGCATGAGGGCCCGATGCCGTGTTTGTTGGAGTGACGCCGCGATGAACCCGACGACGATCCAGACACATGCCGATCAAGGGCTCGCCGAACTGAACCGCCAGTTCTACGACGCGCTGTGGACGGACGCGCGTCTGGTCGAACCCGAGTGCTTCAACACATGGCCGCTCGTGCGCGGCCTGGTCGCGCGGTCGCAGCCACGGCTCGAGGTCGCGCCCGGGCTGAGACCGCGTCTACCGATCGAGGGGACGCACTTCGTCGACCTCAGCGCGCCGGCGCTTGCAAGACTGCGCGAGCGTGGAGCGAAAGCCGTGCTGGGCCTCGTGACGTCGATTCCGTTTCCCGACGGCTGCTTCGCTCTCGTCTGCGCCCTCGACATCGTCGAGCATGTCGACGACGAGGATGGCGCGCTGTCGGAGTTGTCTCGTGTTGCCGCGCCGGACGCCACACTTCTCCTCTCGGTACCGCTCCACCTGATGCGTTGGACGGCGTTCGACGACTTCGTGGGGCACCGGCGCCGCTACGATCCGCAGCGATTGGTTGCGAAGCTCGCAGAGCACGGCTTCTCGGTGGAACGGAGTGCCGTCTACGGGATGCAGCCGCAATCGTCGCGCCTGCTTGCCCTCGGAATGTGGTTTCTCACGCATCGGCGCGACAAGGCTATGTGGTGGTACAACCGCGTGATGATGCCGATGGGTGTGTGGTTCCAGAAAAAGCTCGCGCTCGCTCCCGGCATGATCGACACCGAGAAGGTCGACGAGATCCTGCTCGTCTGCCGGAAGGAAGACATGATCGGGCGAAGACCGTGATCTGGGCTGGACGGCGGACGTGCCGTTTTCCTGTCCGAAGGAAAGCAACCCGTAGCCCGCCACCGATTCGCCGAGTGGGAAGCTGTTGCCGGTGTGGCCTGGCGGGGTGGGGCGTCCTCGGGGCGATGGGGATGGAGGCTGCTCGCCCGGATCGCGCGTCATCGAAGCTCTTGACCGGGATCACCAGCAAAGGATATACCGACACGTCCGGTCGCACGGACAAGGGGGTCTATATGAAAAGAATGTGGGCTGTGAGCGCAGCCTTGATTGGCATCGTGAGCCTGAGTGGATGCGTGATCGTCCAAGCGCCTGTGATGGGCGTGTTGGGTAGCAAGGTCAAATGGGGCGAGTACGCACAAGGGGACGACAAGCCCGGTCAAAAAGAGGGGAGAGCCTGCATGGACACCCTTTTCGGCTTGCTCGCCCGCGGTGATGCGAGCGTCAGGGCTGCAAAGGCTAACGGGGGGATTACCGAGGTTTCCGTTGTCGATCACTCCGCAAGAAACTTTTTGAACATCGTGGGGGAGTACTGCACGATCGTCAGGGGAACCTAACGACGACTG
This sequence comes from Deltaproteobacteria bacterium, assembly GCA_031362725.1. Taxonomy (GTDB): domain Bacteria; phylum Myxococcota_A; class UBA9160; order UBA9160; family PR03; genus PR03. The sequence goes on along the minus strand of JANLTC010000229.1, from coordinate 48,527 downwards.
CTCTCTTTCTACATGCGACCGATACCCGGACGCTACGCGCTCCCGCGCGCGTGACGTGACTACGACCTCGTCGCATCCGCTTCGATGATGGATTACCTGCCGCGCGATCGGTTGGTCGGTGCGCTAGCAGGTTTGCATGGTCGCCTCGGCGAAGAGGGCCGTCTCGTGCTCTTCATGATTCGGAGCAACGCGGTGCTGTGAACGCCCATCGCACGCTCGTGGAACGCGAACCTCTGCGACGAACGCGCGTTGATAGGAGTCGGGGTGCAGCCTAGCGGGCGACCGTCTGGCCTGTCGGAGCGGCAGGAGGCGGCAGCATGTGTTGCCACAGCGGTCCGTGCATACCGCGACGGCGCAGGCGGCGGAAGAGTTTCTCGTCGAAGTTCACGCGCAGCGGCGGGATGCTCCAATTGGGGTGGCCATCTTGGTATTGGAGCAGGATCTCGGCGATCCGCGCGCGCTGACTTTCGTGCCGCGCGCGCAGCTCCGGATCGACGGCCTCGTGGTCGTCGATCCACATCATGAAGACCGCGCTCCACGGCGCTAGGTCCACGGCGAAGTCGAGCGTGCGTCTCACATCGTCGAGTGTCTCGCCCCGCGTACCCAGGATGAAGGTGTGGCAATCGGGAACCCCAGCACTCGCGCACAGCTCGTGCAGCGCGCGGATCTGCGCCGTCGTGAAACCCTTGCGCAGCCGCGCGAGCACCTCGTCGCATCCCGAATCGGAACCGATCTCCATGCCCGCGCAGCCTGCCGCCCGCGCGAGTTCCGCGAACTCGCGGTCGAAACCCAGCGGATTCGCGTAACAGGTCCAGGGAGTTTTCCAGTCGCGCGCGATCATCTCGCGGCACACGGCCTTGCCGTGACTCTTCGGCAGGTTGAAGACCGAGTCGACGACGAAGAAGTGCTTCGTCGCCGGGTGCACGTCGAGCGCGTGGAACATTTCGTCGACGACCGACGCCGGCTGGCGCGCTCGCCCGAGGCGACCCTCGATCAGGGGGTAGGTGCAGTAGTCGCAGCGCAGCGGGCAGCCACGCTTGGTCTGGATCGACTCGATCGCGTAGCGCTCGTAATAACGCGGGTCGACGAGCGAGCGGTCTGGCACGGGCAGCGTGTTCATGTCGAGAAAGGCTGGAGCCGGGCCGCTGCTGCGCAGCTGCTCGCCTTCGAACCAATGAAGGTTGCCGATCGCGGCGAACGCGCGCGTCCGACCCTCGATCGCCTCGACGAGTTGCGGGAACGCGAGTTCGGCTTCGCCCGCGATGCCGAGATCCGGCTGCAAGCGCTCCATCAGTTCTCCCGGCATCACGCTGAAGCCGGACCCGCCGACGACGATCGGCGCGCGACTCGCTGCGCGCGCGATCTCGACGATGCGCCGGTAATACTCGACGTGATCCGCGGTGCCCGAGTAGTCGTTGCTCTGGATGTTGCGCAGCCCGATGGCGACGAGATCGGGAGCGAAGGCGGTAAGTCGTTCACAGAGCGCCGCCTGCGGGTCGCGTTCGAAGCACAGGTCGACGAGGATCCGCTCGTGTCGCGCAGGCGTGGCAGCCATCACGCAGAGCAGACCGAGCGGAACGACCGCGTCCGGGAGCTTCTCTCGGTTACCGGAGACAAATGCGATCCGCATGGCTGGCGCGCAGTCTACATGGAATCGAGGTCTGCCCGGCCGGCGGATTCGGGGCCCGTGTGGGACAGCCCGCGGTGGCTAGAATGAGCCCGCCCCGCGCCACGGCGCGCGAGAACCTGAGAGCGAGGCCAATGAGCAGCCCCGATGTCTAGATCGACCAAGTTGCCCGCGAAGCGGGCGATGCAGCGCGATCGTCGCGCCGGGCGCACGAGATCGCGGTCGGCCTCGGGGTGCAGCTCTAGCACGTCGATGCGCTGGGCATCGTCTGGCATGGCCGCTACTACGAGTACCTCGAGCACGCACGCACCCGCCTGCTGCGCGCGCAGCGACTCGAAGCAGCGACCCCACGTCGAGTACGAGATCACGCATCTCACGCAGGGAGGACGCGCAGCACGCGCCCACACGATCCTCGCGACGAAGGACCCCACCGACCGACTCCTGCTGCGGACGCCGGAGGTCATCCTCGCGGGCTTGGCACAGGACGAGAGTCCGCAGCCGTGAGGCCCGCTCGCCTGGAACAGACCCATGCGACGGCACTGGTACGGATCCAGCTCCCGCAGCGACCGGCATGGCTGGAAGCGCTGTCGACGGATCTTCGTGCCGAGCCCGTGCGGTGGGGCGACCGGCACTCGCTCGAAATCACCGAGGCCCCGGGCGTCGCGATCCTGCGGGCCGTCGTTCCCGCGGCAGATCTCGGTGACGACGCGCTTCGCATGGCGGTCCGCGAGGTGTACACGCGCATCGGACGGCTGCTCCGCGAGCGGGCGCTCTTCCCTTGGCGCTTCTGGAATTTCGTGCCCGAGATCCGCAAGCCCGCGACGATCGGCGCCAACCGCTACCAGGTCTTCAACGCGGGACGCTGCGAGGGCTATCGCGACTGGTTCGGCGAGGCGCTACCCGGTCGGGTCCCAGCGGCCTCCGCGGTGGGACACACGGAACCGTCGCTCGTGATCGACGTGCTAGCTGGTCGCGCTCCGGGCGTCGGCGTCGAGAACCCGCGCCAGATTCCGGCCTACCGCTACTCGCCGCGCTGGGGCCCGCTTCCGCCTTGTTTCTCGCGCGCCATGGCGCTGCCCGTTCCGCTTCCGGAGCAGCGGGAACGCTGCGCACTGGTCTCGGGCACGTCGAGCGTCGTTGGCGAGAGCTCGCGACATCCCCATGACGTGCACGCCCAGATCCGCGAGACCTGCACGAACCTGGCAACGCTCTCCGCCGTGCTCTCCGGTGAGACCACGCGCGACAGCGGCGAGTCGCTGGCATCGGAAGCGGCGCTTTCCCGGTTTCGTGAGCTGCGCGTGTACGTCGTGCGGGACTGTGACGTCGATGCGGTCGCGACGGCGTTCTGCAGTCGCTTCCCCGCGCTCGAGCGACTCGAGATCGCCGTGGCGGATCTGTGTCGGGATGAACTCCTACTCGAGGCGGAGGGTGTCGCCGTGCTCGACATCCCGACGGCCGCTCCCTGAGTCACGACCCATGAAGACACGCCTTCTCGAACGGCTGCTGCACCACGCGAGCACGAGGCCCGACGCAATCGCAGTGCGCGAAGCGGGTGTGCGCGGCTCGCGTCGCACGCTCACGTGGCGCGAGCTACGCGACGCCTCGGGCCTGCTGGCGCGACAGCTGCGCGACGCGCACGCTGCGCCGGTCGTGCTCGTGAGCTCCGCGAATCGCGCCGAACTGCTCGTGACGCTGCTCGCCGGACTCTGGTGCGACGGCTGGGTGATCCCGATTTCGCCGGCGCTGCCGGCGGTACAGCTGCGTGATCTGGCCGAGCGCGCCGGCGCCTCGCTGGCGATCGGAGGAGCAGCTGCTCTCGATGCGCTGGCAGGATGTGTGCCCACACGAATGCCACTCGAGTTGATCGACCTGCAGCCGCGCGGCGTGCCCGGCGACCTCGGAGCCCCGGGCCGGGACGGCTCCTTGCTGCTGCTGAGTTCGGGAACAACCAGCGCACCGAGACTCGTGCGCCGCCGCGCGGAAGCGCTCGACGCGATGGGGCAGAGCTGCTGGCGTGCGATTGGTGTCGGCGCCAACGACGTGATGCTGCTCGCCATCCCGCTCCACCACTCCTACGGAATCGATCAAGGTCTCCTGACTGCCGTCCTGGCCGGCTGCAGGATCGAGCTCAGCGACGGCTTCGACCTGGCGCAGGTGCGCGCCAGCTTGCGCGACGACGGCGTCACGATCCTGCCCGCCGTCCCGTTCCTCTTCGACGTGCTCGCGCGCGGTGCCACCACGGCGCCCTCGCTGCGCAAGGCTATCTCCGCTGGCGGTCCTCTTCCGATCAGCGTGTTCGAGGAGTTCCGGCGCAGCGTCGGCGTTGCCATCGGGCAGATCTACGGTTCGACCGAGTTCGGCTCCGTCACCTACTCCGATCCAGACGACGCCGACTTCATGCCCGGCACTGCCGGCCGTCCGCTCTCCGGCGTCACGATCCGCATCCTCGACCCCGACACGCCCTCACTCGAGCAGCCCATGCCGGCGGGCCAGCAAGGACAGGTTGCCGTGTCGGCGCCGTCGATGCTCTGCGAATACCTGGGCGAGCCCGGCGCGCCGACTCGCGACGGCTTCTTCCTCACCGGCGATCTCGGCAGCCTCGACGCTGCCGGTCGACTCACGCTCTCTGGGCGAACGGCGCTCCTGATCGACATCGCGGGTCACAAGGTGAATCCGCTCGAAATCGAAGCTGCCCTCGCGTGCCATCCGCGGGTCGCCGAGGTCGTCGTCGTGCCCATTCCGTACTCTCGAACGGTAGGGCGCATGAAGGCCGTCATCGTCGCGATGGGTCCCGGTGAACTGCGCGAAGACGAGTTGCGAAGCTTTCTGCGCGAGCGGCTCGCTTCCTACAAAATCCCGCGTCGCTTCGAGTTCGTTACAGCGCTTCCGCGTTCGGCGGCGGGCAAGATCCTGCGCCGCGAACTCTGCGAAGCCGCGCCGCGCTCATGACGCGCTCAGCGCCGCATCCGCCGTGCACGCTGGCCGAGTTCGGCATCGTGACGGCCCTCGGCGCGTCACAGGAGGAGACGTGGCCGCGCCTCATTGCGGGCGACCAATCGCGCTTCGTGCAGCGCGACGATCTCTCGCCTTCCGTCGTGCGTCGCTTCGGCGCCGTCACGGTGGCGCTGCCCGCGGTGCCGGCGTCGCTGCGGCATCTGGATTGCCGCAACAACCAGCTCGCACTTGCGGCGTACGAGCAGATCGCGAACGGCGTCGACGTGGCGCGACGGCGCGTCGGCGCGCACCGCATCGGTGTCGTGGTGGGCACCAGCACCTCTGGCATCGCGGCCGCCGAGGACGCATTCCGCGAGCTCGCGCGCACGGGCCATCTCTCGGAGTCCTTCGACCTGGCGCAGATCGAACACGGCGGCTTGACCGAGTTCGTCGCCAGCATCGCTGGGGCGCGCGGTCCGCACTACTCGATCGCGACCGCGTGTTCGGCGGGCGCAAAAGCACTCGTCTCCGCGCGTGCGCTGCTCGAACTCGATCTCTGCGACGCGGTGATCGCAGGCGGCGTCGACTCGCTGTGCCAGATGACGGCGCAAGGATTCGGCGCGCTCCAAGCGATCGCGCGCGACATCACCAACCCGATGAGCCGCAACCGCGACGGCCTCACGCTCGGCGAAGGCGCAGCGCTCTTCCTGGTGACGCGCGACGGCGGCGGCGTCCACCTGCTCGGCGCCGGCGAATCGAGCGACGCACATCACATGTCGGCGCCGGAGCCGGCCGGCGTCGGAGCCGAGGCGTGCATGCGCGCCGCGCTCGCCGATGCACAGATCGCGCCCGAAGCGATCTCGTATCTGAACCTGCACGGCACCGGCACACCGCAGAACGACGCCGTCGAGAGTGGAGCAGTCGAGCGCGTCTTCGGGTGCGGACTCGCCTGCTCGTCGACGAAGCCGCTCGTCGGCCATCTGCTGGGCGCCGGCGGCGCAGTCGAAGCCGCATTCTGCTGGATGCTACTCGCGCGGCGCGCCGGCGACGCGATGGCGGTCCCGCCGCACCGCTGGGATGGCGGGCGCGATCCCGAACTCCCTGCGATTGGACTCACGAAGCCCGGCACACGCGTCACGGCAACACGACCGGCAGCGGTGATGAGCACGTCGTTCGGCTTCGGCGGATCGAATTGCGCGCTCGTGCTCGGCGACGCGCGCTCGTGATGCGCGTAGTCGTCGAGCGCTGGGCCGCGTGGACTCACGGCGTCGACGACGAAGCTGCGTGGCGCGCCTGGACGCAGCAGCCGACTGCACCGCAGCGCGGCGATCCGCCCGACGTCTCGTTCATCCCGGCGCTCCAGCGTCGCCGCTGCGATCCGCTCGCGCGCGCGATGCTCTACGTCGCGAAGCAGTGCTGTCCGCCGGAGCACATCGCGACCGTGCCCACTGTGTTCGGGTCGCGCAACGGACCCTTCGCGACTACCGTCGCGATGCTACGCGACATCGCCGCGTCGCGTCCGGTCTCGCCGACACGCTTCTCGCATTCCGTACACAACACGCAGGCGGGACTCTTCTCGATCTGGGCCGGCAACCGCTCGCCGTCGGTTTCCATATCGGCGCGGCAAGAGAGTTTCGTGCACGGCTATGTCGAAGCGCTCTGCATGCTGCACCGCAGCCGCGCTGGGCGCGTACTCTTCGTGGCGGGCGACGAGTCGATTCCCGAGGAGTTCGAAGCCCTGCACAACGAGTGCCGTGGAGGTTACGCCGTCGCGCTGCTGCTCGCGCGCGACTGCGGCGACGCGGCGCTGCGCCTCGATCGCGAGCCCGACGAAGCTGGCACAGCGCCATCGCGCGCGTGGCCCGACGCACTCGAGTTCGTGCGCTGGTGGCTCTCGGACGAGCCGTCGCTCGCGATTTGCCACAGCGGCGTCCGATGGAGGTGGTCGCGCACATGAGCCGCGGGATCTCGTTCGAGCGCGCGGAGCATGGCGTGCGCCCGCGCCGAGTTTGACGCCCGGTGCGCGCGAACGCGACGCGCTGTGTATGCCCCATCGAGGCAGAGTAGGGCGACCTCGCCAAACTCGCGCTCGCCGATGCGAGCTTCGACCTCGTGATCTGCCATCCGGCGCTGCACCATGCACATTGCGTTCGGTGTAGGCGACGTCGCCAAGCCCGATCCGTTCTGGTCGCGGCGCGACTTCGGGCTGCTCGAACGGCTCGGCGTTCCGGGCCGCTTCGCAGCGCTCAATCCCGCGGAATCAGCTCGCGCAGGCCGTAGCGATCGACGCGGTGTCGCAGCGTCGTCCGCGCGAGACCGAGCCTTCGCGCCGCGCGCGCGACGTTGCCGCCCGCGGCGACGAGCGCTGCGGCGACGCGACTGCGGTCGTCGCCCGACTCCGGCGCGGCCTCGATCGGCAGCGGCGGCGGCAGCGCCGCGTCAGCGTTGAGATCACCGATCGAAGAACCGAGCGCCGATTCCGCATCGGCGGCGTCTAGAACGCCGTCGTCGTCGTGCACGACGACGCGTTCGAGCAGGTTCCACAGCTCGCGCACGTTGCCGGGCCACTGGTACCGCGCGAGCGCATCGACGAACGCATCGGTGCAGCGCGGCGAGGCGCGACCTCCGCGCTGCGCGATCGCAGCGAGACCGCGCGCGACGAGCGCCGGCAGGTCGTCGAGTCGCTCGCGCAGCGGCGGCAGCGTCACTTCGAAGACTTGCAGTCGGAAATAGAGATCGGCGCGAAAGCTGCCGTCGGCGACAGCGCGGCGCAGATCGCGGTGGGTGGCGGCGACGACGCGCGCAGATAGCGACAGCGTGCGCGTTCCGCCGACGCGCTCGAAGGTGCGGTCCTGCAGCGCGCGCAGCAGTTTCGATTGCAGGCGCGGCTCGAGTTCGGCGATCTCGTCGAGAAAGAGCGTGCCACCGGCCGCGGCTTCGAGGCGCCCGAGGCGACACGCGTCGGCGCCGGTGAAGGCGCCGCGCTCGTGGCCGAAGAGTTCGCTCTCGATCACGCTCGGCGCGAGCGCAGCGCAGTCGACGTGCGCGAACGGCGCGGCGGCGCGCGACGAAGCATCGTGCAGCAGCCGCGCAACGAGGCCCTTGCCGGTGCCCGTCTCGCCGCGCAACAGCACCGTCGCATCGGAACGCGCCACGCGGCGCAGCGAGTGGCGGAGCTGCGCGATGGCACGCGAGTCGCCAGCGAGGCGCGTGAAGGGATCCACCGGCCCGCGCGGGCCGAACTGGAATGCCGGTTGGCTGCTCATCGAGACGCCCTCTCGTGATCGGTGTGTCAGGGGCTCGCAAGTCGCATGCCATCGCAGCAGTCCGCGTTGGCGCAACGCCCGGGGGCTTTCTCGGCGCCACCGTGCCCACGCGCGGTCGCAGCGGGTCGCCGCGCAGCCACCAGCCGCGACCAACCACCACGATCCGAAAAACCGAGCCCGTTCCAACACTTTCGCATTCCTTGGAGTTTCCTAGCCAGGCTTCGACACGCGCTCGCGTAGGATTGGTTCGCCCCCGAAACCTGGTCGGTTCACCGTTGCAGCAGCCTCTCGCACAGCTCGCCGCCGGTCTCAGCGCCGCGAGCATGCGGCGCCCCCGCACCACAGTCGCAATCGGCGTCGTCGCGACCGCGCTGCTCGGCGCGGCCGCATCGCGTCTGCCGAGCGAGGTGGGCTATGCGGCCTACTTCGGGCCGCGCAGTGCCGAAGTGCGGCGGCTCGCCGCTTTCCTCGAAGAGTTCGAGAGCGGCGTGCACCTGCTCGTCGTCGTCGGGTGTCGCGAGACGTCGCGCTGCGATGGGATCGCCGAACCGTGGGCGCTCGACTTCCTCGGCCGGCTGCAAGCAAAGATCGACGCCGTACCGAACGTGAGGCGCACCTGGAGTGCACTGAACACGCCGATCGTCGTGGGCCCGCTCGAGACGCGCACGCTCGCGGAGCGCCGCGGCGACGAGCTCACGCTCGCGAGCGATTGGCGCGCGCTGCTTGCAAAGGCGGGGGAGCAGCGCTTCTTCCGCGGCACCGTGCTCGCGGCGGACGGCCGCTCGGCGGGCATCGTCGTCGAGTTGCAATCGATCGAGAGCCGGCCGATGCGCGAAGCGGTGCGCGCGGTGCTGGCGCTGTTGCCCCCATTCGAAGACGAACTCGGCGCGGAGCTGCACGTCGCGGGGGATCCGGTGTGGACGGTGCTGTCGTCGGACACGCTCGAACGCGACGCTCGGGTTCTGACGGTGCTGATGTTCGCGGTGATGGGCGCGCTCTTGTGGCTGCTGTTCCGCGACGTCTGGTTCGCGCTGCTGCCGGTGCTCGCGGTGGGCTCCGTCACGGCCAGTGTGCAGGGCATCGCCGCGCTTTTGGGTTTGCCGCTGACGTCGCTGCTCTCGGCGCTGCCGCCGCTGCTGGTGGTGATCGCCGTTGCGACGTCGATTCATCTGCTCACGGCGGTCGCGCGGGGTGAGCAGCGCGATCCGGCGGCCCGGCTCATTGCCGCGGCGCGCGAGGTCGGGCCCGGCTGCTTCTGGACCACCGCCACGACGGCGGTCGGCTTCGACTCGTTCCTGTGGAGCGATCTCGCGAGCTTCCGTCACTTCGGCGGTCTCGCTGCAATCGGCGTCGTGCTGTCGTACGCGGTGACCTTCACCGTTCTGCCGGCGTTGCTGGTCCTCCATTTGCGGCGCACCAAGGCTCGTTCGCGCGTGCGTACGTCGGCGCTGCCCGACGAGATCCTCGCGGCGATTCGCGACACCGTGAAGCGATACCCCCGCTTCGTCCTGACCGCTTGTCTCGGCGGCTTCGCGGTTCTCGCCACCGGAGCGCCGCGCTTGCATTACGCCAGCGACTTCGGTTTCGGCGAGCAGTCCTTCGTGGTGCGTTCGTTGCGCGCGATCGAAGCAAACTTTCGCAAACCGATGACCACCGAGATCGTCGTGACGCTGCCGGCGGGAGCGCAGATCTACGACGCGGCGTCGCTCGCGCTACTCGCGCGGATCGAGGCGCTGTTTGCGGCGGAGCCGACCACCGGCGCGACCTTCAGCTTCCTCGATCTGCTCGAAGACGCGTATCGCGTCGATCGCGGCCGGGCGCCGGGGAGTTTCGACGAACTCGTGGCGAACGCGCCGCGCACGGTGGCACTGGTGGCGTCCACCGAAGGCGCGCGCTGGCTCTGGAAGGAAGCCGCGGTCGACGGCGAACGCGAGCGTGCGCGCGTCTCGGTCGATCGGGCCTGGCTCGACGATGCGGCGCAAGCGCCGTACGTCGAGCGCGTTCGGAACGCGCTCGCGGTGCTCGAACACGACGCGGCGCCTGGCACGCAGATCACATTCGAGGGCGGCCTGGTGCTCGCCGACCGCTTCGTCACGCAACTGCGCGACACGCAATGGAAGAGCTTCGCGTCTGCCTTCCTGATGGTGGCAACGACGCTGACCGTGCTGTTCCGCCGCTGCGGTGCGCTGGCTCCCTTGGCGATCGTCGCGAGCACGCTACCGGTCGCCGCGCTGCTCGGTCTGATGGGCTGGGCGGGAATCGGTCTCGACCCGGCCAACACGATGGTCGGCGCGATCCTGATCGGGATCGGCGTCGACGACACGATCCACCTCTCGCTTCGCTACGCCGACGCGCGACGCCTGGGCGCGGGCACCTGGGATGCCATCGACGGCGCCCTGCGCGTAGCCGGCGAGCCGGTGCTGGTGTCGAGCGGCGTGCTGGCGCTCGGCTTCTCGGTGCTGCTGTTCTCGCAGTGGGGCGGCCTCGTCGGCTTCGGATTGCTCGCGAGTCTCGGCGTCGGCCTGCTGCTTGCCGGCAACCTGCTGCTGCTGCCGGCTGCGCTGCTGGTCGGCGCCCGCGACCAGGGCCTTCGCTGATGCGCTCACTGCGCGCATGGCTCGGCTCCGCGCTGGTCGCGGTCGTGTTCGTGGTGCTGCTACCCGATCCGCGCGGGCTCGCTTCGGGGTCCGCGCTCGGCTTCGCGGAGCTGCTCGACCCCTCGCTGCGGATCCCGTTCGCCGCGGTTCTGCTCGGCGCACCCGGCGCCGTGCTGCGACCCGGCGAGCGCGTGCTCGCGTTGCGATTGCCGGGCGACACCGGCGTCGTCGCGCCCCGCGATCGCAGTGCGTTGCTCCGCAGCGTCGCGAAGCTTCACGTGGGCGACATCGTGTCAGCCGACGTCCGCGGGCCGCACGGATCGCGAAGCGTGGAGTTGCGCGTCGCGACCTCTCGCACGGCTCACGCTCTCGCCGAGCAATGGCCGGTGCTTCTGGCCGCGAGTGTGCTGCTGCTGTTCGCGCTCGCGTGCGTGCTCGGCGGGCAACACCCGGTCGCGACGCCGCTCTTCGCCGTCTCGCTGTGCCTCGGTACCGCCCTCGGCGCAGCGGTGGGATTGGTGCTGCCCCGCGACGTCGGTTTGATCGGAGCAGCCAGCCTGCGCGCGCGCCTCGGCTTGCTCGCCTGGTGCGCGCTGCCGGCGGCGCTGCTGCACCTCGCGACGCGTTTTCCGGTCGTCGTCCCGCGCTTCCGGCGGCGCGCACTCGCGACACTCCCCTACGCGCTTTGGGCCGTGCCGGCGCTCGTTGCGCAGTTGCGCTTTCGCGAGCCGGCGGCGGTCGACGGCGTGGAGCGCGTCGCGCTCGCCGCGAGTTTTCTGTCGGGCGCGATCCTGGTTGCCGCATGCGCGTTTCCGGGGCGTCGTCTCTCGCCGGTCGAGCGGGCGCGCGCGCGGGCGGCGATGGCGGCGTTCGTGCTGGCGGGCGCGGGGCCGCTCGTGGTGTTCGTCGCCGGCGTCCAGCCATCGCCCTGCGGATCGGCACTGCTCGCGCTCGGCGGGCTCGCGCTACCGCTCGCGCTCGGCTGGGCGGTCGTGCGCTATCGGCTGCTCGATCCGCCGACCTGGCTCCGGCAGGGAATTGTGTCGGTCGCGGCCGCATCGATTGCGTTGCTACTCGCCGCGACGACCACCGGCGCGGCCTGGCAAGCGGCCGGCGCCGCACGGGACTTCGCACCGGTTCACGGCGCGGCGCTCGCACTCGCCACCGCGCTGATCTACCAGGGATTTCACTCGGTGGCGACGCGACTCACCTCCGGACGGCTCGTCGCGACGGCGGCCCCCGAAGCGCTGCTCGCGCGTGCGGGCCGCGAGCTCGCAGGCGCGCGGCACCCGGCCGAAGTTCTGCGCCGTCTCGCGCTGCTGCTCGGCCAGGAGCTGCGCGCTGGTGTCGTCGAGGCGTTCTTCGTCAGCGACGACGTGGGCCGCGGGACGCTCGCCGAACGCGGCGTGGAACTCTGGCGCAACGCGGAGCCCGAGCCGAGCAACGGCATCGTGCGCCCTTCGCGCTCCGAGGATCCGGACATGCTGCGCCCTGAACTCGTCGTCGCGCTCGCGGCGCGCGCGAGCCACCCAGCGCTGGTGGTGATCGCACCGCGGAGCGACGGCCTGCCGTACGCACCCGAAGAGCTGCGCGCGATCGAAGACGTCGCGCTGCTCGCGACGCTCGCGCTCGGCGACGCGGCCGCCTCCGCCCAGCTCGAATCGCACGTCGCGGCGCGCACCGAGGCGCTTTCGTGCGCGCTCGATGATCGCAGCGCGGTGCTCGAGGCTGCGGAGCGCGTGCAAGCTGCGGGGCGCGTCGCGCAGGTACGCGCCGCCGCGACGACGTTTCTCGCGCGCTGTACCGGCCGTCGCCCCCAGCAGCGCGCGACGGCGCCACGGGATCGGCACACCGTGCGACTCGCGCTCGACGTCGAGCCCGCGCGCTCGATCTGGCTCGCCGCCGGTGATCTCGCAGCCGAGCGCGCGGCCGACCTGCAGCCGCAGGCCGACGCCGTCAGCGCGCTCGCGAACGTGGCTCTAGAGCGCATCCATCTGCTCGCGAGCCTGAAGCAAGAGGTGGCGCAGCAGGCGCGCGAGCTGGCGCGCATCGCATCCGGGCAGCGCTGCGCGGAGTTCGTCCGCGGCGTCGCCCATGAACTGCGCAAGCCCACTGAGGAGATCCGCCATCTCGCGCGGTCGATCGAAGGCGCCGCCGACGAAGCGTCGCGTCCGGCGTTGCGGCGTATCGAGTCGATCACGCACGAACTCGGCAGACGACTCGATTGCCTGCTCTCGCGCGGCGGGCGCAGGCTCGACCTGCGTCGCGTGGATCTGGTGCGGCTCGTCGACGACGCAACGGCGCGCGTCTCGCGGCTGCGTTCCGAGCGGAACTTCACGGTCGAGCACGCGCTTGCGCGATTGCCGCTCGTCGGCGACCCGGTGCGGATCGCATCGCTCGTCGAGAACGTGCTCGACAACGCGGTCAAGGCGACGGCGCCCGGCGGTGCGGTGTCGGTGCGAACGGCGCTCACGACGCGCGGCGATGCGCCCGGCTCGTGGGTGACGGTCGAGATCGAGGACGACGGCGTCGGGATTCCGCCGGAGCTCTCCGCCGACATCTTCGAACCGGGCGTCGGCCGCTTCCGCAGCGGTTTCGGACTCGGACTCGCACTGTGCCGCGACGTGGTGTCGGCGCATGGCGGCTCACTCGCAGCCGAGTCGGCGCCGGGGCGCACGGTGTTCCGGATGCAGCTGCCACAGCTCGGCCCGCGCGAGGAGAGATCGTGACGCGGCCGCGCATTCTGCTCGCCGAGGACCAGACTGCGACGCGCGAGCGACTCGGCGCGGCATTGCGCGCCTCGGGCTTCCGCGTGCTGGCGGCGGCGGATGGGATCGACGCACTGGCGCAGTTCGAGGCGCAGCCGGTCGACGTCGTGCTGTCGGATCACGGCATGCCGCGGCTCGACGGACTCGGGCTGTTGCGCGCGGTACGGCGCATCCGCGACGTTCCGTTCATCCTCTACAGTGCGGGTGCCACCGCCGAAGTGGTGTTCCGCGCGGGCCGCTCCGGCGCGCTGCACTTTCTCGAGTATCCGTTCCGCATTGGCGAGCAGCTGCTGCCGACGATTGCGCGCGCGCTCGATGCGGATTCGCAACGCGTACCCGAGAGCCGGCGCGGCGCCGAGCGCTTCCTCGGCGTCTCCGGGGCGGCGCGGCATCTGCGGTCGCTGATTCGCCGTCTCGCGCCGCTGCGCGCGAGCGTGCTGGTGCTCGGCGAGACGGGCGTCGGCAAGGAAGTCGTCGCGCGCGCGCTGCACGAAGAGAGCGGACGCGCGCGATTCGTCTCGTTCGCGGTGACCGAGCTGGCCGAGGGACTCCTCGAGGCCGAACTCTTCGGTCACGAACGCGGCGCCTTCACCGGCGCGGTGCAGGCAAGGTCGGGACTCTTCGAACAGGCGCACGGCGGCACGCTGCTGCTCGACGAGATCGGCGACGCGCCGGCCGCATTGCAGGCCAAGCTGCTGCGCGTGCTCGAGAGCGGCGAAGTGCGGCGCGTGGGCGGCGACGCGCTGCGCGCCGTCGATGTTCGCGTCGTTGCGGCGACGCACCGCGATCTCGCCGCCGAGGTGCGCGCCGGACGCTTCCGGGAGGATCTCTTCTACCGCCTCGCCCAGGCGACGATCGCCGTGCCACCGCTGCGCGATCGCAGCGCCGACATCGACGTGCTCGCGCAAGAGCTGCTGCGCCAGCTCTCGGCGCGCAGCAGCGCGCCGATCCCCACGGCGACGCCGGAGTTCTTTGCAGCGCTGCACGCGCAGCGCTGGCCGGGCAACGCGCGCGAACTGCGCGCAGCGCTGCAAGGCGCGCTGCTCTGGTGGGACGGCGCAGCACCGCTCGCACCGGCGGATCTGCTCGAAGCGCACGCGGCGCTCGCGCCCGCGCTCGGGGCCGAGGAGACGCAGCTCGGTTCGCGCATGATCGAAGCGTTCCGCCAGGCAGATGGCAATCAGGAGGCGGCGCGCCGCGCGCTCGGCATGACGCGAGCGGCGTGGCGACACCGCTGGCAGCACTTCGGTTTCACGGCACCCTCAGGAGGTCAACGGTGATGCGGGCTGAGCTGGCGATCTTGCTGCTGGCGATTGCGCTGCTCGGCGCACGCTCGGGGGCCGAGGACACCGCTGCGCACGCCCGCAGCGATCGCGAGCTGTTGCAGGGCGCGTTCGAGCGCACGTTGCATGCGCCGGGCGTGCGCAGCATCGAGCTGCGCGTGCATCGCGGCGGACAACTGGTGTCACGGCGCGCGTTCGACGTCGCGTATCGGCGCGACGAGGAACACGCGCGCTCGCTGCTGCGCTTCACCGCGCCGAACTATCTGCGCGGCCATGCGCTGCTCGTGCTCGAAACACCCGATGGCGTGAGCGACACGTGGCTCTATCAGGCCGAGGAGCGCCGCCCGCGACGCGTCGGCACCGCGCACAAGGGCGATTCGTTCTACGGCAGCGATCTCAGCTTCGAGGAGCTGGAGCACCAGCGCTTCGAGCATTTCGCGTTGCGCCGGTTGCCCGACGCAGACGAGGCGGACGCCGCATGCACCGTGATCGAAGCGATCCCGCAGCGCGAGTCGCAGTACGGCAGGCTCGTCGTATGGATCGACCGCGCGCGCAACGGCGTCGCGCGAGTCGACTTCTACCGCGGAACGGGCGCCGAGCCGAGCAAGCGACTGCGTATCGCGCTCGCGGGCGCGATCGAGGAAGCAGGCTTCCTGCGCATCGAACACATGCGCATCGAACAAGTCGGGCGCGACGCCTGGACCGATGTCGAGACCTCGCGGATGGAGATCGACGCGGCGATCTCGGCGGACGTATTCTCGGCGTCGGTATTGGAGCGCGAGGGCGAGGATCTGTACGCGCTGGTCGGGCGGCACCCGGACCCTGGAGACGCGCGTTGATCGGCGCGCTGCGGCGCCGACCGCTCTACAGCGCGTGCAATGAAGACTCGCGCTCGGAGCTGCATGCGCTTGCACCGGAGCACGGCGACACCGTCGTCTGTATTGCGGCAGGCGGAGGTCGTGCGCTCGCGCTGCTGGGCGCCGGACCGCGCCGCTTCCTCGCGATCGATCGGCGCGAAAGCCAGCTCCACACGCTCGAACTGAAGGCCGCCGCGCTCGACGCGATGGCACTGGCACCGTTTCGCGCGTTTCTCGGCGTCGATGCCGATGCGCATCGACTCGACGCCTACGCACAGCTGCGACCGAGCCTCACGCCGCGCGCGCGACGCTATTGGGATGCGCGAGGGTCGCTGCTGCGGCGCGGTGTGCTGTATGCAGGTCGGCTCGAAACGGCGCTCGCGCGCCATTCCGCCTGGCTGCGCCGCGCCGGTCTGTTGGGCTGGCCGCGCGCCTGCTTCGCGGCAACCTCGCTCGACGAGCAACGCGCGGTGCTCGCGCGCTCGGCAGTCGAGATCGTGCGCGGCGAGCGCTTCTGGCGCGCGTTCTTCCACCCGGTCGCGTCGGCGCTCGCGCTCCAGGATCCGAGCTTTCGGCGTTCCACAGAAGGCCGGATCGGCACCTATCTGTACGGCCGCATGCTCGACTTCGCGCAGCGGCGGCTGCTGCGCGAGAGTGCGCTCTTGCATCTGATCTACCACGGCGACTACGACCCGAACGGCGCGCTGCCGGTTTGGCTCGCGGCCGAAGGCGCCGAGCGCGCGCGCAAGCATCTCGCGCGACTCGAACTTCGCTGCGCGTCGATCGAGGAGCTGCCGCCGCGGCTGTTGCGCGATGCGCCGACGAAGTGGTCGCTCTCGGATGTCAGCGCGTGGATGTCGCAGCAGCGCTTCGATGCGCTGCTCGCGCGGATCACGGCCAGCAGCGTTCCGGGTTCGCGCCTCTGTTGGCGCCACCTCGCGGCGCAATGGGCGGCGCCGCCGCTGCCGGGCCTCGTGCACGACGCGCCGCTCGCGCGGCGCCTCGAACGCGAGGACAGCTCCGTCTTCTACACCTTCGGCGTCGCCACGGTCGATGAGCGCGAAACGTTCCCGCGCTGCCCGAGCCCGCGATCGTGACGGTCTCGCGGCGACGGCCGAGCGGACGCGTCGTGCGATTCAGCCGGGCGCGATCCCGAGCTTCGCGCCGTACTCGCGCAGGTAGTTCTCCAGTTCCGCGATCGTCGCTTGGTCGTAGCTGTCTTCCATGCTGCGGATCCGGTCGCCGTCGAACGCGACGTGGACGTCGAGTTCGAAGTACAGATCGGGAACCCCTGCCGCGGTGTAGCGAGCGGAGCCGCGCAGCCACACCGAATCGCCGTCTTCGCGCGGACCGCTGATCAGGCCGATTTCGCGCGAGGCAAAGCGACGATCGAAGTTGTCGAGCACGAACTTGAAGTACGCGAGAATCGCGGCGCGGCCCTCGAAGCGGCCGCCGAGCGGTACCGGAAGCTGCGCCTCGTAGACCGCGCCGTCGGTGAAGAACGGCGCTGCGAGCGACCAATCGTCGCTCGCGTAGGCCTGCTCGAACGCGGCTGCGTACTTCATGAAGTGCGGGATCACGGACATGGCGACGACTCCTCGGGGCGCGCAGAGCGTGGGGAGACTAACCGGCGGGCCAGTAGACGTCCTTCGCATAGTCGTCGAGCATGCGGCGTGCGCTGAAGTCGTGGATGCCGGTGCGCAGCGACGCTCTGGTGCGTTGCAGCCAGCCGCGGGGGATTCCGTCGGCGTCGCGTTCGTAGAAGAGCGGCGCAACCTCGCGCTCCATCAGCTCGAGAACCTTCGCCGCGTGGCGCGCGTCCTGCGCCTCGTGGTCGGGGTCCTCGGCGCCGTCGATCGCCCAGCCGTTGGTTCCGTCGAAGCCCTCGTCCCACCAGCCGTCGAGCACGCTCAGGTTGAGGCCACCGTTCAGCGCCGCCTTCATGCCGCTCGTGCCGCTCGCCTCGAGCGGCGGACGCGGCAGGTTGAGCCACAGATCGCAGCCGGCGACGAGGAACTGCGCCATCTCCATGTCGTAATCGTGGAGGTAGGCGATCCGGTCGCCGACGTGCGGGCTGCCTTTGGCGCCGAAGAGCAGCTGCACGATGCGCTTGGCCTCGTCGTCTTGCGGATGCGCCTTGCCGGCGAGGACGATCTGCACCGGCCGCGAACCGTCGAGCAGTTGCAGTGCGCGGCCGAGGTCGCGGGTGAGCAGGTGCAAGCGCTTATAGGTCGCAAGCCTGCGCGCGAAGCCGACGGTGAGCCGGTTCGGGTCGAAGGCGTGGGCCGCGAGCTGGACGTACGCGCGCGGCTCGCCCCGCTCCAGCCGGTCCACGGTCGCACGGTCGCGCAAGCGCTCAACCAGCGATGCGCGCAGCCCGCCGCGCACCGCCCACAGCTCCGCATCCGGGATCGCATCGAATTTCTTCCAGGTGGCGGGGTCACCGCTGCGTGTCTCCCAACCGAGGCCGAGGTGGCGGTCGAGCAGCTCCCGCATCGGCGCCGCCATCCAGGTGGGGACGTGGACACCGTTGGTCACGTGGGTGATCGGCACCTCGTCGGCTGTCTCGACGCCGAACGCAGGCCGCCACATCGCGCGCGCGGTCTCGCCGTGTCGCCGACTCACGGCGTTGGTCGAACGCGCCAGACGCAGCGCGAACTGCGTCATGCCGACGCGGCTGTCGTGGTTCGCGGGATCGTCGCTGGCCAGCGCGAACAGGTCGTTCCAGTCCGTGCACAGCCGCTCCGCGATGTCCGGATGGGCGCGGACGATTGCGTCGCGTTCGTAGCTTTCGTTGCCGGCCGGCACCGGCGTGTGGGTGGTGAAGACGGTGCGCGCGCGCACGGCGGCCAGCGCGTCGGAAAGGCTGCGCCCTGCACGCATTTCGGTGGCGGCGAGCTCCAACGTCGCGAGGCCGGCGTGGCCTTCGTTCAGGTGCAGCACGCTCGGGTCGATGCCGAGCGCCTGCAGTACCCGGACGCCGCCGCGGCCGAGCAGCGCATACTGCGCCAACCGCACGTCGAGATCGCCGACGTAGAGCCGCGAGGTGATCCAGCGGTCGATGCGCCGGTTCTCGGGCCGGTCGGTGTCGAGCAGGTAGAGCGGAACGCGCCCCACGTCGACGCGCCAGATCTGCGCCCACACCTCGACACCGCGCACCGGCACCGGCACCAACAACGGGCCGCCGCCCGGGGCCGTGACCACCGTCGCCGGCAGCAGGTCCGGATCGGCCGGCACCCAGTACTCGTGCTGCCAGCCGGAGACATCGATGCGCTGGCGGAAGTAGCCCTCGCGATAGAGCAGGCCGATCGCCACGAAAGGCAGGCGTGCGTCGGAGGCCGCCTTCAGCAGGTCGCCGGCGAGCACGCCGAGCCCGCCGGCGTAGATCGGCAACGAGGGATGGACGCCGTACTCGGCGCAGAAGAACGCGACCGGTCGATCCGGCGGTACGTCGCCGCGCGGCGGGGCAGCCAGTTCCGCTGCAATGCGCTCTTCGAGTTCACGCGCACGCCCACATAGATCGGCGTCGGATGCGGCACGCTCGAGCGAGGCGAGTGGCGCTTCTTGGAGCAAACGCACCGGGTTGTGGTGGCAGATCGCCCAGCGATCCGCGTCCACCGACGAGAACAACGCGGGACCGCCGAGCGCCCATGACCAGCGGTAGTTGAAGGCCAGCCGCGCCAGCGGCGCCAGCGCGTCGGGAATGCGCTCGGCCAGCAGAGCCGCCGCGCGAGAGGTGTCTTCGCAACCGGGACCTAGCGGAACGATCGGCATGCGCCTCAATATCGCACAGGCACGACGCGGGGCGGGAGCCCGCAACGCCTTCACCGAAGGTTGCGGGTTCGGTATGACGGCGTCGCGACTCTCTCGATGGGCGGACGCGACGACCCGAGGGCGCTCGCCGCAAGCGACGATGCCGAAGGTATGCTGGCGGCCCCGCGGAGGATCCCCATGCGTTTCGGCGTTTTCTACGAGCTGCAGCTTCCCAAGCCCTGGGAGGAGGGCGCCGAGCAGCGGCTCTTCCGCGAGGCGCTCGATCAGGTGGCGCTCGCCGACGCGCTCGGCATCGATTCCGCGTGGGCCGTCGAGCACCACTTCCTCGAGGAGTACTCGCACTGCTCCGCGCCGGAGGTGTTCCTCGCCGCCGCGGCGGCGCGCACGCAGCGCATCCGGCTCGGCCACGGCATCCGCCAGGTGATCGCGCGCTACAACCATCCCGCCCGAACAGCCGAGTGCATCGCGACGCTCGATCTCGTCTCGAACGGTCGCGTCGACTTCGGCTTCGGCGAAGGCGCAACGCGTCTCGAGCTGCACGGCTTCGGCGTGCCGGCACGCGAGAAGCGCGCGTATTCGCTCGAGGCCGCCGAGCAGATCGCCAACATGATGGCGATGACGCCGTACCCGGGCTTCGAAGGGGACTCCTTTTCGATGCCGTGTCGCAACGTGTTGCCGAAACCGGTGCAGAAGCCGCATCCGCCGCTGTGGATGGCGTGCACCAATCGCGACACGATCCGCATCGCGGCAAGCAAGGGCGTCGGCGCGCTGGCGTTCTCGTTCGTCGATCCCGAAGAGGCGCGCAGCTGGAGCCGTATCTACTACGACACCATCCGAAGCGACGCGTGCGTGCCGATCGGCCACGCGGTCAACGCGAACATTGCGATGGTGTCGGCGTTCTCGATCCATTCCGATCGCGACGAGGCCGTGCGCCGCGGCCAGGAAGGCTTCGAGTTCTTCGGCTTCGCGCTCGCGGCGCTGGTGACGCGCGACGCGGTGCCGGGTCGCTCGCAGCTCTGGGAGAGCTTCCAACGCGAGCGAGCAGCGCGGCTCGGCGCTGCCGCGCAGTCGGCCGTGCACGGCGTGAGCTTGCAAGCGCCCGGGATCGGCACGCCCGACGATCTGCGCCAGCATCTGCGGAACTTCGAGGCCGCCGGTGTCGATCAGGTGATCTTCCTGCAGCAGGCCGGCAAGAACCGTCACGCCGAGATCTGCGAATCGCTCGAACTGTTCGCCGCCGAGGTGCTGCCCGAGTTCGCCGCAGTAGCGGAAGCGCGCGAATCCGAGAAGGCGCGCACGCTCGCACCCTTCGTCGAGGCCGCGCTCGCGCGCAAGCCGCGCATGCGATCGCTCCTCGACCACGAGATTCCGGTGGTACGCGCGTCGGTGGCGGCGCCGATCGTCAATCGCGGTGGAAGCGCGTAGCGACGCGATGGCGGAAGCGCAGGAGACCTGGCGCGTACACGGCATCGAGCTCGCGATCGGCGAGCCCGAGGAGCGCGTGCGCGAACGAGCGCTCGCCGCGGCGGGGATCGACGCGGAGTCGCTGCGCGGTTTCCGGATCGCGAAGAAGTCGCTCGATGCGCGGCGGATCGGGGGCGCGCGCCGACTGCGCTTCGTCGTCCATGCGGATCTCGTGCTGCCGGAGGGCTTCGCATCCGCGGGTCTCACGCGGGCGCAGCGGGCGGGTCGCGTCGTGCGGGCACCGGAGCGCGGACGAATCGCAGTGGAGCGCGTGCACGCGTCGCTGCGCGACCGCCGCGTCGCGGTGCTCGGCGCCGGGCCGGCGGGACTCTTCGCAGCTCTCGTGCTGGCGCGCAATGGTGTCGCCGTCGATCTGGTCGATCGCGGCGACGCGCTGCACGAGCGCGGCCGGGCGCTCAGCGCCTTCGACCGCACGCGCGTTGCCGACCCGGAGTCGAACCTGCTCTTCGGCGAGGGCGGCGCCGGCACCTACTCGGACGGCAAGCTCTACACGCGCGTCGCGCACCCGCTCGAGATCCCGCTGCTCGAGGAGCTGATCGCGTGCGGCGCGCCAGCCGCGATCGCGTACGACGCGCGCGCGCACGTCGGCACCGACCGGCTGCATCGGATTCTGCCCGCAATGCGAGCCCGGCTCGAAGCGGACGGCGTGCGGTTCCACTTTCGCACGCGCGCCGAAGGGCTCGTGCTCGACGCGTCTACACCCAGCAGAGTGTGCGGACTTGCGAGTACACGCGGCGAGATCCCTTGCGCCGCGCTGGTGCTAGCCCCCGGTCACAGCGCGCGCGACACCTGGCGTGCGCTCGCCGCGCAGGGCGTTCCGTTCGAGGCGAAGCCGTTTCAATTGGGCGTACGCATCGAGCATCCGCAGGCGCTCGTCGACCGCGCGCGGCACGGCGCCGGACCCGAAGCGGCGCTGCTCGGTCCCGCCTACTACGGAGTCACCTGCAGCCCGGGCGACGACGCGCCGGGCGCACACAGCTTCTGCATGTGCCCGGGCGGGCAGATCGTCGCGAGCGTGTCCGAACCCGGACTGCTGTGCACCAACGGCATGTCGAACTCGCGACACAGCTCGCCGTATGCAAACGCTGCGATCGTCACGACGCTCGGCCCGCGCGAATACGGCGAGGGCGCGTTCGCGGGCGTCGCGTTCCAGGCCGCGCTCGAGCGCGCGTTCTTCGAAGCGGGCGGATCGGATTACCGCGCGCCAGCGCAAACCGCGCCGGACTTCCTCGCGGGACGTGTGCGCGAGCGGCTGCCGCGAACGAGCTATCGCTTCGGGATGATCCCCGCGCGCGTCGATGCGTTGCTGCCGGATCTGGTGCGAACGGCGCTTGCACGCGCGCTGCTGCACTTCGAACGCGAGATCCCCGGCTTCGCGGGTCCCGAAGGCGTGCTCGTCGGTCTCGAATCACGCAGCTCGGGTCCGGTGCGGATTCCGCGCGATCGCGAGCGCTACACCGCGCTCGGCTTCGTGAATCTGTATCCCGTCGGAGAAGGCGCCGGCTATGCGGGCGGCATCATGAGCGCCGCGATCGACGGCGCGCGCGCCGCACAGGCACTGCTCGTACAAGGCATCAGCAACGCGTAGAAGCCTGCACCTACTTGGTGCCGGGCGTCAGGTTATTTTCTGTCAGGTTGTTGGGCGAGAGCCTCGCTGCCGGGTGACGCGGTCAGCGCAGCTCGCGCTTCAGGATCTTGCCGGTCGGGCCCTTCGGGAGCGCCTCGACGAAGGCGACGCTGCGCGGGTACTTGTAGGCGGCGAGGCGCTCCTTGCAGAAGTCGATGATCTCGCGCTCGCTCGCCTTGTGGCCGGCCTTCAGCGCGATGACGGCTTTCACCTCCTCGCCGTGACTCTCGTGTGCGACGCCGATCACCGCGGCCTCCGCGACGGCCGCGTGCGCATAGAGCACTTCCTCGACTTCGCGCGGGTAGACGTTGAAACCGCCGCGCAGGATCATGTCCTTCTTGCGGTCGACGATGAAGTAACAGCCGTCGGCGTCGCGCAGGCCGATGTCGCCCGAGTGGAACCAGCCGTTGCGGAGCGCTTCCTTGTTCGCGTCGGGGCGCTTCCAGTAGCCCTTCATGACGTTGTGTCCGCGGATCACGATTTCGCCGCGTTCGCCGTCAGGCAACAAGTTGTCGTTCTCGTCGAGAATACCCATCTCGACGCCCCATACCGGGTAGCCGATCGAACCCGCCTTGCGGGGCCGATCGAGCATCGTGAAGCTCGCGACGGGCGAGGTCTCCGACAGGCCGAAGCCCTCGAGGATCGTCACGCTGAAGCGGCGCTCGAAGGCGGCCATGACTTCCACCGGCATGGGCGCGCCGCCGGTCATGCAGAAAGCGAGGCTGCTGAGGTTGTAGTCGCGCTCCTGTTCGTGGTGGAGCAGTGCAAAGTACATCGTCGGGACGCCGGCGAAGACCGTGACGCGGTCGCGCTCGAGCACCTCGTAACACTTCTTCGGTTCGAAGCGCGGCAACAGCGTGAAGGTGCCGCCGCGCGCGAGCGTCGCGTTCTGGATCACCGTCTGGCCAAACGAGTGGAAGAGCGGCAGTGTGGCGAGCGCGACGTAGACGTCGGCGTCTTGCGGCGGGACCAGTCGCGGCACGACGAATGCACAGTTCACGAACAGGTTCGAGTGGGTGAGTTCGGCGCCCTTGGGCTTGCCGGTCGTGCCGGACGTGTAGAGGATCACCGCGGTGGCATCGGCGGGTGTGGCGGCTAGCGATGCGATCGGCGCTGCCTGCTGCATTTCTTCGAGTGTGTCGCCGTTCGTACCGGCCCCGCCGCCCGCGAGTACGAGCGGCACGCCCGCTTCGTCGCTCCCGGTCTTTGCCGGCGCCGCAAAGAGGGGGTGTGCGATCAGCAGCTTCGCTTCGGAGTCGGCGAGGAAGTACGCGACCTCGGGCGCCGCGGCGAGCACGTTGATCGGCACGATCGCGCCGCCCGCGTAGAGGATGCCGAAGTACGCGATCGTGAACTCGGGCACGTTCGGGACGAGCAACGCGACCTTGTCGCCCGGCTGGACGCCGCGTGCGCGCAGACTCGTCGCGACGCCGCGGGCCGCGCGGTCGAGCTGCTCGTAGGTGAGCACGCGCTCGTCCATGCGGATCGCGACGTGCTTGGGACGATCGGCCGCGGAGGCCTGGAGGATGGTGCCGAGGTTGAGACTCATCGGGCGACTCCGTTCCGGGGAATCGCCTAGGGTGCCATGGGCCCCGCGTCGATGCCGCTCTCAGTCGCGACGCGGCATCCGCGCCAGCACCACGGCGCGTCGCGCCGAACGCGATGCGAGCAAGGCGAGCGTGGCGAGTGCGGCGCCCACCGCGAGTGTCGCGCGCGGCTCCGGCACCCACATGATGTCGCAGAGCTCGCTCGGCTGACCGAGATTCACGCAGCTCTCGTAGACGAAGTGGTCGCCGTCGAGGCGCGGCGCGACGTCGTCGCGTTGGTTGTTCTGCGTGCGGCGCAGCGGCTCGATCGGGCCACCCTCCCAGGAGTACCAGATTTCGGAGTCACCTGGCGTGACGTTCTTGACCCAGACGATCTTGTCGCCCTGGATCTGTGGCGTCTTGTCGTCGACGGCGTCGTTGGTGAAGGGAACCGCCGAGTTGGGGCTCGCTAGATCGACCAGGTAGAGATCGAAGTCGAGCCCGTCGAAGTGTTCCCAGACGACGCGAGTGCCGTCGGTCTGCGGCTTGCGTTCGTCGGTGCCATCGAAGAGCACGCTCGAGGTTCCCAGTGTGTCGCCGTACCAGATGTCGCCGCTGCCGTCGGGTCCGGCCTGCCAGACCACCACGCCGCCCGCGACCACTGGATGGATGTCGTCGGTGCCGGGTCCGGTGAGGATGTAGAGGCCCTGGAACTCGCCATTCCACACCGCCACGTTGTGCGAGTCGTCCCCCGTGCCGGGCGTCTGGTGGAGATCGTCGCCCTCCTTCCAGACGACGTTGTCGCCGTCGATGCTGAACTCGCTCTCGACCAGCGCGTTGCCGGTAATCTGATTGCCGAAGGGTCCCGGATCGATGAACACCTCGCCGTCCGTGTCGACCATCTTGATCCAGGCGAGCGTCGTTCCCGAGACGAGCGGAAACCTCTCATCACCGGGCGAAGACAGGATGCTGGTCGTTCCGGTGAGCAGATCGTAGACCGCGATATTGCGCTGCCCGGTGTTGCCCTGCTGCCAGACGATATGGATTCCGTCGGTCTCGGGATTTTCGTCGGCGACCCCGTTCGGCGTCACGTTGACGGTCAAGAAACCGTCGCGACGCATCACATCGGCGCTCGCACCGGAACCGCGTTGCCACACGACCGCGTCGCCGTGGATCCGCGGCCGGAACTCGGAGATGCTGTCGAGGGAATTGCTGACGGTGATGGCCTTCAGCGCGACGGCGGCGGCGGAATCACCAAGACCGACGATCAGCGCCGCGAGGGCGGCAGCGATCCAGCACGCGGCGGCGGTGTTCGGCGGGTACGCTCGCATCGGGTTCCCCTGGCTGTACCAAGGTTCAAATCGGCAAGACCGGATGCGCAGGTGAGGGTAAAGTTGCCGGCGAACGAGCGGCCGACCTCAGACCGGGAGGTCGCGCCGCGAGAAGAGCGATTCGAGTTCGAGGCCGCGCGCCCGGAACGCGTCCGCGGCACCCTCGCCGCGATCGACGATGCAGAGGACGCGAGCGACCTTCGCCCCGGCAGCGAGTACCGCATCGAGCGCTTCGAGGGTCGAGCCGCCCGTGGTCATCGTGTCCTCGACCAGCGCCACGATCTGGCCGGCTGCGAAGGCGCCTTCGATGCGCTTGCCGAGGCCGTGCTTCTTGGCCTCCTTGCGCACGAAAAAGCCCAGTAGATCGGTGTCGCCGCCGCGCGCAGCGGCGAGCAGCACAGCCGACACCACTGGCACGGCTGCGACGACCATGCCGCCTACCGCGTCGACGCGCGCGCCCGCCTGGAGTCGCTCGAAGAGCAGCTTGCCGCCGAGCTCGATCCCGCGCGGTCGCATCATGGTCGTGCGCAGGTCGAGATAGAAGTCGCTCTCCTTGCCACTCGAGAGCGTCACCTTTCGGCGCTCGAACGAGTGGCGAATGATCAACTCGAGCAGCTCGTCACGTTCCGTCATTGTTTTCGAATCCCCAGCGCGAACTCCGCGATCAGCTTGGTGTGCAGCTCGCTCGTGCCTTCGCCGTACTCGAGCGACTTCGCTTCGAGCAAGAGGCGTCCGATCTCGTATTCGGCGGAGACGCCGTAGCCGCCGAAGATCTGCATGCCGTCGAGCGCGTTTTGTACCGCGGCCTGCGATGCGACGAGCTTCGCCATCGAGGCCTCCATCGAGCAGCGCACGGCGCCCGCGTCCTTCATGCGGCCGAGCTGGTAGACGAGGTGTCGCGCCTGCTGCGTGCGGCACGCCATCTGCGTGATCTTCTGCTGGATCAGCTGGAACTCGCCGATCTTCTGGCCGAACGCGGTGCGCTCGAGTGCATACGGGATCGCCAGATCGAGGCAGCGCTGCGCCTGGCCGACGCAGCGCGCCGCCACCGAATAGCGTCCGAGGTCGAGCGCCGAGCCGAGGATCGGGAAACCCTGGCCGGGACTACCCAGGATGGCATCGTCCGGCACGAAGGCGTCTTCGAAGTGCACCTCGGCGAGGTTGTCGCGCTTCAGCGTGCGCATCGGGAATGCCCCGATCGTGATGCCGTCCGTCGCCTTCGGATCGACCAGGAAGGCCGTCACGCCCTTGTGCTTCTGCGCGCGATCGATCGACGCCACCACGAAGAACAAGCCTGCGTGCGCGGCATGCGAAATGAAGACCTTCGAGCCCGTCAGGCGATAGCCGCCGGGGACGCGCTTTGCGGTGGTCGCCATGTTGCCGAGGTCGGTGCCGCCGCCCGGCTCGGTGAGACACGCCGACGAGAGCACCTCGCCCCGCGCGATCGCAGTGAGCCAGCGATCCTTCTGGGCGGCCGTCCCGTGCTGGAGAATGCTGCTCGCCACCAGCGAGTTGTTGACCGACACCACCGACGCGACGACCCAATCGACCCGCGCCAGCTCCTCGATCAGCACGCCGTAAGTCATCACGTCGATGAACGAGCCGCCGTACGCTTCGGGAACGAGCGGCGCGAAGTAGCCGAGCGGGACGAGCTTCTGGATCAGTTCGGTCGGGTAGCGCTCGGCGCGCTCGTGCTCCTCGACGTACGGCAGGATCTCCTTCTCGGCGAATTCCCGTACCGAGCGCCGGACCAGCCGTTGATCCTCCGTCAAGTCGAAGTCCATCATCCGGTCGAGGGGGGAGGTCAAGGGGCGCTCCGGGGTAGAGGGGTGGGCTGAATCTAGCCTGGACGCCGCGGACCGACTCCCCTAGGTTGCGCCTCCCGAAGCCAGGCCGGAGACCATCGCCGTGAAGAAGAATGCTGACCTCACGCATCGCAAGCGCGGCAAGACGGCGCGCCATCGGGCCAAGCTGAAGGCCAAGCACCAGCGCGTCCGCCGCCGCAAGAGCTCCGGCCACCGCAGCACATACCGGTAGACTGCGGGCTCGTGACCGAGCCCCATCCCCCGTTCTCGTTCCGTCTCGACGCCCGCTCGGGCGCCGCGCGTGCGGCCGTCTTCTCGACGCCGCACGGCGACGTGCACACGCCTGCCTTCATGCCCGTCGGCACGCACGGCGCGGTGAAGGCGATGACGCCCGACCAGGTCGCCGCGACCGGCGCCGAGATCGTGCTCGGCAATACCTATCACTTGGCGCTGCGGCCCGGTGAGGGGCTCGTCGCGAAGCTCGGTGGCCTGCACGGCTTCATGCGCTGGCAGGGACCGATCCTCACCGACAGCGGAGGCTTCCAGGTCTTCTCGCTCCCCAATAAAGAAATCAGCGACAACGGCGTGCGCTTCAAGAACGAAGTCACCGGCGACGCGATGGAGCTGACGCCCGAGCGCTCGATCCAGATCCAGAACCTGCTCGGCGCCGACGTGATCATGGCTTTCGACGAGTGCACGCCGCATCCCGCCGACGAGAAACTCGCCGCCACCGGCGTGCGTCGCACACTCGCGTGGATGGAGCGCTGCCTGCGCGCGCACAAACGCGACGATCAAGCCCTGTTCGGCATCATGCAAGGCAGCATCTACGAGAAGCTGCGCCGAAAGTGCGCCGACGAGCTCGTCGCGATGGACCTCCCCGGCTACGCGATCGGCGGTGTTTCGGTCGGCGAGGGCCACGAGCTGCTCTGCAAGATCACGGAGTTCAGCGCGCCGATGCTTCCCGAAGACAAGCCGCGTTACCTGATGGGCGTCGGTCTGCCGGAAGACCTCGTCGCCGCGATCGGCTACGGCATGGACATGTTCGACTGCGTGATCCCGACGCGCTTCGCACGCTCCGGTGTCGCGTTCACCGTGCGCGGCAAGATCCGGCTGACGAATCGCCGCTACCGCCGCGACGGCTACCCGATCGACGTCTCGTGCGATTGCACCGCCTGCGCCGGCGGCTTCGCGCGCGCCTACCTGCATCATCTCTTCGCTGCGAACGAAATTCTCTCGGCGATCCTCGTCTCGATCCACAACGTGCGCTTCTACGAGCGACTGGTGCAGAACGCGCGCGTCGCGATCCTCGCCGGGCGCTTCGAAGATTGGCGCCGCGAGTTCCTCGCCGAGTACGGGCGCGAGGCGGCGGGCGAGTAGCGCGGCCTACATTGGCTGGCCGAAGCGTGCGGCACGAGTCGCCGCGGGCAGAGCGGAGACTCCGGCCGCCTGACGATCTGCCGCGCTCTTCTGGAGGGAGACGTCATGACGATGAAGGTCCTGTTCGCCATGCTCGCCGTCCTTGCCGGGATCGCGGTTGCGTTCCAGGCCTCTGCGAACGCCGGGCTGTCGCAGAAGGTCGGCCTTGGCGCCGCGCTCGTCGTGAACACGGCGATCGTCCTCGCCGGCGCCCTCGTCTTCTTCGTCGCGCGCGGCCCCCACGCGAATTTCTTTCCCGCCGGCACGCCGTGGACCCTCTACATCGGCGGTGCATGCGGCTTCGTCATGATCCTCTGCATGGCGTTCGTCTTCCCAAAGATCGGCGCGGCCTCTGCGATCGCCCTCCTCGTCTTCGGCCAGAGCATCGCCGCGCTCGTCATCGATCACTACGGCTTGCTCGGGATGCCGAATGATCCGATCACGATCTCGCGTGCAGCGGGCCTCGCTCTCGTTGCGTTGGGCGTTTCGCTGACCCGGCACTGAACGCATTCCTGGAACGGAAGGAAAGCCAGCATGGCTCGCCTGCTGAAGCTCGGTGTCGGTCTCATCATGGCGCTGTTGGTCGTAGTGGCCGTCGTCTTCCAGTCGGGGATGCTGGCAGCGGGCAAGGAGCCCGAACCGATCATTGGCAAGCCGTTCGCCGGGGCGCCACTTCGTAGCTACCCGGTCACTCCCGTGCCGCTCACTGGTTTCGCGACACACCAGATCCTGCACCCGTTCATGGCCTTCGAAGGCGGCGGCCTGCACGGCAACGCCTACAACTCGGATGTCCACGTCACCGGGGGCCCGCTCGGCAACGACCTGCAGGTGAAGAGTCGCAGCGTCTCGCCCTTTCCCGGCGGCGTCTGCCCGACGATCACGTTCGACAAGAACGGGTTGATCGTCGCGATGTGCGCATCGTTTCTCGGCTTCGAACTGAACCTCTTCGAACCCCACACCCTCAACCTGCTCGCGACCCACAAACTGGTGACGCGCCCGTCGAGCTTCGAGGCGCTCGTCAAGTGGAACCTCGACATCATCTTCCTCGACACCAGCGGCGGCAGTTACTTCTATCTCGACAACGAAGATCGCGCCGTGCTCGCCGATGCCGACCAGCGCATCCAGCGCATCGCCCATCGCCAGAAGGCCAACGGCGAGTGGGAATTCCATGTCGCGGACTCGTGGGACCTCGAGCCCTACGCACCCCACGATTGCCTCGACATCGACAACTGGTTTCCAAAAGGCGACTGCGACCCGATCACTTCCGTGATGCCGGACTACGCCGGTCGCATCTGGTGGGTGACGCGCTTCGGTCGGGTCGGAACCCTCGATCCTGCCACGGGCAAGATTGCCGTACATCGTTTCGACGGGGAAGAAATCCAGAACAGCCTGTCGGCGGATCGCGACGGCATGTACGTGATCACCGACTACGCGCTCTATCACATGGTGGCCGACGCTGACGGCAAGCCGCGCACGGTATGGAAGGAAACCTACCTGCGCAGTGACCGGTACCGTTACGGCAACATCAACAACGGCTCCGGATCGACACCGACACTGATGGATGACGAACGCGGCAGGAAGTATGTCGCGATCACCGATGCCGGCGACGATCACACCGGGCTCGTCGTCTACCGGCGCGAAGCCGAGGTCAGCGGCCCACGCCAGATCTGCCGGGTGCCGCTGTTCGGCAAGGACGCCTCCGCGGTGGAGATCTCGCCGATCGGCTGGGGGCGTTCGCTCGTCGTGAAGAACGACTCCGGCTATCGCAGCGCGTTTCACGGCACATCGGAGGCGAAGATCGCCGGCGGCATCACGCGGATCGACATCCGCGAGGATGACAGCGGCTGCGACGTGGTGTGGACGGCGCCCGAGCGTGTGCCGGCGGTCGTCGGGAAGCTGTCGACCAACGGTCTGCTCTACTTCTACACCTTCGAGCAGCAGCCGGATGGCGAGAACGCCTGGTACTTCATCGCTCTCGACTTCGTCACCGGCAAACCAGTCTACGAGCGTTTCATCGGCGCCGGCCAGCACTTCGACATCAACTGGGGCTCGCCGGCGATTGCGAGGGACGGCGCGGTGTATCTCGGCGTAGTCGAGGGCATCCTGATGATCGCCGACGGGCGGCCCGATCCCGGCGGAGAGTGACGCCTTGCAGTTTCCCGCCTATCTCGCGTTCACCGACCCGGTCACGTTGTTCAGGATCCTCAGAGCCAACGGCGGCTTCGATGCGCGCCATACTCCGCGCGTCCTCGTGCTGTTCCTGGTGTCGCTGACGCTGCTGCCGTTCAATTGCCTGGAGCGACTGCTGTATGGCAGGCAGATCGACGACACACAGATCAGCGACAGCCCGCTCGTCATTCTCGGTCACGACCGCAGCGGCACCACGCACCTGCTCAACCTGATGAGCCTCGATCCGCAATTCGCCTATACGCGTCCTTCGCAAATGGTGCTGCCGGGTTGCTGCATGCTCTTCGACAAGGCGATCGACCGGTTCCTCGGCTGGATCGATTTCCGGC
Source organism: Deltaproteobacteria bacterium (assembly GCA_031362725.1). Lineage (GTDB taxonomy): Bacteria > Myxococcota_A > UBA9160 > UBA9160 > PR03 > PR03. The sequence continues at coordinate 17,715 of JANLTC010000229.1, read as the reverse complement.
GCCCGTTCGACGACATGGAAGTCGGCCCCGGCAGCCCGCAGGACGACGAGGTGCCGCTGGTGAAACTCACGCCGCACTGCGAGTACCACAAGTACAGCTTCCCGCGGAACCATCGACACTGGCTCGACACCTACGTGTTCGACTTTTCCGTCGATTCGCCGGCGTATCCGGAGTGGAAGCAGGTGTATCTGGGCACGCTGCGCAAAGCCGCCGCGCTGATGCGACGCTCGCGCTCGCTGCTGAAGAGTCCCGCGACGATGGCCAATCTCGCGGTCGTGCTCGAACTGTTTCCGAACGCCAAGTTCATCCACATCAAGCGCAACCCCTACAAAGTCATCCCGTCGCAGATCAACCTACACGCGACGATGGTCCGAAAGTACGGCCTTCAAGCGGTTTCAGACCAGGAGATCACCGAGTTCGCGCTGTACCAGTACAAGGGGTACATGGAGGGATTCCTGAAGGACCGACACCGAATCCAGTCGGAAAACCTCATCGAGATCCGCTACGAGGACTTCGTCGCCGACCGGATGCGTTGGCTGCACGACATCTATGAGACGCTCGGGCTCGGCGACTTCGCTGCACGGGCGGGCCCGTTGCAGGAATACATCCGCACCATTGCGGACTATGCGCCCCACCGATTCACGGAAGACCCGGCGCTGAAGGCGCAGATCGACGCGCAGCTCGGCTTCGCATTTGCCGCGCTCGGCTACGACCAGGCGTCTACACGAGCCGCGACATGCTGAAGCGCATCCGCGCGGCGCTCGACGCCAACATCGACTACCGCGGCGCGATCGTGGGTGCGACGCTGCTCGGCGGGATCGTGTTCCGTCTCAACTACGCGCACGGCGTTTCTCTCGCGACGACTGCCGCACTCAAGCAAGCGACCTACACATTCTTCGTCGCGGGTTTCATCGTCAAGAACAACGAGAGACTGGCGCGAAGGGGGGCGAATCCGGCGGTCGCGCTGCTGCTGGCTGCCGCCGTGTCGAGCTGCATTGCCGTAACCCTGACGTTCCTCGTGCACAGTCTGAAGGGGACACCCGAACCCCTGCTGTCTACGGTGCCGACGGCGATGATCGGGCCGCCGGGGTTTCTGATCCTCGGCTGGCGCGCTCGGCGGAGCGCGGGCGGGAACCTGGCCGATCCCGAGTCGAAGGGCAGCTGCTGATCGGGTCTCGGGAGAGCGGGAGAAGACACGGACACCGCCGGTCATGCGCTCGTCGGCGGCGGCACGGGGATGCTGCTCGAGGCCTCGGTGTCGATTGCCCGTTCGGTGCGCACGCTCACGTCGATCGCGCGCACCGAATCGTCGCTGCGTGCGCTCGACGAGCGCATCCGCAGCGAACGGTGCCATCACGAGGCGATCGCTCTCGACTACAGCCAGACCGAGCGTCTCCGCAGTGCCGTTCGTGCTGCGCTCGCTCTGCACGGTCCGATCACGCTTCTTCTCGCTTGGGTCGACGAAGAGCACGCGCCGGATGCGGCGCTGGTGCTCGCGGAGGAGGCGGTGCGAGCCGGCTTGCACCTCTCGTCCTTCCATGTTCTTGGCAGCGCCGCGGCCGATCCGACGAGGTCTCTCGCCGAGCAGCGCCGACCATTCGAGGCGCTCCCCGGGCTCTGCTACCACCAGATCGTGTTGGGCTTCATGCCGCTCGCAACCGGGTCGCGTTGGCTCACCAGCGTCGAGATCGCAGCGTGCGTCGCTGCTGCCATCGATCGCGGCGAAGCGGAGTCGACGGTCGGCACAGTTCGACCTTGGTCGGCGCGGCCGTAGTTCGAAGCGAGGTGGCATTTGGCAAACGGCGACACTTGCGTCGCGATCCGTCAGCCGCGTTCCGGCTCGTCTTCCAGTTCCGCGTTCTCCGCCTCGAGCGGCAGCGCGCTTTCGGTGATCGCGCGCGGACTCGCGTCGCGCGGCGATCCGGCGTCCGCCGCCCAACTGTTGACGCGATCGATCAGCCGTCGCAGCAATCCTACGCGACGGCGATTGAAGAGCAGCGAGAGACGTGGCAAAGCGGCGTCCTCGCCTTCTTCTTCGGGTAGAACCCCGCAGCTCTCGATGCGACCGCCGAGCAGCAGCTCGCCGAATTCGTCGTTCAGCGCCGCGAGATCCGCGTCGCTCGGCGCCACGCGCAGGCGCAGCACCAGCAAGTCGCGCACGAAGCGGCTCGAGTGGTAGTTGCGGTAGAAGTCGGCGACTTCGCGCACCGCGACGTCGATGTCGTCGGTGACACGGAATAGCGCGAGATCATCGCGGCTGATCAGGCTGCGTTCGCGCAGATGAGACTCGACGTAGCGCTCCCAGTCGCGCCAATAACTTCCGCCGGGTGCATCGACGAAGACCACCGGCACGATTTCGCTGCGCCCGGTCTGGATCAGCGTCAGCGCTTCGAAGCCTTCGTCGTGCGTGCCGAAGCCGCCCGGGAACAGCACGATCGCGTGGGCTTCCTTCACGAAGATCAGCTTGCGCGTAAAGAAGTACCGGAAGTTGATCAGCTTCGAGTCGCCCGCGATCGTCGGATTCGGCTGCTGCTCGAACGGCAGTCGGATGTTGACGCCGAACGAGGCCTGCCGGCCAGCGCCGCCTTGCGCGGCTTCCATGATGCCGGGCCCGGCGCCGGTGATCACCATCCAGCCCGCGCGCACGATGCGCTCGGCGAAGCCTTCCGCCGCGAGCCAGTCGGGCGAGCCGGGTTGCGTTCGAGCGGAGCCGAAGATGGCAACCTTGCGTACGTGTTCGTACGGCGCGAAGACGCGGAATGCGTGGCGCAGTTCCTTTTGCGCGTTCGCGACGAGCTTCATGTCGGCGCGTGTGGCGCCATCGGTGATCAGACGCAGTGCGGTGACGAGCAGCTGGCGGACCGACTCGGGGCTCTCGCTCGCGCCATAGCGCGCCTGGAATCGCTCGAGCAGCGACTCGAGGTCGCGTTCCAGTTCGGCGTCGGGGAGTTCGTAGCGGCGGCGCGGGGCGTCGCTCACGAAGGCGGCGGCGGGGGCGGCGGACCGGGCGGGGGCGGCGGAATCGACTCACCCGAACGCGGAGGATTCGAGTAACCGAGCGGCGGAGGCGGCGGCGCGTAAGAGCTGCCCGAGGGCGCGACGCTCATCGGGATCTGATTGCCCTTGGCGTACATGCACTGCTGGAACGCGTTGTCGTAGCGGCGCTGCACTTCGTAGTACCAGCCCTGGCCCGCGTCCACGCCACCCACGGTGCCGAGCACCAGGCCGCTGCCCGCGCCGATCGCGGCGCCGGCGCCCGGATTGCCCGTTGCGGCGCCGATCGCGGCGCCCGCTCCGGCGCCGACCAGCGTGCCGATCACGGCGCCCGCCGCGGCGCGATTCTCACCTGCCTGCTGCGGATTCCCGGTCTGCTGCGCCGCCCATTCCTGACACACGCCGTTGTCTTCCTGGAACTGCTCGAACGAGATGCCCGAACCCGGCAGCACCAGCACGCTCGGGCCGAGCGGCATCGTCGCGCATGCGGTGAGCAACAGCAGGGACGCGGGGAGCATCGATCGGATCAGCATGTCTGGAACTCCACTCGTTGGGGCGCGACCGTCACGGGTTCGTCGAATCCGTCCTCGGTACCACTTTCAGCCATTCGTTGCGACACTGCGGAACGTACGGGTAGTAGCCCTTCGGATCCTCGCAGTAGTACCAGTACGGTTGCGGCGCCTGTTGCACGTAGACCTGGGGTTGCGGCGGCGCGATGACCACCGGCTGCGGGTAGTAACCGTACGGGTAGTAGGGATACGGCGCGCCGCCCCAGAAGGGTCCGCCCCCGATGACCACCCGCGGATACACGGCGAAGCCGCCGCCCCAACCGCTTCCCCAGCCTCCGCCCCAGCCGTAGCCACCACGGTAGTAGCCGCCGTTGTAGTGACCGCCGTAGTGACCGCCATGGTTGTGGCCGCCGTAATACGGGCCACCACCGTGGCCATGTCCGCCGTTCGCCGTCGCGACGCTCGCTGACAGCAACAGGATCGCCATCGCGATCACACTTTTCGTCATCCCGTTCTCCTCGGCGCTCCGCCTGCTGATGCTACTCCGGCAAGCCGGGCGGCGGATCCTCCCACTGAAAACCCCTGCCGGTGCCCGTGTCGCTGCTCGAAGATCTGCACGAGCTTCTGGCGCCGCTCCGGCGTCGGCAACGTTCGAATCTCCGACATCGTAAGCAGTCGGCACTTCTTCAGCTCGGTCTCGGCCGCGCCGATCCGATCCGCCCATTGCAGCACGTCATCCAGGCTTCGGCGACTCGGCGTCGAGTCGCGCGCGCATCTGCTCCCGAAGGGTGCGGCGCTTCCATCGCGCTCGAGCCGATCGCGGCCGGCGTTTGCTTGCCGTCCGGTAACTCGAGGCGGCGCTGCTCGTCGTCTCGGGCGCCGAGGCCCTCTCGATCGATTGCGCCGCGCTCTCGGATCAGTCGTCGGCATCGATCGTCCAGGCGACCGGCGGCTTCTCCGCGCTCAACGTGAACATCAGTGGCAACGCGTTCTTCGGAACGCGCGGGCTCGGTTGCGGCGCGGTCGCGTCGCAGTGCGACTTGATCGCGCCGATCGGCGACGACGTGCGCTGGTTCCGCTGGACCGGGTCGAGCTACGCGCTCGCGGGTTCCGACACCTGCGCCGTTTTCTCATTCTGTGGCGGCAACGAGACCTTCAACGGTCCGTGGGCTGCGCCTTCGACTTCGTGGATCTTGGTTGCCGGGAACTCGGGCGCGACCGCGTTCGACATTCGCAGCATCGACTTCACGGCGTTCCCGATTCCCGAGCCGGGTACCGCGATCCTGGTGTCGCTCGGCCCCGCGGCGATCGCAGCGCGACGCAAGGCGGACTGCGCCGCATCCGCGCCGGGAAACCGGCAAGTGTCGAGGGGCCGGACCGTGCGAGCGCTCCGGCCCTTTTTCGTTGCGACGGCAGCGCGCGAGCGGCTCCTGTTGCCGCCAGCCGACCGCACCGACGAATCCAACCCGCAGGTTTCATCCGGGTCCGACGAAAAGGGAGGTCGGAGGACCTCCCCGATGCGCATCGTCCTTGCTGCTGAAGGCACCCGCGGCGACCTGCAGCCGTTGATCGAGTTGGGTGTCCGGCTGTCGAACGCCGGTCACGACGTCGTCCTCGCCGGTCCGCCCGACTTCGCGGCGCAGGCGGCCTCACGCGGCGTGCACTTCGTTCCGTGCGGCGCGTCGTTCCGCGCGTTCCTCGACGAGCACGCGGACGTCCTCGACGGTCACCCGGTGCGCGCGATCAGGGAAGGCTTCCGCTACATGCGGGAGCGCTTCGAGGAGCGCCTCGAGACACTGCTCGAGCAGACGCGCGGCGCCGACCTCGTCGTCGGCGGCGGCGCAGAGATGGCGGCGTCGACCGCGGCCGAGGCGTGCGGGGTCGCGTATCGCTACGTCGTGTACTGCCCCGCAATGTTCCCGTCGCGCGAGCACGGGCCGATCTTCACACCGTGGCAGGGTATGCCCGGCTGGCTGAACCGCGCGCTGTGGCCGCTGGTGATGACGCCGCTCACGTGGTCGGTTCGCAGCGCGCTCGCGCCCGCGCGCCGCCGCCTCGGTCTCGACCCGCGCATCGACATCTTGAAGTTGCTCTTCGGAAGTCGGCCGCTGCTCGCGGTCGATCCGTCGCTGGCCGCCGCGCCGGCCGACGCGCCGGTTCCGGTCGATCAGGTTGCATCGCTGCATCCACTCGAAGGCGAGCCGCTCCCCGCCAAGCTCGAGTCGTTCCTCGATGCGGGACCGCCTCCGGTGTATCTCGGCTTCGGCAGCATGCCCGACTCGAAGCCCGCAGCTACGACGCGGGTGCTCGTCGATGCGATCGTGCGCGTCGGCTGTCGCGCGGTGATCAGCGCGGGCTGGGCCGAACTCGGCGATGGACCGCTGCCGGAAGGCGTGATGGCGATCGAGGCGGTTTCGCACCCGACACTGTTCGCTCGTTGCGCCGCGATCGTGCACCACGGCGGCGCCGGCACGACGACGACCGCCGCCCGCGCGGGCGTCCCGCAGATCGTGGTGCCGCACATCGCGGATCAGTTCTATTGGTCGCGTCGCGTCTTGCAACTCGGCATCGCAGCGCCGGGAATCCCGCGTCACCGACTCGATGCGACGCGCCTTACCGCCGCGCTCGAAGCGATCCTCGACAACGAGATCGTCGCCGAACGCGCACACGAGCTCGGCGGACGCCTACGCGCAGAAGCGATCGCTTCGGATCCCGTTCGCGCGCTGATCGGCTAGCGCTCCCGCGTAGCGAGCCGGCGGCGAGCGGCGAGGATCATGAGGTCGAGCGCGCGATCGCGCGCAGCCATGTGTCCGTCGCTGGTCGGGACGCGCACCGCGTCGCTGCGAACGATTCTCGCGCTCGCTCCGCTGCTGAGCCAGACTGTTCGGGTGACGACGACACTGAGGATCGGTGACCTCCGGCTGACCCGGGTGCTCTACGTCGATGCCGCGATCGACCCGTCGGCGACCGGGCTCAGCCCCGACGAAGTCCGTGGCGTCGCCTGGGGTGAACCGTTGTGGGCCGAGGGTGACAAGGTGAAGGTGGCCGCATGCACGTGGGTCATCGACGGGCGCGGACGCACGATCGTCGTCGATCCGATGGGTAACGCCGACGAGATCCTGCACGACCCGGCGAGCACCGCGGCGCACCAGAACGCGGTGGGCAGCGCCTTTCGAGCCGCGGGGATCGATCCCGACGCGGTCGACACGGTGTTGCTCTCGCACATCGAGAGCATGGGCATGATCGCGGTGCGCGAAGCCGGTATCGACGCCGGTTGGCGACCGTTCTTCACGAACAGCCGTATCCTGATGAGCGAGCCAGCGCGAGAATCCTTTCCCGAGCAGATGACGTCCGATCTCGTGCGAGAAGGATTCACTTCTTTGTTCGAGAGTGGTCTCGTCGACACCTTTCGCGACGACGACCGCATCGTCGACGGACTGCGTGCGGAATGGACCGGCGCACACAACCCCGGACACGCGGCCTTTCACGTCGGCGTGCCGCCGGAGCTGACGTTCGTCGGGCATCTCGCTGTCAGCCCCTTGCACCTCGCCACGGGACCTTGCAGGCAACAGCACCCGGAGCCCGGCCGGGCATGGGAGATCCTGCACTCGGTTGCCGCTGACGGGCGCGTGTTGGTCGGGCCGTTGTGGCCATCGCCGGGCGCAGGCCGGTGGATCAACGGCACCTTCGTCGCGTTCGATCGGTAGTTCGCACTTCGGGCACCTGAGCGCACGGTTACGCGCATGAGCGGTCGCCTCGGGCCCCGTGCGCGCGCGGTTCGGTCAGCGGCCCGGGCGCCCGATCGCGCGCAGCGTCTCGCGCGCGATCATCAGTTCCTCGTTGGTCGGGACGACCAGGATCTCCACGCGGGAAGCGTCCGTCGAGATCGGGCAGATCCGATCGAAGCCGCGCGCAGCGAGATTGCGCTGCGCGTCGAGCTGGATGCCCATGCACTCGAGTCCCTGCGTTGCGAGTGAGCGAACGCCTGCGCTTCCCTGGCCGATGCCGCCGGTGAAGAGCAGGATGTCGAGTCTGCCCAGCGCCGCGACGTACGCGCCGATGTACTTGCGAACGCGGTAGCTGAACGTCTGCACCGCGAGCAGCGCGCGCGGGTCGCCCGCGGCGGCCGCTCGCTCGATCTCGCGCATGTCGCTCGAAAGACCGGAGAGTCCGAGCAGCCCGCTGCGTTCGTTCAGGAGTTCTTCGGCCTGCGCGTCGCTGAGGCCGTCGACACGCTGCAGATGGAGCAGCACGCCGGGATCGAGATCGCCGCAGCGCGTGCCCATGATCAGCCCTTCGCCCGGTGTGAATCCCATCGAGGTGTCGACCGAGCGACCCCGGTCGATCGCGCACAGCGAGGCGCCGTTGCCGAGGTGACAGCTGATGATCGCGACTTCGGCGGGATCGCGGCCGAGATGCTGCGCCGCCGCGAGCGCGACGTACGAATGCGACGTTCCGTGGAAGCCGTAGCGGCGAATGCCCTTCTGCTCGTAGTACGCGTAGGGAAGTCCATAGAGATACGCGTGCGGCGGCAGCGTGTGGTGGAACGAGGTGTCGAAGACTGCGACGTGCGCAGCCCCCGGGAACAGCAGCCGCGCCTCACGAATGCCCGCTGCATCGACCGGGTTGTGGAGCGGCGCGAGCGGGGCCAGCGCTTCGATCGCGCGCAGCACGGCGTCGTCGATCAGCGCGGCCGCGGCGAAGCGCTCGCCGCCGTGCACCACGCGATGCCCCACCATCGCGATCTCGGAGACGTCGCGCAGCACGCCGGTGCCCGGCGCGGACAGCTCACGCAGCATCGCCGCGAAGGCCTCGGAATAGCCGCCCTGCGGCAATGCGCGGCTGACCTCGCCGTTCGCGCTGCGCTGGACGAGTTGGGTTCCGCTTGCGCCGATGCGTTCGACGACTCCGTGCGCAGCGCTCGCTTCGCTCTCCCGATCGAAGACGCTGTACTTCAGCGAAGACGAGCCGCTGTTCACCACGAGAATCTTCGCGGCGGCTTCGTGCACGGTCATGTCCTCACCACTTCGACGCGGCAGACGGACGGGCGCCGACCTGCAGGAACTCGATCCGGTGACTCGCGTCGGGACTGCGCTGCGATGGACCCGCGACCAGCATCGCGATGTCGCCGGCGATCTGCTCTTCCTCGAGCCAGCGCCGGGCGAAGTCGCGCCAGTCGTCCGGCTCGCGGGCGGCCTCGATCGGCTGCACGCCATAGGAGAAGACCAACCCCTGGCAGGTGGCTGCGTGCTCCGACGGCGCCGCGATCCACACGCTCGGCTTGAAACGCGAGATCATCCGCGCCGTCGCGCCACTTCGCGTGGGCACGAAGATCGCCGCGCACGACACCGTTTGGAGAGCATGCTCCACGACCGAGGCAATCTTCTCGGCGGTGGTCGAGGTCGAACGGTCGCTCGTGACCTCGCGCAGCGCGTGGAGGCCAGCGCGCGACCGGTGCGGTTCCGTCGCGGCGGCGATCTTCGCGAGCATCGTCACGGCTTCCTCGGGATACCGGCCCATCGCCGACTCCCCCGAGAGCATCACGCAATCGGTTCCATCGAGGATCGCATTCGCGACGTCGGTGGCTTCGGCGCGCGTGGGCAGTCGGCTCGCCACCATCGACTCGAGCATCTGCGTGGCGGTGATCACCGGCTTGCCCGCGAGGTTTGCGCGCGCGATCAGCCGCTTCTGCGTCACCGCGATCTCTTCCATCGGCACTTCGACGCCGAGATCGCCGCGCGCGACCATGATGCCATCGGCCGCGGCGAGGATCTCTTCGAAGTGCGTGAGTGCATCGGCGCGCTCGATCTTCGCGATCACGAACGGCTGTTTGCCGACCGCCTGCGCCGCGGCGCGAACCGCTTCGATGTCGGCCGCCGTCTCGACGAACGACTGACTCACCGCATCGACGCCGTTGGCAAGCGCGAACTCGAGGCAGGCGCGGTCGTGGTCCGTGAAGGCGCCGATGCCGAGATCGATGCCGGGCAGGTTCAGGCCTTTGCGCGAACGAAGCTCGCCGCCGACCGCAACGCTGCAGAGCACGTCGTCACCCGCGACGCGCTCGACCTGCAGCTGCACCAGGCCGTCGTTCAGGAAGAGCAGGTCGCCGGGCTTCACGACCTGCGGCAAGCGCTCGAAGCTCATCGAGACGCGTTGCGCAGTGCCGACGACGTCCTGTGTCGTCAATGTGAACGAGTCGCCCGTGCGCAGCTGGATCGGTTCGGGATCGATCGTGCCGAGGCGCATCTTCGGGCCGGGCAGATCGGCGAGGATCGCGACGCGCCGGCCGGTCGCCCGCGCGGCGGCGCGGATCCGCTCGATCGATTCACCGTGCGCGCTGAAATCGCCGTGCGAAAAGTTGAGCCGCGCGACGTCGAGTCCGGCGCGCAGTAGCCGCTCGAGCATCGCGAGCGAGTCAGACGCCGGGCCGATCGTCGCGACGATCTTGGTCTTGTGCTTCGGCAGCGTCATCGGTGCTCGTCAGTCTTGCGCGCGGCGGCTCAAATGTTGTCCGATTCCGTCGTCGTGCGCGCAGGCCCGGCGCTCTCCGTCTGGCCCCAACGCCAATTCCTGATTTCCGGCATGTCGTCACCATGGCGCCGGATGTACTGGGAGTGCTCGAGCAGCTTGTCGCGGATCGACTGCTTCGCGTAGGCCGCGCGGGCACCGAGTTTCGGGACGCGGTCGATCACGTCCGACACGAGATGGAAGCGATCGAGGTCGTTCAGCACCGCCATGTCGAAGGGCGTCGTGGTGGTGCCCTCCTCCTTGTAGCCACGGACGTGCAGGTTTCCGTGATTGCTGCGCCGGTAGGTCAGTCGATGGATCAGCCACGGATAGCCATGGAACGCGAAGACGATCGGTTTGTCGGTCGTGAACAGCACGTCGAACTCGGCGTCCGTGAGGCCGTGGGGGTGCTCGCGCGGCGACTGCAGCGTCATCAGGTCCACGACGTTCACGACGCGCACCTTCAGATCCGGGACGAAGCGCCGCAGCAGGTCCACGGCCGCCAGTGTCTCGAGCGTCGGCACGTCGCCGCAACACGCCATCACGACGTCGGGCTCGCCGCCGCGATCGTTGCTCGCCCACTCCCAGATCCCGATTCCCGCGGTGCAGTGCGCCACCGCTTGTTCCATCGTCAGCCACTGCGGCGCGAGCTGTTTGCCGGCGACGATCACGTTCACGCGGTTGCGGCTGCGCAGGCACTCGTCGGTCACGTACAGCAGGCAGTTGGCGTCGGGCGGCAGATAGACGCGGATCACTTCCGACTTCTTGTTGATCACATGGTCGAGAAAACCCGGATCCTGGTGGCTGAAGCCGTTGTGGTCCTGGCGCCAGACGTGCGAGCTGAGCAAGTAGTTGAGGCTCGCGATCGGACGTCGCCACGGAATCTCGCCGCAGACCTTCAGCCACTTGGCGTGCTGGTTGAACATCGAGTCGATGATGTGGATGAAGGCTTCGTAGCACGAGAAGAAGCCGTGACGGCCGGTCAGCAGGTAGCCCTCGAGCCAGCCCTGGCACTGGTGCTCGGACAGCACTTCCATCACGCGCCCATCGGGCGCGAGGTGATCGTCCTCGGGGTAGATCTCGGCGACGAAGCAGCGGTCCGTCACCTCGAGCACGTCCTGCCACCGATTCGAGTTGCTCTCGTCCGGACTGACGAGCCGGAAGTTCTGCGCGTCGAGATTTTCCTTCATCACGTCGCGCAGGTACTTGCCCATCTCGCGCGTCGACTCGGCGTCGCTAGCGCCGGGGCTCGGCACAAGGACGGCGTAGTCGCGGTAGTCGGGCAATCGCAGGTCGCGCAGCAGCAGGCCGCCGTTGGCGTGCGGGTTGGCGCTCATCCGGCGCATGCCCTTCGGCGAAAGCGCCGCGAGTTCCGGTCGCAGTGCTCCGCTCGCGTCGAAGAGTTCCTCGGGCCGGTAGCTCTTCATCCACTGCTCGAGGATCGCGACATGCCCGGGCTGGTCCATGTCGCTCATCGGGACCTGATGGCTACGCCAGTAGTCTTCGCACTTCTTGCCGTCGATCTCGGGTGGACACGTCCAACCCTTCGGCGTGCGCAGAACGATCATCGGCCACGCCGGTCGGCCCTGGAATCCGCGGCTGCGCGCGTCCGTCTGGATCGCGCGGATCTCGGCGATCGCGGTGTCGAGTGTCGCCGCCATCGCCTGGTGTACGAGTGCGGGATCGTGGCCTTCGACGAAGTACGGCGTGTAGCCGTAGCCCTCGAGCAGTTTGCGCAACTCGTCCTGCGGAATGCGCGCGAGAAAGCACGGGTTCGCGATCTTGTAGCCGTTGAGGTGCAGGATCGGCAGCACCGCGCCGTCGCGAACCGGGTTCAGGAACTTGTTGCCGTGCCAGCTGGTGGCGAGCGGTCCGGTCTCGGCTTCGCCGTCGCCGATCACACACGCGGCGATCAGATCGGGATTGTCGAACACCGCACCGAACGCATGGGAGAGCGCGTAGCCGAGCTCGCCGCCCTCATGGATCGATCCGGGCGTCTCCGGCGCGACGTGGCTCGGGATGCCGCCCGGGAACGAGAACTGTGTAAAGAGTCGCTTCATTCCCTCTTCGTCCTGGGAGATCTCCGGATAGACCTCGCTGTACGTCCCCTCGAGCCACGTGTGCGCGACGATCGCCGGGCCGCCGTGCCCCGGGCCGATCACGTAGATCATGTTCAAGTCGCCCTGCGCGATCACACGATTCAAATGCGTGTAGATGAGATTCAGACCGGGCGTCGTACCCCAATGACCGAGCAGCCGCGGCTTCACATGTTCGCGAAGGAGCGGTTCCCGGAGCAGCGGATTGTCGAAGAGGTAGATCTGCCCGACGGCGAGATAGTTGGAGGCTCGCCAATAGGCATCGAGGTTCCGGAGTTCTGCGGGGGCAAGCCGCGTCGACGACGGATCGGTCACGGCGTTCCCTTCTCTGCGGATGGAACTCGGCATTTCAGCACCACGGTTGCGGGGCAATGATCGATTATGACGCTTCTCGCCTCGTGGTCCGCAACGCTCCGGCCATCGACCGTAACGCTCGCGAGGGGCCACGACAGTGCCGAATGCACCACGATACCGCCGGGCGGCGCCTCGAGATCACCGGTCAAGGAAACATGAAGGGTGTCGTCACGCTGTCGTGACAGCGTGTAGGACAGCCGGCCGTACCAGGTCGGCAGATTCTCGACGGCGATCTCGGTGCCGCCGTCGAGCCAGTCAGCGGGAATGCCCGCCGCCAGCACCAGCGAACCGTTGGTCGGATGCTCGTACGCGAACAGGCTCAACACCGCGAGGATCCACTCGGCCCCGATCCACGAGTGCGGCACATCGCCGAGGTGGCCGGGACTGCGCGGGTCGCGCCAGGAGATCTCAGGCCATTGATTCCACGCGCGCGAGCGCCGATCGGCCAGGAAGAACTCGAGCACTTCGTGCGCCTCTTCGATGCGCCCAAGGCGTATCAGCGCGCCCAGGATGCGGATCTCGTAGGCCGTGTAGTTGTTCCAGTCGATCTCGCCACGGCGGCGCTTTCGGAAGCCGCGAAGGTACTCGTCGTAGGTGAACGTCAGCGCAGCGGGCGGCAGACACTCAATCGCGTCGGTCGTCGTCAGCGCCGTGGCGGTGGCTGTCGGATCGAAGTCGGCCCACTCGACCGAGCCCGGCACGTACGCGAGGCCGCGCGCGGCAATCGTCGCCTCGATCGACGCATACAGGCAGGTCCGCAGGCCGTCGCGCAACGCAGCGATCCGTTGCTCTTGCGCCGCGTCGCCGAGTCCGCGCGCCAGATGCATCGCGTCGCCGAGTCCGCGCAGCGCCCAGAAGTCGTCCCAGTACGCGTGGACCGGCTGCGCGAGGTAGCCCTCGTGGCTGACCGATTCGGGCAGGATGCCGAAGCACGCCCTGCGATCGCCGGTCGCGAATTCGGCGGTCAGACGCTGATTGCGCAGCGACTCGAGGTAGTCCACCGCGCGCAGCACCGCCGGCCACATCTCGGCGAGAAAGGCGCGATCGCGCGTGAAGCGGAAGTAGTCCGCCACCAGGAACACCAGCTGGCCGTGACTGTCGTGCTCGGGCAGCCAGTCGGGCCCTGTGCGATCGACGCAGGACGGCACGTTGCCGTCGACGGCCTGGTAGGGGGCATACCAGCGCAGGAAGTCGCGGACCTCGTCCGCGCAGCCGACGCGGAGCAGCGCCGCTCCCATCGTCGCTCCATCGCGGATCCACGATCGCGTGTAGCGCCGCGGACCGGGTTGGAGCGCGGGGCCGTCGCGATTGATCAGGATGTGCGCGGCCGCGGTTCGCAGTGCGTCCATGGACGGATGCTCGGCATCGCCGACGCGGAGCTCCACCTGATCGAGCTTCTGTCGCCAGGCGGAAGCGGCACGCTCGAGGAGCGCTGCGCCGCCGATCCGCTGCAGCTCGGCAAAGTTGGAATTGGCGGGGTCGTGCGTGCCGAAGGGCGCTGCCAGGTAGAGCTCGCGCACCGCGCCCGGTGCGAGTTCCAGATCGAAGCGAAGCGCACCCGACGCGTGTCGGAATGCGTCTCGCACGTGATCGCGGCTCGGTACTTCGCCGCGCTCGAGCAGTCGCGTGACGCCACCCTGCTCGAAGGCGGCGGCGCCGAAACCGCTCGGCGACTCGAGCGGGATCACCGGCTTGCGCTCATCGACCCACACCGCCCCCGCATGCCAGCGGAGTTCGCCGATCGGGCATGAGCCGCCCAATCCCCGGAACGCCTGCCACAGCGGCGTGACCTGAAACGGGCGAATCGCGCAGAAGAAGCGCACCGCGCGCGGCGTCTCGCCGGTGTTCTCGATGCAGTAACGGACGTAGAGCGCAGGCGCGCCTTGCGCCTCCGTTGCGAACGCCGTCGTCGTGAGAGCGAAACCGTTCGCGCGCCACAGCGAGGACGGAATCGGCAGCCAACCGTCCTCGAGTTGCTGCGAGATCTCGGCGTCGGCCCAGGTGATGAGCTGTCCGTCCGCGAACAAGAACGGTTCGAGCGAGAAGCTGCCGCGATCGACTTCGAGCAGACCTTCCTCGTTCAGCAGCGCCGAAGGAGAGCCGCTCGCGACACCGATCGGCGTCCAGTAGCTCTGTTCGCGAACCAGCCAGCGCGGGTGCAGGCCGCGGCGCTGCTCGTGCGCGACGTTCTGGAAGAATTCGTCCGGGGTTCGCGAGAAGTCGTTCGGGCGCACCTCGATGCCGACGATGCCAAAGCCGGCTCCGTCCCGACTCTCGAGCAGATCGAGTCGGACGAAGCGCGAGGAGCCGCCTCGCAGCGGCACGTAGCTGCGTTCGCCGTCGGCCTGATGTGCGGTCCAGGCAGTCGTCCACATCTCGGCGTCGTCCGAGGTCCGCACATCGAAGGCGCGCGCGCCGCCGCGCGCTTCCCAGTCGATGACGAGTCCGCCGTATTCCCGCTCGGCCTGGAAGTCGAGCGTGATCCACTGCGGGCCCGCCGTCACTTCGCTGCGCCAACTCGTCCGCGGAGAGCCGTCGAGCACGTACGCGGGAAAATGGGCTGGCAACGCGCTCGATGCACTCACCGCGGGCGGCATCTTCGGCTCGAGGTCCTCGAAGCGCAGGTCTGCGAGCCAGATGCTGCCCTTGCCGCCGGGGCCCGCAGCGATGGCGATCTCGATCGCGCCGAGTTCGCGCATCGCGCCCCCGCCAGCGGGTCCCCAGGCGAACTCGACTTCGCGGCTGCGGATCCGCAGCGGCTGCCACGCGGGCGAGAACTCGAATGCGTCGCGATGGAACCACCACACATTGCGCCCGGACGGGTCGGCGAGTTTGAACTCGAACCGGTTGGCGGGCGCTGCGCCGCGCACCTGCATGCGGAACGCCCAGCTGAGCGGCATCGTGCGTTCGAAGCGCTTGCGCGCGACGATGAAACCGCCGCCGCCGTGAAAGTCGAAATCGAGGCGCATCGCGCTGCCACCCCAGCCGTCGTCTCGCGTGATCGCCAGCCGCGCCCGGCCCGGGGCGATCGCAGTCCAGCCGGAGAGATCGCCGAAGGCGTCGATCGACTCACCCGCTTCTGTGTCGCCCGGGGACGGAATCGTCATCGCTTCGTCTGCATCAGCGAAGTTCCACGACGAGCGTGTTGCCACCAGCAACGAGCCGCGCCCGCACTGCGTCCATCGCCACGCTCGCCCCACCCGCGCGGTATGGATTCGGCTCGCACTCGAAGCCGAGCGGCGCTCCGTTCAGTGTCAGCGCGGTCGGACCGCAGCCGCGCTCGCGGATCCTGTAGACGATCTCGACCGGCAAGCCGGCGACCTCGATCGTGGCGCGCAGGCCATCGAGTGATTGCGGCAACACCGGGTCGATCACCAGGCGCGTGCGCGACTGGCGCAGCCCGAGGAGCGCGCCGCGGATCAGATTCACCGAGATCCCGGCTCCGCTCGAATACACGCGCCATCCGCCTTCGATCGCAATCGCGCCCGCCTTCAGCTCGTCATAGCGCGACGCCGCGTCGTAGCGATCGGCGAAGCACGCGTCGGAGCTCGACGTATAGCAGTTGCGCTGGCGCGGCCGGGCAGGCGCTACCGCGCGCTGCAAGCCGATCGGGTTCGCCTGACGCAACGCGAGAAACGCAGCATCGGCGTCGCCCCAGTGCGCCATCGCCTCGGCGTAGCGGAGGTGCGCGTGGGTGTACAGGATGCCGATCTCGCGCCCGAAGAACGTGCTGGTCTCCGCGCGCTGGAAGTGGCGTTGCAATCCGCCGTAGTACGGCGGCGGGCGATCGAAGAGCCGCGCGCCGTCGGGAGCGAGCAGGTGGGCCTCGATCAACGCGACGTGCGCGCGCGCCTGCTCCGGCGTGAACAAGTCGGCGAGAATCGCGTGGATCATCGGCAGCAAGCGAAAGTGGATTCCGGTGCTCCCGTCGCGAGGGTGCAGCAACCGATCGAGGCCGCCGTCGGGTCGAAAATACGTGAACCCGGCCAGCACGCCGTCCTCGATCAGCAGCCGCTGGAACTCTTCGCGAACCTGCACGGCGATCGCGTCGAGCGCCGGGGCGTGTGCGTCGCGTCCGATCTGGCGCAGAGCGGCGGCCAGCGTGCGGAGCGTCTGGTATTGCAGCGTCACGGTCCACGCGCTGCACAGTCGCTCGCGCATCGCCGGATCCACCGGCTGTAGCGAATCGTTCCAGTCGCCGTGGCCGTACGCTGCGAGCCGCGTGCCGGGGATCACGCGCGCGGCGACGAGGCCGAGGGCGCGTTCCACGTGCTGCCAGATCGTCGCGTGCTCGGCGTGCTCGTCACCCTCGGCGTGAAAGAACGGCACCGTCTCGTCGAGGATTCCCGCGTCGCTCGACGCCAACAGGTATTGCGCGAGGGCGAGCACCGGCCAGAAGACGATGTCGCCATGTGCGTCATCGGGGCGGATGTTGCGCTCGCGCTCGAAGAACATGAACCACTGTGGCCAGTCGCCGTCCGCGTTCTGGTTGCGATGGACGCGCAACAGCAGATCGCGTAGCGGGTCCCAGCGACCGAGCGCGAGCAGCAGCTCGGCGGGCCCCTGGCAGACGTCGCGCGTGCCCCAGCCGCCGCCGGAATATTGCTCGAGGCCGCGCGGCGCGAGGTAGTGGATCAACGCGTCGTGCGCGAACCACGGCAGTATCTCCTGGATCTCCGCGACGTCCTCGGCAAGCGGCGCGCTCGAAACCGGTTGCAGCCGGAGCGGCCCGGTCATGTCGCGCCAGAAGCGCTCACTTCGTTCCCGCTCCGGAATCCGGCTGGCTTCCGGAGCGATCTCGCGCGCGTCGCTGCCCTTCGCATCGACGAGATGCCCGGTGATTCGGAAGCCGACCGAGCGCGACGCGGCCGTCACGATCGTCAAGAATGGCAGGCCCCGCGAACTGCCGTCGGAAAACAGCACTTCGTCGCCCGCCACCCGTTCGATCGTCGTACCGCGGGCGGGATCAATGCAAAAGCACCCTTCCGGAAAGCGTCGTCCGAGATCGGTGTCGGGGGGGAAGGCGACCGCGACGCCGCACGCGTCGCGCGCAATGCGCAGCGGCACCGTGTTCTCGCCGTCGTCGCCACCCACCGATACGTGGTTCGAGAGCAGCAAGCGGCACGGCGCGCCATTGGCGACCTCGACTGCCAGCCAGAGCTCGTGCTGCGCCGCGGTGTTGCTCGCCATGAGGGCCCGTTGCGCGTCTCCTGAGAGCCGCAGCAGCGCCGGCGGCGTTGGGCCCGAGCTCGGCG